>NZ_JACVUH010000003.1:0-343262 GCF_016516865.1 Enterococcus sp. S53
TTGCAGATATGCTTTCGCTTGTCGAATCGCTATTACTTACGCTCGTACTGCTGCTATAACTTGCAGAGTCACTTGCACTTAGTGAGGTCGAAATGCTGCCACTCAATGAGGAGGAATCACTAAGTGAGGTACTCAAGCTCATTGACTCACTGTTACTTAACGATAATGAATCGCTAACTGATGTGCTGGTACTTATCGACTCACTAACACTTGTAGATGTTGATTCGCTCACTGACGTACTTGCGCTTGTGGAATCGCTGTTGCTCACACTTGTGCTGCCACTGAAGCTTGCTGATTCGCTAGTAGACTCACTATTGCTCAATGACATCGACGTACTAATTGAATTTGAGATCGAGTCTGATTCCGATAAACTTTCTGATAAACTCATGCTGGTACTCAATGAATCAGAAATAGATTCGCTGAAACTAATGCTCTCACTAAGCGAAGAAGAATCAGATTCACTAATTGCGACAGACAATGATTCTGATGCTGAAATACTTTCTGATACTGAATCACTCTCTGACAATGATAGTGAAGTGGATTCACTGAGTGATTGCGAGAGTGAAACTGATACTGACTCAGATAAAGATAAGCTTTCAGAATCACTTGTACTGTTGCTCAATGATCCAGAAACAGAGGCACTAAAGCTAGAACTATCACTTTCTGAATCTGACTCAGAAACACTAGCTGATATGGATAACGATTCTGATGCAGAAAGGCTTTCTGACATTGAATCACTATCCGACAGTGAAATAGATATTGAAATACTTTCAGATAGGGATTCTGATAAAGATTCTGAATCACTAATCGAAATTGAAAGAGACATTGATTCACTTTCTGAGATAGAGGTCGATGACGAACCACTCTCTGAGTCCGACACTGAAATAGATTCACTTATTGAAAGAGACGCTGATTCTGAGTCACTCAATGAAATCGAAACCGATTCTGAATCACTTAAAGAAGATGAAGTAGAGACTGATGTTGATAATGATTCAGATGTCGAATTATTCATATCAGATTCACTTTCTGAAATCGACGATGACAATGAATCACTCTCTGATTCTGATACTGAAACAGATTCACTCGTTGATGTAGACATAGATTCTGAATCACTGACAGAGATCGATTCTGATAAAGAGTCACTTTCTGAAATCGATTGAGAAAGAGAAACACTTTCTGATTCTGAAGTAGAAGTAATAATGGATTCAGATAATGATTCACTTCCCGAAACAGACTCTGAGGTAGACAATGATACTGGATCTTGCTCATAATTGACCGTGAACATCTGAGGTGAAGAATCCATTTGAGATGCTCCATTGCTAGTAGTGTCAAAAGTTTGATTGGCAGCCAAAGCTTCCGCTAATGTATTGTAGACTACTCCATCTGGTCCAGTAACCGTATAAATATATCCATTTCTCTCTAAATCTGCATCTGTTACACCAAGAGTGATACTTTCGTTTGAAACGCCAGAAGTACCATATTTTCCAACAGTGACTGTTCCCGGGATTTGCTCAAATGCTTCCCCTGTAGCCGGATCTGATTCCGGTTGGTTATTCCCAACGACACCGACTTCTTGATAAGACGGATAAAGAGTGATCGTAATAAACTGTTGATCACTATCTGTCGTACTACCATTATTGCTAGTATTATCAAAAACAAATGTCCCTGTTTGATCTGCATAATAGCCGGTTTGAGTGAGGTAATCCGCAATTAAATCCGTATAACTTATTTCTTGTCCGGTCGTCCCATTGATGGCAACTGTGCCAGTTTGGTTCTGTAATGGACGACCATCTGAATTAACAAATGTTACGTTGACTGTTTGTGTATCTGCTACAACATAAATAGTGGTTAGACTCGCACCTGTTCCTACTGTTGTAGATCCAGGCTGGACGTTGCCATTTAATACTGCACCTGTTGCATAATAGTAACCAGGAGGTAAATTCGTCGAAGTATAGTAACTATTGGTCCAATCGATAACATTTCCATAGTTTGCAGGAATTCTATCTGTTCCTGAAGCTTCGGTACCAGCATTCATGTACTCAGAAGAGATCACTTGACCTGTCTTAACGTCAACATATTGGTACTGAACCGAATTATTGGCAACACCGTATACATAAATATTATAGGTATAATTGGTGTTTTCCATCGGAACGATCGCAACTGTCGCTTGTCCATAACTATCCCCATTATCAGCATCAGTCGTACTATCTCCACCACTTTGGCCATCATTTTTCGCAGAACTAGCGACTTGGGTACCAATCGCCCACATGTAATTATCAGGCATTAACTCATTTGCATACTCCAACGTTTGCAAATCAAGATACTCACCAATGTAATTAACGTCTGGATCAATTGGCATATCAACAGTTTTGATAATATTGCCATACTGATCAACATAGTTTACAGTTACAGTTCCTGGTGCAATAGCAACAGTCGCTAATTCACGGGTAGAGGTATCTACAATATTAGATGTAGTAACATTTCCAGCCGTATCTTTAATGGTGGTTGTCGTACCTGAAATAGTCATCTCTACGAATTTTAAGTTACGGTTTCCTTCTGGAGCAGCGGTTTGGCTACTGCTGCCTTGCCATGTACTAATCTGAGAATTATTCATGACGAATGTTCCTGAACCTGTAATCAATCGGCCGGCTGAAACAGCTCCTGAAGAAGTTAGACGTGCTAAGTGCAATGCTCGCGGTGAAATAAAGCGAACGGTTGCGCCTGAGTCAACGTTTACAACAGTATTAGCATTCCATTGTTGCAAATCAAGTACTGTTCCAGCGTTAAATGTAACAACTGCTCTGTTCGTAACATTTAGCGAATTGGAACCTACTGTGCGGGTAGCGGTCATTTGCAGGTTTTGTCCAAAAGTTGCAGTTCGGTCATTTGATTGACTTCCTGAATAACGAGAAAAATCAAGGAGCATTTGGAAGCCGTCTTGTTTCCAGGTTACGTCATCTCCAACAGTGATTGAGTTAAATCCATAATAGACAAGGGGATAGTTGTTACTATTATAGGTACTAAGTTCGTTACCAATAATTGTCGCACCATCACCTACTTTAAAGGTATGGTTGAATCCTGTATCACTCGCATTGTTCCCTCGGATCGCCATATAGTAAAACATGGAATAACCAGTGGTACCAGCTGTTCGGTTCAACTCTACATGGGACCCATTAGCGATAGCTACTTCCCCAATTTGCATCAATTCTTGTTTTACATTGGCAACAATTTTGCCAGATAAAGTCACTTGACTATCCTCAGCATCCAGTAGTCGTCGTGGTTGATAAGCAGTATCTGTTCCGCTAACACCATCTCGTCCTTCGAGAGTGACATTATCGATATTGAAGTACCAGTATCCATAACCACCTGTTGCCGACCTTGAATCAATCACTGCGTCCGCTGTACCTGTCCCACTGTCTCCTGAGTTGGTGCCTGACTGCCAATGAATCAAGTTAATATTTGTGATCGTAAAAATAGAACCGCGAACCGTAGAACTTGCCCCTACATTAAACGCTGCTCCTGCCATATTGACTGTAAAACCATTCCCGTCAATAATCACACTCGTTTCGCGCCAACCTAAATCACGAGTAGCCACATTGGTAGCTGCTGTAATATTGGCGGTGACCTCGATATAGGTAATCGAAGAATTTCCATACGCTGCTTTTAAGGTAGCCCAGTCATTAACTGCCGCATACGTGCCATTAGCAATAGCGGTTTGTTTGTATAAATCTTTATTCTTCACTTGATCAGGCACATCAACTGTTACTCCAGAAGGTGAATTGGTTTTATTTCCATCATTGATTGCCTGTTCAAATTCTTCTCGACCCATATCCGGATCTGCAGAAACGTTGATTTTAATGATCTGCCCTGATTGAGTGGTGATTGCAAAACTTGCAATCAAGTTATTGGCACTAGCATATTGCTGCGCTGCCCGTATCAAAGATGTACTTGGTGAATTGCCATCTTTGACTACTATTTCTAATGAATTCGTTGTAGTGTCAACCGAAGCTTGTACTTTCTTAGGCACTAATTGATCAAAGAGCTCTTGTGCTTTTTGTGATTCTACTTTATTTTTTTCGGTGACTGTTTGTTTTGGTGGGTTCTTTTGACTTACTGACGTTGAATGAGAAACACTTGTAGATCGTGACATTGATAAACTGGTCGATTCTGATGCACTTGACGACAACGAACCACTTTCTGAAATCGAAGTACTTTCTGAGATACTCAAACTTTCTGATTCGGACACACTCTCCTCCTCAGAAAGACTCATTGATTCAGAAACACTTTGGGATTCTTCAATACTGGTAACATTGTTTTCAATTTCTGAATCACTCACACTCTGTGATTCTGTTAAACTAGTTGACTCTGTCGCACTTTGTGACTGCGTATTACTTTCGGATTCAGAAAAACTTTCCGATGGCTGCGTACTTTCAGAGAGTGAAGTAGCTTCACTTTCTTGTGTCGATGAAGCCGGTATTTTGGTAGTCGTTTTATTTGCCAAGACATTCTCGGCATTTGCTTCTTTACTTGCATCTAATGGCGGTGTGATTTCTGAAGCATGCGCCACGATTGGCGTGATACTCAATCCAGCAATGCCAGTAAAAGAAGTGATCGTTGCATACACCCAATGTTTTCCGCTTTTATACATCTTGTAGCGTTCACTTTTATTGGATCGTAACAACTTTCGATAATTATTCTTTTTACTCATTACGTTTATTTTTCTCCCCTTTCGTAAAAATATTTTTACAAGCTTCCCCAAGTCCTATTTCTTTATGAGATAGGACAACTAATTATTTCATAGCTAGTAAAAAAGTTACGTTTTGTCCCAGAATCGGGACAAAAAAAAGCAACCTCTCCAATAAAAGAAGTTACTCTGCTGGAAATTCATATTGAACAAGCTTCAAAGCAGCTGCGATCGTATCGTCCATATCATAATAGCGATAGTTGGCTAGGCGCCCACCAAATAAACATTTTTTTTGCTGTTGCGCCAATTTCTCATACTTGCGATACAGTGCATTATTGCTTTGATCGTTGATTGGGTAGTAAGGAATATCTCCTTTCTTCCACTCTTTCGGGTATTCTTTAGTGATAACTGTTTTTTTTGTCACCACTGGACAAAAATGTTTATGCTCAATGATTCGCGTATAGGGCGTTTGACTGTCTGTAAAGTTCATGACTGCTGTTCCTTGGTAATTATCCGTATCATAGACTTTAGTTTCAAAATGTAATGACCGATAGGCCAACTCACCATAACAATAATCGAAATATTGGTCAATCATTCCAGTATAAACAATGTTCTTAGAAGAGGCTTCATGACGTGTGCGATCTGCAAAAAAATCAGTCTCTAAAGAAATATCAATCAGTGGATGAGTAAGCATTTTTTGAATCATTTGTGTATAGCCCAATTTGGGTATTCCTTGAAAAATATCCGTAAAATAATTGTTATTAAAGGTATACCGAATTGGCAGCCTTTTGATAATAAAAGAAGGAAGAAGATCACATTCTCGTCCCCACTGTTTTTCAGTGTAGCCTTTGATCAGTTTGTGATAGATGTCTGTCCCGACTAACGAAAGAGCTTGTTCTTCTAAATTTCGTGGTCTTTTTATTCCTGTCTTTTCAATTTGGGTCGATATTTTGATTCGAGCTTCAGCAGGATTTTTGGTTCCCCACAGTTGGTAAAATGTGTTCATATTAAAAGGAAGATTATATAACTCACCTTGATAGTTTGCAATTGGTGCATGAATATAGGGATAGAATTCAGTAAACTGATTGATATAATCCCAAATTTTTTTACTCGATGTATGAAAAATGTGCGCACCATATTTATGTACGTCGATTCCTGCTTGTTTTTCTGTATAGCAATTGCCGCCAATATGTGTCCGTTTTTCTAACATTTTCACTGTATGTCCCCGTTTCGCTGCTTCATGAGCAAAAACTGACCCAAAAAGACCTGTACCAACGATCAAATAATCATAAGCCATTTTTTTCTCCTAACCTTTTTTCTTTTATTTTAGAATTTTGATAAGCCAGAACTATAATTTCTTTTTTCTGAAAAAGAAAATAAAGAAGAAATGAGTACTTTCAGTTATCTTAGATGAATGGTCATTGTCTTCAATGAATGAATCGAGACAACAAAAAAGCTCTGAAATCGCAGCGGCTGACTGTTAAATCAACCGCTACTCTTTCAGAGCAAAGCAATAATCGAGAGATTATTTATTTTTTAAGTTGTAGAAAGCTTGCAAGCCTTTGTATTCAGCAACTTCACCAAGTTGGTCTTCGATACGTAGTAATTGGTTGTATTTTGCAATACGGTCAGTACGTGAAAGAGAACCAGTTTTGATTTGGCCAGCGTTTGTTGCAACTGCGATATCAGAGATTGTTGAATCTTCTGTTTCACCTGAACGGTGAGAAACTACTGCAGTGTAACCAGCTTCTTTCGCCATTTCGATTGCATTGAAAGTTTCAGTCAATGTACCGATTTGGTTAACTTTGATAAGGATTGAGTTACCGATACCGTTTTTGATCCCTTTTTCAAGGATTTCAGTATTTGTAACGAACAAGTCATCCCCTACTAATTGAACTTTGTCGCCTAAGCGTTCAGTTAATAGTTTCCAACCATCCCAGTCATTTTCATCCATACCGTCTTCGATAGTGATGATTGGGTATTTGTTAACTAATTCTTCTAAGTAGTCAACTTGTTCAGCAGCAGTACGTTTTACGCCGTTTTCGCCTTCAAATTTAGAGTAGTCGTAAACACCGTTTTCGTAGAATTCTGATGATGCACAGTCAAATCCTAGGTATACATCTTTACCTGGTTCTAAACCAGCAGCTTTGATTGCTTCTAAGATTGTTTCAACACCGTCTTCAGTTCCTTCAAAACGAGGAGCGAAACCACCTTCGTCACCTACTGAAGTTTCTAAACCACGTTTAGACAAGATTGATTTCAAAGCGTGGAATACTTCAGTACCCCAACGTAAGCCTTCTTTGAATGTAGGTGCGCCTACAGGCAAGATCATGAATTCTTGGAAAGCGATTGGTGCGTCAGAGTGAGAACCACCGTTGATGATGTTCATCATAGGAGTTGGCAATACTTTTGTATTGAATCCGCCTAAGTAGTGGTATAAAGGTACTTCTAGGTAATCAGCAGCTGCACGAGCAACAGCGATAGAAACACCAAGAATCGCGTTTGCGCCTAATTTGCCTTTGTTAGGAGTTCCGTCTAAAGCGATCATTGCCTTATCGATAGCCATTTGGTCACGGACATCGTAGCCGATGATAGCTTCTGCAATGATGTTATTTACATTGTCAACTGCTTTCGTTACACCTTTACCGCCATAACGAGCTTTGTCGCCATCACGTAATTCAACTGCTTCGTGTTCACCTGTTGAAGCTCCTGAAGGAACCATTCCGCGGCCGAAAGCACCTGATTCTGTGTAGACTTCTACTTCGATAGTTGGGTTACCACGTGAGTCTAAGACTTCGCGTGCGTAAACATCAGTAATAATTGACATGTTTTGTCTCTCCTTTGAGTTTGTTTTATCTTAAGGGGAATACCCCTTGCGAACAACTTAATTGTAGTGAAAAAATCACGATTCTGCAAATGTTATTTTCATGAAAATGAAATTATTTTACAGCATCTAATAATGCTAGGAATGAATCAGCTTGCAAGCTTGCGCCGCCAACTAATGCTCCGTCAACATTTTCTTTTGCCATGTATTCAGCAATGTTTTCAGGTTTTACAGAACCGCCGTATTGGATACGCACGCTATCTGAAACTTCTTTGCCGTATAATTTTTCAACGGTTTTGCGGACAACGCCACAAATTTCGTCTGCGATGTTTGCATCCGCTGATTTACCAGTACCGATTGCCCAGATTGGTTCGTAAGCAATCACAAGATTACTTACTTGACCGTCTGTTAAACCGTCTAAGCCAGCAGTGATTTGTCCTTCGATCCACTCAGCTGTTTTGCCAGCTTCATAGGTTTCTAAAGATTCACCACAGCATAGGATTGGAATCATGCCGTTTGCAAAGATTGCTTTGGCTTTTTTGTTGATGTCTTCATCTGTCTCATGGAAGTATTCACGACGTTCTGAGTGGCCGATGATGACATAGTCAACACCTAGATCTGCTAAAGCTGCTGGTGAAGTTTCGCCAGTAAAGGCACCTTCATTTTCCCAGTAGCTGTTTTGAGCAGCAATTTTTAATTCTGTTCCTTCAGCAGCATTCACTAATGTTTCTAAGAATAAAGCTGGCGAACCGATCACAGAGTCAACTGTCTCGTTGCTAGGAATATTTGTTTTGACTGCTTCAGCAAATTCTTTTGCTTCTTTCGCAGTTTTGTTCATTTTCCAGTTTCCGGCAATAATTGGTTTGCGCATGTTCTGGCACTCCTTTTCGTTATCAAGCGTGCAAAGAAAGTTCTTTGCACGGCTTGTCATTGATTATTTATCGTTGATCGCAGCTAGGCCAGGAAGTGTTTTTCCTTCTAGCAATTCAAGGCTGGCACCGCCACCTGTTGAGATGTGGGTAAATTTGTCAGCAAACCCTAATTGTTCTGCTGCAGCTGCAGAGTCACCGCCACCGATGATCGTTGTTGCATCTTCAAGGTTGGCAATTGCTTCACAAACACCAATCGTACCGTTTGCGAAGTTAGACATTTCAAACACACCCATAGGTCCGTTCCAAACGACTGTTTTTGCGCCTTTTAATGTTTCAGCAAACAAAGCGATGGTTTCAGGTCCGATATCTAAGCCCATTTGTCCTTCAGGAACATCACCAGTATGTTCTTCTGTTGGGACATCATTTGAAAACTCAGCAGCAGTGATTGAATCAACTGGTAATACTAATTTATCGCCAGCTTTTTCGATCAATTCTTTTGCTAATTCTACTTTATCTGCTTCCACAAGAGAATTACCGATTTCCATGCCTTTTGCTTTGTAGAACGTATACGTCATTCCGCCGCCGATCAAGATTTTGTCTGCTTTAGGAATCAAGTTTTCGATTACGCCGATTTTATCAGATACTTTTGCTCCACCAAGAATCGCGATCATTGGACGTTTTGGTTCTTCGACTGCTTCCCCGATGAATTTGATTTCTTTTTCCATTAAGAAACCAGCAACTGTTGGGATACCTGTTGAAGCGATCCCTACGTTTGAAGCGTGTGCGCGGTGTGCGGTACCAAAGGCATCATTTACAAAAACATCGCCTAAAGAAGCCCAGTATTTGCCTAGTTCAGGATCGTTTTTGCTTTCTTTTTTGCCATCGATGTCTTCGAAACGAGTGTTTTCAAAAACAACGACATCGCCATCTTGCATGTTGTTGATCGCTGTTTCTAATTTTTCGCCGCGGGTTTCATCCACGAAAGTTACTTCTTTGCCTAATAATTCGCCAAGACGTTTCGCAACTGGCGCTAAAGATTTTCCAGCTTTATCTGCTTCTTCTTTCACACGACCTAAGTGTGAGAAAAGAATTGCTTTTCCGCCGTTTTCGATCACATAATTGATTGTTGGTAATGCTGCTTTGATCCGTGTATCGTCTCCGATCACTCCATCTTTCAATGGAACGTTGAAGTCCACACGTACAAGAACTTTTTTATCTTTTAAATCGATATCTTGAACTGTCATTTTAGCCATGAACAGATTCCTCCTAGCATAATTGTTAAAAAAAGCGGAGAAGCGCGATGCTTCCCCGCTTTCTCTTGCGATGGTTTAAATTAAAGTCGTTCGCAACTCTTATAGGTTAGCGAAGTATTCTAAAGTACGTACTAATTGTGCAGTGTATGACATTTCATTGTCGTACCAAGCAACAGTTTTAACTAATTGTTTGTCGCCAACAGTCATAACTTTTGTTTGAGTTGCATCAAATAATGAACCGTAAGTCATACCAACGATATCAGAAGAAACGATTTCGTCTGTGTTGTAACCGTAAGATTCGTTTGAAGCTTCTTTCATTGCTGCATTGATTTCATCAACAGTTACTTCTTTGTCAAGAACAGTAACTAATTCAGTTAATGAACCAGTTGCAACAGGAACACGTTGAGCAGCACCATCTAATTTGCCGTTCAATTCTGGGATTACTAAGCCAATCGCTTTAGCAGCACCAGTTGAGTTAGGCACGATGTTTGCAGCAGCAGCACGGGCACGGCGGAAGTCACCTTTAGGGTGTGGTCCGTCTAGAGTCATTTGGTCACCTGTGTAAGCGTGGATTGTAGTCATTAATCCTTCAACTACACCAAATTTGTCGTTCAATGTTTTCGCCATAGGAGCTAAACAGTTTGTTGTACATGAAGCACCAGAGATAACTGTTTCTTCACCTGTTAAAGTTTCATGGTTTGTGTTGTAAACGATTGTTGGAACATCGTTTCCACCAGGAGCTGAGATAACCACACGTTTTGCACCAGCTGTTAAATGTTTTTCAGCAGCTGCTTTAGAAGTGAAGAATCCAGTACATTCTAGCACGATTTCAACACCTAGTTCGCCCCAAGGCAATTCTTCAGGGTTGCGGTTAGCTAAAACTTTGATTTCGTTTCCGTTCACATTGAATGAACCTTCGTGAACTTCCACTGTACCGTTGAAACGTCCTTGTGTTGTATCATATTTTAACAAGTGAGCTAACATTTTAGCGTCTGTTAAATCATTGATAGCCACAACTTCGATTCCTTCTACTTCTTGGATACGACGAAATGCTAAGCGTCCGATACGTCCAAATCCATTAATACCTACTTTAACTGTCATTTAAGATTTCCTCCTTATGAAAATCATAAAAATATTTATTTTAAAGGGTTGCCCCTTTTAAAATCTCATTTGCGCAAGCTTCATCAGTGATGAGCCAGGTTTGTTTTGGTGCATTTTTCATGTATGCATTGACCGCTTTGGCTTTTGACTGTCCACCAGCGACCGCAAAAATGATTGGGACTTTTTGCAAATCTTTTAATTGAAGGCCAATTCGAGGAACTTTGTAAACGACCTCGCCTGCTTCATTAAAGAAATACCCAAAGGATTCTGCAACTGCATTTTTTTGTTTCAACATCAGAATTTCTTGTTCTGACATTTTTCGTCGAGCCGCCATATGCAACGCCCGTCCAATACTATGAATAACACAATTTGCTTGACTTATCAAGTTTAAGACATCAACGATGGCGGGTTCTTTCAAGAGAAACTCGTAGGTGTTCATGCTTAATTGTTCTGGTACAAACAAGGAGCGATAATCGCCATTTGTCTGCATCGCCATCACTGAGCTGACTGAGTTTGCTTGGACGTTGACTGATTCTCCAATACCGCCACGGGCTGGTACAAACAAGTTATGACGTTTGGCGGTTTCTAAATTGCCTAATTCCTCAGCAACTTTCGCCATTGTCGTCCCTCCCATCACTGCGATGGTGTTTTTGCCTTCTGGCAATAAGAGATCCAACGATTCATTCAGCAACTGGCCAAATTCAGCAATAACTTTCGGTTGTCGATCACCATCGCCGCTCGCAATCAAACAACGTTCGATGCCAAAGGTCTCTGATAATCGTTTCTCGATTTGGTGCATTCCGAACAGCTGATCCATCAGTGCACCGATCTTCGTGTACACTTCTTCTCCGTAGGCGGTCAATTGCATGCCGCTTTTTGAAGAGTCGATCAGTTTCAGCTTTTTAAGGATATCTGTTTCCGTCCTCAACACGCGTTCCGTCATTGATAAACTTTCCGAAAGTGTCCGGCGGCCAACGGGCTGCATCCAATAAATATTTCTTAAGATACGGTAACGTTCCTGGAGTACAGCGAGAATATCCGGGGTGATTGCCTCAATCAATTTTAATTCATCGAGCATTTTATATCCTCCCGTTGGACAATTTTCGTCCTACAATGACTTAAAATGACCCATCGATTGCAAAAAAAATTTAAATCTGTTTCCTACACCAATAATAGTAGCACTTATCGCCTTGATACGCAACTATTTCAGTCACAAAATCTTGCTTTTCATAAAATCGTCATAAATTAAAAAATTGGAAGTGATCGATAAAAAAAGGAAAGGCTTTGCTGCCTTCCCTACTCGTCGTTAGTAGTAAGCTTTTGCTTTACTCGAATCGTTTCCGCTTGGAAGAACCAGGGATATTCATGGCTTCGCGATACTTTGCCACCGTTCGTCTGGAAATATCGATGCCTTGGGCTTTGAGGGCATCTGTCAACTTTTGATCTGACAATGGTTTATTTTTATTTTCTTCATCGATCAGTGCTTTTAGCTGCTGTTTGATCGATGCAGTCGTCAGGTCATCCCCGCTTTCTTGCGTCGAAACTTTCTGTCCAAAAAATAGTTTCAATTCAAACACCCCAAAGGAGGTTTCCAAATATTTCCCATTGACTGCCCGGCTGACCGTTGATTCATGAATGCCTAACTCTTCGGCAACTTCTCTTAAAACCAATGGCTTTAATGGTCGATCCGGTTGGGTGAAAAACTCCTTTTGCCGAGCAACGATCTGCACGCCGACACGATAGATGGTATCCCCTCGTTGTTGCAAGGTCTTCTTTAGCCACTCGAACTCTTGGGCTTTATTGTCTAAATAACTTAGGACCTCCGGATCACCGCTTTGCTTTAATTGGTCAAAGTACTGTTGCTGAAAGCGAACTTCTGGTAAGGCGCGTTTGTTTGATTTCACGATTGGTTGTCCTTTTTCAACCGTTACTCGCAAATCAGGTACAATGTAGAGCCCATCCGTTGACCCAAACGCCGCCCCCGGTGTCGGGGTCAATGTTTGAATATAGTCAAAGACCTTTTGGATCTCGTTTAAAGGGATCTGCAACGCTTTACTGATTTTGTCCCACTTGCGCTCTGCCATTTCCGTAAAGAATTCTTCTAAAATGAGATAGGCCATTGGCGGCGCATAGTCATCTCTTTCCGTTTGCAGCATCAAGCACTCTCTTAGATCACGAGCACCGACTCCTGCCGGATCCAGCTGCTGGATCAAGGTTAGAGCATCGAGCATTTGGATTGGGGTCCCACCAACAAGCTTTCCAGCTTCTTCCAAGTCAATCGTCAAAAAGCCGTTTAAATCAATGTACTCGACTAAAAATAAAACGATCGTCCGCAAAAAGGTGTCGCGGTAATTTAAATGGACTTGATCAATGAGGTGTTCAAACAACGATGTATGCTGGTCAGGAATCTGACTTAAATAATCCATTATTTGTTCTGACGAGCCGCTGCTCTTGCTTGGTGTGATGGGCGAATCATATTCCCCCAGATCAATCAACGGATTTTCTAATGCCTGGTTATCTATGAATGACAATAATTCGTCTGCGGAAAATTGCAGCACTTGGATCGATTGCTGCAATTTCTGCGTCATAGCAAGCTTTTGCGTCTGTTTTTGTTGTTGTGAAAATTGCTGTTGAAATTTCATCATTCTACCTCTTGTTTTTTTCACTGAAATTGGTTAAACTAATATTTGTGCTTCGCGCCTTTAGTGTAGTGGATATCACGTAAGATTCCGGTTCTTGAGACGGGGGTTCGATTCCCTCAAGGCGCGTTTTTTCTTTTCGTTACAAGTATACTCGATTCAAATCAATAATTCAAAAGCACTTAGGGACCGCTGACGCGGTTCCTTTTTTTATTTGTATCTATGTAAGAAGACGAAATCGTCCTTCACCGATTACAAGTTGCTTGCAACCAAAAGGCGAAAAAAAGAAGAGGATTACTCCTCTTCTTCCTCTTCATCCGCAAAATCATCTTCATCATCGTCATCGATAATGGTGAGATCTTCCTCAATGCTGTCAGGTAATTCTTCTTCATCATCGGTGCTGTTGTCGGCGCCGATTTCTTGCAAGTCTGAATTGTATGCCGAGATTTCTTCATCCTCGTCATCATCATCATCAAAGAGATCATCTTCTTCGTCATCTGACAAATCAGTATCCTCAGGATCATCATCGTTATAATCGATTGCGTCTTCATCATCGTTGATAAAGGCATTGACTTTTTTACGTTTGCGACGACGTGGTGTATCTTCATCCTCGTCTTCGATGCCATGGTTGACTTCTTCATCGATCGAATCAATGGCGTACCATGAACGTAAGCCCCAACGATTGTCGCCTAAAGAAATAAAACTACCGTCGATATTCAAGTCTGTATAAAACTGCGCCAATGAATCACGAATCTCGCTGTCTGATGTTTCAAGATAATTTTGGATTTGGTTGACCAAATCAGAAAAATCCATCACGTCACCGCGCTGCTCTAAAATCGCATGGGCAACTTCAATCATCGACAATTCGTTTTTATTTACACCTTCAAATACATTAATTTCCAAACAGGACACGTCCTTTCACAGTCTACTCCTAATCATACAAAATTACGGCTCAAATTGCAATTTTTTCTTTCAATTTCCCTTTGATCAAGCGGTAAATTCTAAAGATAGTTTGTATTCGCCGACTTTGTCAGCAGCCATGAACAAATCATAATCGATATCGATCTTTCCCGAGTATGGACGGTCTTTCAAACTAACGTGCAAGTGATTGGTGAAGGTGTGGAACATCATCAAGCCATACGGGGTTTGATAGCTCGTCTCTAAACGTTCCTTATAAGAAAATTTCAAGCGCATACGCATTTCCCCTGAGCGAATCAATTGAATCAGTCCGTCTGGCATGATTTTCATCGTAACGGGAATGTCGGTGCCATCTGGCTGGATCTCTTTGTAACGGATATATAAGGTATCACCGATCTTGACTGCTTGTCCTTGCAGATCAAACAGAAAGTTCTCTGTTTCCCCTGCTTGACGTACATTGGTTGTTAAATGAATCGAGATTGGGATTCCTTTTGATAATTCTTGCATGTACGTGTGCCTCCTTTGAAGATTTCAGTTTCATTCTTGCTTTTTTTTATGCGTTTGTCAATCATTTCAGTTGATTCTCCTTGGTCTATTTCTTCATTGAAAATAAAAAACGAAAACAAAAGCAAGTTTTCATTCTTTTCTCCAAGTAATTTTCCAAGAATCGTATATAATAAGGATAACAGCTATTTTTAAAGGAGTTTAACCGATTTGACTATCTATGTAATGGATCAAACCTTACCACGTATCCACAATCCTTATGAGCCGTTTGCCTTCACCGATGTTGCCACCGAAGCTGCTGGCAAACAGGAACAAGTTTATTGTCATTTTTGGCAGTTGTCCGATACGATGATTTTAGGCATGAAAGATACCCGGTTGCCGTTTTTGACAGACGGTCTGCAGGTTTTAAAAGAAGCTGGCTATGCCTCGATCATCCGCAACTCAGGCGGGCTTGGTGTAATCAATGATACCGGTATTTTGAATGTCTCCCTCATTTTCCCTAAACACTTGGCTGTCACCACGGATGCAGCCTATGAAATGATGGCAGCATTGTTGCAAACAGCCTTTCCTGAGCAGACAATTTTGGCTTATGAAATTGCTGACTCGTATTGCCCAGGCACCTATGACCTGAGTATTGATGGAAAAAAAATTGCTGGTACAGCACAACGACGGATCAAAGATGGCGTGGCTGTCATGATGTATCTGAGCATCAATGGCGACCAACCAGCCCGCGGTTCTCTCGTTCGTCGTTTTTACCAAGCAGGTTTGAAAGAGCGCTTTGGTACGAATGGCTATCCAGCCGTCAATCCTGCCAGTATGACCACTTTAGAAGCAGCCCTCGGCCGTAAGTTTACCACACAAGAGGTGATTGACCGCTTGCAAAAAGCCCTGCTTTCCTTGATCTCTGACCAATCCCTATATCTGCTTGAATCACTGGATCAATGGCTGACAGAAAATAACCTTAGCGAACAAATGCAGCAACGCTTAGCTGGCATGGAAAAGCGAAACCAACCAATAAAGGAGTTTAGCGATGAGTCTACCTTATAAATATCAAACCTTAGCGATAGAAAAAGTATTTCGTGACCCCGTTCATAACTATGTCCATGTACAGCACCAAGTAATTTTAGATTTGATCAATTCCAAAGAAGTACAGCGTTTACGACGCATCAAACAGCTGGGAACTGCTTCTTTTACCTTTCACGGAGCAGAACACAGCCGCTTTTCCCATTCCTTGGGCGTTTATGAAATCAGCCGCCGCATTTGCGATATTTTCCAACGCAATTATCCCATTGAAAAAGTCGGGCCAAACGGCTGGGATGACAAAGAGCGTTTAGTGACCTTGTGTGCAGCATTGCTTCATGATGTGGGCCACGGACCCTACTCCCACACCTTTGAGCATATTTTTCATACGGATCATGAAGCGATCACAGTGGCGATCATCACTTCTCCTGAGACGGAAGTTCATCAGATATTGAATCGTGTGGAAGCTGGGTTTCCTGAGAAGGTGGCAAGTGTTATCACTAAAACCTATCCCAATCCCCAAGTCGTTCAAATGATTTCCAGTCAAATCGATGCTGATCGGATGGACTATTTGCTGCGCGATGCTTATTTTACCGGCACTGAATACGGCACCTTTGATCTGACTCGCATTCTACGAGTGATTCGTCCTTATGAAGGCGGTATTGCTTTTTCTATGAATGGCATGCACGCTGTGGAGGACTACATCGTCAGTCGTTACCAAATGTATGTGCAAGTTTATTTTCATGCTAGTTCTCGAGGGATGGAAGTGATCTTAGCCCATTTGCTGGATCGAGCTGCAGAACTGTATCAAGTGGATTCAGAATTGTTTCAAGGCCATTCGCAGCTGCTTCTCCCATTTTTAAAACAAGAATTCACTTTAGATGAGTATTTGAAACTCGACGATGGCGTATTAAATACCTACTTTACCCAATGGACAGAAGAAAATGATCCAATCCTCAGCGATTTAGCCAAACGGTTCTTAAATCGTAAACCGTTGAAATCCGCCCGCTTTGGCGATGAGACGCAGTTGCCGATGATCAAAGAAATGCAGGGACTGGTGGAAAAAGTCGGCTTCAATCCCCGCTATTATACTGCCATCAATTCAAGCTTCGATCTGCCTTATGATTTTTATCGGCCGACTTCAGGCAAACATCGGACACAGATCGAATTACAGGAAAAAGATGGTTCCCTTGTGGAATTATCCCAAGCCAGTCAGCTTGTTGCAGCCTTAGCAGGACAAACCCAAGGTGACCAGCGCTTTTATTTTCCAAAAGAAATGATTGACCCCAACATCCAAAATCACTATGATTTATTTGGAGAGACGTATCAAGAGTTTGCCAAGCACATTCGCAATGGTGCTTTGATCAAACCAAGCCACTAGGAGGAACTTATGAGTATCAAATTGATTGCCATCGATATCGATGGCACCCTGTTGAACAACGACCGCAAGATCACCCCAGCCGTTTACAAGGCATTGAAAGACGCTGAAAAGCAAGGTGTACGCATCGTTTTGTGTACGGGACGCCCTTTAACTGGTGTCCAAGATTTATTAAAGGAACTAGACTTATTTACGGACAATGATTTCGTGATTACTTATAATGGCTCTTTGGTTCAAAAAACCAAAAACCAAGAGATCATCTCTGAATTTGGTTTGTCCCAAGACGACTATCTCTTTGTTGAGATGACTGCGAGAAAATTAGGGGTTCATCTTCATGTAGAAACCGAAGATACCATGTATACCGCTAACCGCGATATCAGTCCTTATACGATTTATGAAGCTTTCTTAGTCAACATGCCATTGAAATATCGGACACCAGAAGAAATGACTGCTGACTTGAATATCATCAAAATGATGATGATCGATGATCCCGAAATACTGGATCAGATCATCCCACAATTGCCGAGCAGTTTGACGGACAACTACAATGTGGTCAAAAGTGCTCCTTACTTCTTGGAAGTCCTAAATAAACAAGCCCATAAAGGAGCTGCTGTCAAAAAATTGGCGGAGCACTTAGGCATCAAACAAGAAGAAGTCATGGCGATCGGCGATAACGAAAATGATTTAACCATGGTGGAATACGCTGGTATCGGAGTGGCGATGGCCAATGCCACTGAAAATGTGAAAAATGCCGCAGATGTCCTAACCGCTTCAAACGAAGAAGACGGTGTGGCAGAAGTAATCAACAAGTATGTTTTAGCAAATAACTAAGTGTAAAAAAAGGCAGGTTTCCTTTTTATCGGAAGCCTGCCTTTTTTATTTTGCTAACCATTGTTCAACTGCCCATTTATGACTGCCGCGTTTTAATCGCTGAATCGCTTCTTCTGGCGTATGCCATGACAACTGATTGGTTTCTTCTGTCGGTTCGCAGACTTTTTTCCATTTGGTCATTAAATAGAAATAGCCAGGGTGATGGTAAAATGTATCGCGATGGCGTGAATAGAAGTATTCAACTGCTTCTCCTAAATAGGCAGCGATCTCCCCTTCAAATCCAAGTTCTTCTATTAATTCTCTCTGGATCGCTTCTTCTTTGGTCTCATTTGGTTCAATTTCACCGCCTGGTAAAAAATAGGCGCCATTGGGTGCTTGTACCAAGATCACTTCATTTTTTTCATTTGGAAGAACGACATACGCGCCATATCTTGATTTGTATGGTTTCCCCGCTTCTTTTTCCCCGAACACAATTTCCTTTTCTGGCATGATTCCCTCCACCAACACTTTCTTTCCATTTTACCCTATGCCAATAGTCTGGACAAGCTGGAAATAACGCCCTGTTATCTTTTATTCGTTATAAAATGAGAAAATATGTTATCATACAACTATCAAGATCGAAAGGATGATTTACCCATGAAAATGGCTCACACTTGTGTCCGCGTCAAAGACTTAACGGCTTCTCTAGATTTTTATCAAACTGCCTTTGGTTTTGAAGAATCTCGCCGTCGTGATTTTCCTGAACATCAATTTACTTTGGTTTACTTAACATTGCCTGGTGATGACTACGAGCTAGAGTTGACATATAACTATGACCATCCTGGCTATGAGTTAGGCGACGGCTATGGCCACATCGCCATCAGTACCGATGATCTAGAAGCGCTTCATGAGAAGCACCAAGCTGCCGGATTTGATGTCACTGACCTGAAAGGACTACCAGGAACTTCTCCTTCTTACTATTTTGTGAAAGATCCTGATGGCTACAAAATCGAAGTTATTCGCGAAAAATAAAGCGAAGGTGATCGATAAAAGGACCTCGTGTCCTTTTTTCTTTTTCGATCCATTTCGATTCATTTACTAGTAGAAAGGTTTGATCAAATGAAACCCATTATCGGCATCGCTGCTAATGAACGACCAATGATTGAAGAAGCAGAGCATTGGTTGTCCTATACACCCAAAAATTTTGTCACCCATATCCAACAAGCCCAAGGCATTCCCCTATTATTACCAATGGGTGTCGTGGAGGATGCTGCAACTTATATCAGCAAAATCGATAAACTCTTGTTAGCCGGTGGTCATGATGTCTCCCCTGACCATTATGGCGAAGATCCTCATCCTTTGATTCAAGGCATTCATCCTGATCGTGATGTCTTTGAATTGGCATTGATCAAAGAAGCAGTGGCTCAAAACAAACCGATCCTTGGAATCTGCCGCGGTATGCAGTTACTAAATGTCGCATTTGGTGGGAGTTTGTACCAAGATCTCTCTTTGATCGATCACCCAACGATCAAACACGTGCAATTGCCAACGTTCTTTCAATTCCCTACACATCGGGTGGAAATCAAGGCAGACAGTCGTTTGGCTGCTCTTTTAGGCACAACCTATCACGTCAATTCTTTTCATCACCAAGCAGTCAAAACAGTTGCGGATGATTTCAACGTGACCGCCACCGCTCCTGATGGTGTTGTTGAAGCCATTGAATCCACCGCCTATGGCGCACAGATCTTAGGCATTCAGTGGCATCCTGAACTAGCCGCTCACAAGCTGCCTTCTGAGCAATCGATTTTCGACTTTTTTGTGCAGGAATTCTAAAGGCCTGCACATTGTTTTCTAGATTCTAGCCACTAAAAAACGCCCGATCACAAAAAGGATCGGGCGTTTTGTCTATTTCTCATTTTTCATTAACACCAGTGATTGTTTCAACGTTGCCAAGATGCCATTGTCGTTATAGATCAAGACATTTGATTTGTACATTTTTGCAGAAACCAGCATCAGGACGATCGTGGTAACAGCAAGGATCCCTACTGAAATCAACGCTCCGCCAATCCCCACTGTATCATTAGCAAGCCGGACTGGCATAATATACGAGGACAAGAATGGGATATAAGAGGTTACTCGTAAAACAACGTTATGCGGATCCATACCGCCTAGTACGATTCCTAGCATATACCCGCCCAATGAAAGATACGTCACTGGAATAATGGCTTTCGCCGTATCTTCTGCTTTATTCACTAACGACCCGCAAAGGGCTGACAAGACAGAATAGATCAAGATTCCTAAGAAGACGAAAACGATCGCAAACACGAGGAAAGGACCAAAAATGCCATCTGACGAAAAACTTGCCAACAAGTCTTTTACCATCGAGTTGTCCTTGATCCAGAAATAACTCCCGCCAAAAATCGCAACATACGCAACTAGCTGGGTTGCTGCAACCATGATTACCCCAGTCAATTTGGCGTAGTAATGGGTTTGTGCTCGCGTACTAGACAAAATGACTTCCATAATGCGTGTGCCTTTTTCAGAAGCAATTTCTTGCGCAATGATTTGTGCGTAAGTGATGATAAAGAAAAAGAGAACGATTGTTGCGATGGTACTAACCGCTGCTTGCATCGCGGTATTATCTTCTCCATAGGTCATTTCGCCATCTTCACTGAAGGAAACTTTTTGCCGGTCAAGCGGTGCAACTTCACTAAGAACTGCCACTTGCTCAGCCGTCAAACCAAGCTCGCTAGCTCTATAGGATGACTGCAGGCCCGTCAATAATTGTTGGATCGTCAGCTCTAAAGCTTGCCCCATCGAAGACTCGCTTAATAATTCCCCTTGCAGCGTATCCCCAGAAGAAGTAATAACTAGCAAGGCATCAGCATCTTTGTCTGCCAATTGTTGTTGTCCTTGTTCTTCGCTTTCCACAACTTCAAATTCAAAATCATCGCTACTTTGCTCCACAAAGGTCTGCGCAATAGCCGGTTCATTCGCATAAACAGCAATTTTATCGACACTGCTCATACCATCAGCAAAATAACTAATTAGATAAAACCCGCCCATTGCAATGAATGGAACCAATATCATAATCAAAAACGAAATTGATTTGATATTTTTCTTATAAACATCTAATGCGATTACCCAAAACTTATTCATTTTTTTTTCCTGCCTTCCGCTTAAAGATTTCTTCTAACGTTGGCGGTTGTTGATTGAACATAGGGATATAACCATCCGCCGTCGCTAAATCAAATAAGGTTTTTCCTACTGCAGGATCAGCGATCGTAATATCATAGCTGCCGTCTTCTCTAGCAATGACTTGCTCGACACCTGACACTGCCAAAAGCTGTTCTTTCGTCAAATTAGACTCTAAATAAACTTTCGTTCGTCCAAAGGATTCACGAATTTCATGGACCTTTCCGTTTAAGACCGTTTGACCATCTCGTAGCATAATCAAGTGATCGCAGATTTTTTCTACATTATCCATATTATGGCTGGAGAAAATGACGCAAGAGCCTTTTTCTTTCAGTTCAATGATCCCGTTTTTCAACAGTTCCGCGTTGACTGGGTCTAAGCCACTAAACGGTTCATCTAAAATCACTAATTTTGGTTCATGGATCAATGTTGAGATTAGCTGAACTTTTTGCTGATTTCCTTTTGATAAAGATTTGACTTTATCAGTTTTCTTGCCTTTGACTTTAAACTTGTCCATCCAATAGTCGATTTTTGGTACGATGTCTTCTTTCTTTTTGCCTCGTAAACGCGCGAAGTAGATCAATTGATCTTCAATCGTGACTTTTGGAAACAAGCCGCGTTCTTCTGGCAGATAGCCGATAATATTGTATTCTTTTTCACTAATTTTGTGACCATCCCATAATATTTCTCCTTGATCGGCTTTCAAGAAATCCAAGATCAATCGGAATGTTGTTGTTTTTCCTGCTCCGTTTTGACCAATTAAGCCCATGATCTGCCCATCATTGATGGTAAAGGATAAATGATCAACTGCTGTATAATCCCCAAATGTTTTTACTAATTGTTTTGCTTCTAACACATGCTCACCTTCCCTGTCTAATAAAATATATCACTAAAGAAAAAGCCGATAACGGCACCAATGATTGCTCCGACAAACATCAAAATGACTGTATCACGAATTACCCGTTGTCGCTTCGCCAGTTTCTCTGGTTCATTGTAATAACTTGCTCGATTTTTATATAAGAATTTCATAATGATCGTGGTTACCCCGATACCAATCGGAATAAACACAAGGCCAGTGAGTACTCCTAGTCCGAAAGATTTAAACGGATTTGTACGAATATTGAAATAACTAGCAATAAAATATATTGCTGCTAGTATTGCGAGACTGATTACCGAAAACAGAATCGATTTTTTCATCAAATATCGTGTCTCGTTATCAATCCGTTCTTGATAGCTTTCTTGATCACTGAAAATCGCCGGTGTATCTAGTGACGCTTTAAAATAAAAATACCGATCTTTATAATTGCTAATGTAGGTCCAGCCCCCAGCTTGGTACATCGCTAAGTAGTCAACGATCTCAGATGGTTCCCCTTCGAAAAAGTCCACTGCATATTTGGTCACTTCTGGTTTTCCTTTGATAAACTTCAAAAAACCTAAACGATTCATCTTTACAAAATGCCAGCCTAGTGACGCTTGTTTTTGCAGACGAACCATTTCCTTTTCTGGATAGTAGGCGACTCCAAGAGAAAGAAGATATTTCTTATTGATGCCCATCTTGATCACCTCCTAACGCTTCGAAGACTTGTTCTCCGATTTGATAAAACAATTTGCGTCGCTGAATATCTTTTTCCAGAATTTGTCTTCCTTCTAATGTAATCTGATAGATTTTTTTTCGATCAACGCTTTCTTCTAAATCGATCCACCCCTTTTTCGTAAGCTTTTTCAAAATCGTATACATCGTTGCGGGGCCAATCTCAAATGTTCCTTGGCTTAGGTCATCAATCTGTTTCATGATGAGATACCCATGTTTTGGCTTTAAAAGCGCTAATAAAATCAAATAGGTCGAATCTGTCAATGCCTCATCCATTAGATTCCTCCATCCATCACCTATATCACTTAATGATATATTATCGAATGATATAGCCAGCGTCAATCTTTTTTTTTGGAAAATAAAAGCCGTCTCCGTTGACGGAAACGACTTTTGATCATCAATTAGCAATTTTGACAGGCGTATTATAAGGCATGTTATAGTAAAACCATTTGGCATCCGGCACTGCTAATCGAATACAGCCATGAGAAGCCCGAGTGCCTAATTTTCGTCCTTCAACGGAACTAAAAGCATTGGTGGACCAAGCGATACTCGTTGGAATCGTATGGAATAAATAGACCCCATGGTCTTTAAAGGAACGGTAGTAGGCAGCCCCTGAAAAAGCTAAGCCTTTTTCTGCTTGAATGCGGAAATTCCCTAAAGGTGTTGGTGTATTAAAGGCACCGGTCGAGCAAAGCATCGTATAAATCACTTTATTCCCTGATTTGATATAAACCCGCTGTTTGCTGATGGATACTTCAATGTTTAAGTTTTGAACGTTTAATGAAGGATATTTCCCTCCTGTAGTATACATCCAAAAATTGCTATTTACATTTGTGGTTTGATTTTCCTTGACCCAACCGATTCGACCAGCTGGCGAAACGAGATACAAGTAATTGCCATCACTTGTTTTTGCTAGTTTAGTCGCTTGTGCCATATAGCCTTTGTAAGCACTCTTTTTCCCAAGTTTCGTACTATTTGGATCGGCTTTTTCAAAGAAATTGCCATCTCCATTCTTAACGACCACATAGCGGCTAATGTTGCTTTGAGAAGTGATCGTATGGGCATTGGTCACTCCGCTTGCATTGATGTAGCCCAGCCATTTGTTGTTGAGATAGAGTGAGTAGTAGGTGGAGCCGTTGAAATGTTGATATTTCCCAGTAACTTGGATATTCTTATTCATGTAATTTGCGCTACTGCCTTTTTTCTTCGTAAAAGCTAAATCTTGCCATAAGGTATAATTCTTGCTTTTAAGGCGGACTGTGCGTTTTTCGCTTTGCCAAGTACCACCTTGATTGTTGGCGACCGTTGCTGCATCGGCATTTAAGTAGCCAATCCATTTTCCGTTAGCATCATAAAGGGACAAGTAGACACCGCCATTGATGTGGTTATATCTTCCTTTTGCAAGATAGGTTTTTCCCGCTAATTTCGTGGTAGTGTTTTTCTTACTCGACCAACGGAAATTTCCCCAAATCGTGTAATTTTTCTTGGTCAATGTCACATATTTTCCGTAGGATTGATAGGCGCCTTGTGCATCCGTCGTTAACTTAACACCCGAGGCATTGATATAGCCCAACCATTTATTGTTATTTGTATAAAGGGAATAGTACGTCGACCCATTCAAGTGACGATATTTCCCAGTAACTTTGACTGTTTTGCCATTTAAAGCGGCTGTCGTTCCTTTCTTCGCTGTCCAATTAAAATTTTGCCATAGCGTATAATTTCCGCTGATGATTGTGGCATATTTTGATTCAGATTGCCATGCACCCCCGGGTGAAGTCGCTAGCTTAACACCGGCGGCTTTTATCCAACCGATGAGAACATTTTTATTTGAATACAATGCGTAATAGGTCACTTTATTATTCGTCGTGAATACTTCTTTGATTTCAAAGGTTTGACCATTAATGCTTGAAGAGGTGCTCGTTTTTTTATCTAAAAACACATCTTGCCAAAGCGGTTCTTTCGCACTTGTGATGGTTGCATATTTCTTCTCGGTTTTGAAGGTTCCGCTGGCAACTTTCACTGCTGCTTCTGCTACGACACCGACAACCTTTTGATCGTCGCGAATTTCAAGATAGGTCTGCTTGTCGGTACCTTGATACTGTTTGACACTACGATATACCCTGCCAGCTAATTCATCGATCGTTCCTTGTTCGATCAACTGACCATTTTCTAATCGGTAAAGGATTTTTTGTGTTTCTGGATCCGTTGCGGCGATCGACTTGATTTTTACATATTGGTCATTATCTTCTACTTTCTTAACATCGATTTTCGCAACATCTGGTTCTTCAGAAGATTCTTCCGTCGATTGAGTAGATGAATCTTGTGTGGTCTCGGTCTGACTAGTCTCAGTCGTAGCCGTGCTAGTACTTGACGTTGTTTCTGATGAAGAGGTAGACGTTGATGAGGACTCTGTTGCCGTACTTGACTCTACACTCTCAGTGCTGGCCTCTTGAGATGATGCTGCGCTTTCTTCTGAGAAACTTTCTGACGTCGTCTCTTGCGCAGCGAAAGAAGCTGTTGTCGAATCCCCGTCATTTGCTGCATAAACTTGTGTGATCGTTCCTACAATGGGTGCGATCAGTACCCCAACAATCGCAACGCCTTGAAATAACCCGCGTTTTAACTTTTTCATTTTTATTCCCCCTTTAATCCTATTTTGGTATCACTTTCTTACTATATGAACGAGATTTTTTTTAGTGCCACTCCCCACTTTAAGTATACCACTGCCTAAAAGAAAATTTGAAAAAAACGTCCCCAAAATAAAAAAAGCAATAGCCACTTTCGGCTATTGCTTAAAAAACATTTCTTCTATTACATATGTTCTGCAACTAAAGCTTTCAATTGATCTTTTGTATGAACCCCAATTGCTTTATCAACCACTTGTCCGTCTTTTTTCAACAACAAAGTTGGGATAGACATGATTCCGAATGAAGCAGGTGTTTCAGGATTTTCATCCACATCCATTTTCACGATCTTCAATTCGTCTTCCTCATATTCATTCGCTAATTGTTCCAAGATCGGTGCTTGCATACGACAAGGGCCACACCAAGTTGCCCAAAAATCAATAAGGACTAAGCCTTTATCTGTTTCTTCTGAAAAAGTTTTATCGGTAATTTCTTTTGCCATCGTACTTCCCCTCCATTTTTAAAACTAAAAAAAGTATACCACGTATCGGAAGTTTTTTAAAATCGTCTGCTTACAAAAGGTAAGGGTTCTTAACGTTTAGTTAAACTTCACAATGGTCGCTCCATTGCCTCCTTGATTTGCTGGGGCAAATTCAAAACTTTTCACCGAGCGATGGTTTTTTAGGTAGTCAGTGATCCCTTGACGCAATGCGCCGGTTCCTTTACCGTGAACGATCGTCACCTGCGGATAACCTGCCAAAATTGCTGCATCCAAATACTGATCCACTTCATTGAGGGCTTCTTCGTACCGCTTGCCGCGTAAATCCAACTGATTGACCACTGGACTGCTGTCAGCAGAACGAATCGTATTAACGATACGCTGTGTAGGCTCCTTCACTGGCGCTGCTGGTTGGAGATCTGTTTCTGGCAAATTCATTTTCAGAATGCCGATTTGGACTTGCCACTGATTTTTACCGGCTTTTTTCAACAGTACCCCGCGCTGCCCATAAGAAGTTACGAGTACCTCGTCTCCTTCTTTCAGCGTCTTGGCTGCTTTGGCTTTTTGCAGAACCTTGTTTTTTTGCAGATGTTCTTCTTGCTGCAGTCCTGATAGCTTGGTGCGCGCATCGATCAGTTCGTGTTCTTTGACCTTCGTTTGACCGCCGGCTAATTGCATTTTACGAATATCAGCAATGATTTTTTCAGATTCCTCTTTGGCTTCTTCAACGATCTGATTGGCTTTTTGCCGAGCTTTCGCCAATTCTTTTTCGCGTTCTTCAAAGAAATAACTATAGGCTGCTTCTAGCTCTTGGTGCAAGCGGGCTGCTTCTTTTACATGATGACGAACTTCCAGATACTCCGTTTCCGTCATTTTGCGTCGATTTTCCAAATCAGCGATCATTTCATTCAGATCTTGACTTTCTCCATCCATGATCTCTTTGGCTTGGTCAATGATGGTATCTGGCAAGCCAAGTCTTTTCGAAATCTCAAACGCATTGCTTCGTCCTGGAACCCCGATCAACAAGCGATAGGTTGGACTTAAGGTATCAACATCAAATTCCATAGAGGCGTTGATCGTATTGGATCGGTTATAGCCATAAACTTTCAATTCTGGATAATGGGTCGTCGCCATGACATAAGCCGACTTAGCCCCAAGTTCGTCCAAAATCGCAATCGCTAGTGCCGCCCCTTCTTGAGGATCGGTCCCAGCACCTAGTTCATCAAAAAGCACCAGACTTGTTTCGTCGACTTTTTTCAACACATCAACGATCGTTGTCATATGTGAAGAAAAGGTCGATAGGCTTTGCTCAATGGATTGTTCATCACCAATGTCCGCAAAAATTTCATTGAAGACCCCCATTTGGCTTTCTTCTTCTGCCAGAATTGGTAAGCCGGCTTGGCCCATGATCTGCAACAGCCCTAATGTTTTTAAGGTGATGGTTTTCCCACCGGTATTCGGCCCAGTAATGACAACAGCTTGATAGTCTTTTCCAATCGTAATATCGTTAGGAACGACTTTTTCTTGATCGATCAATGGGTGACGTGCTTGTTTAAAAAAGACATGGTTATCTTGATTGATCGCTGGTACGACCGCCTTCATCTCTTTCCCAAAGCGAGCCTTGGCATTCATGAAATCCATGATCCCGATCACATACGCATTATGGAGAATCTCTCTTTGATATGGGGCTAACTCTGCTGATAATTCTGCTAAAATACGAGTGATTTCGTCCCGTTCCGCAATTTGATGTTGACGCAAACGGTTATTTTGTTCCACTACTTGTTTTGGTTCGATAAACAAGGTTTGACCAGAGGAACTTTGGTCGTGAACCACGCCGCCAAAAACACCTCGGTATTCTTGTTTGACTGGAATCACATAACGCTCATTTCGCATGGTTACGATCGTATCACTTAGATACTTTGCATTGCCACCTCGGACGATGCCATCCAATGTCTCGCGAATCGTCCGTTCTGCTCGTCGGATCGATTGGCGAATTCCCCGTAGTGCTGGAGAGGCATCGTCTGTGACTCGGCCATCCTCATCGATAGCTTCTTTCAAGCGACGATTCAAGGTTGGCAAAGACACCAACTGTTCTTCCCAGTGATACAAGCGGGAAAATTCAATCTCACTTTCAGACAAATCAGCAAAAAAGCGTTTCAATTCTTGCGTGGTTGATAAGACGCGGGCAACTTGTGCCAATTCAACGCCGTTTAAATCTGCGCCGATTTCGATCCGTTTCATTTGGGGACGAATATTCTCAATTTTTGGTACAGGGATTCCGCCTCTTAAACGCTGGATCTTGATCGCGTCTTCTGTTTCTGCTAGCCAAGAGGAAATAACTTGCGCATCACTTGATGGCACAAGCTTTGCTAAGGCTTCTTTTCCTTGGGCTGTTACGATATACTGACCGATTTGACTCTTTACTTGTTCAAATCCTAAAACATCAAGGATCTTAGTATTCATTCTTTTCTCACCTGCTTTGTTTTAACTTTTTGTTCCTAAGAAAAAGGCAGAATGGCTCTGCAACCATCTGCCTGCTTTTTACCCAATCACATCTGTGATCCACAATCGATAGAAGTAATCTGAGAGAATCGGTGACCGATCAACGATGAAATTCGCAGTTCCGCTCGTTTCAAACAGATTTTGAATCGTGGCAAACGGGATCATTGAGAGAATCATGAAAAACATATACAAATTGATATACATCAAGATGACATTCAAAACACCCGCAACTGCCCAGTCATAGCCGCCTAAAAAACGTAGGCGTTTGTAACGCAAACTGTCTGCAAAAATCACTAATAGTTTGGTGATCAGCCAACCAGCAAAGAGTACCATCACAAAAGCGATGGCCGCATAATAGGCTTTGTCTAAATCTAAAGCCAGTTCCATATCGTAGTATTTTAACTTTGAATCCGCCGTTACTGACATATAAGGAACATAGAGCTCAATTTTTTTCGCAATTTCTTGGTAATTCGCAACTGCAAAGAAAAAAGAGATCAAATAGCCCAAAACTGAGACCAATTGTAAACTGGTTCCGCGCCGCGCGCCGCCATAAAAGGCTGCCAACAACAAAACCAAGACAAATAATCCAATCATTTAGGAATCCTTTCTACGCCGCACTACCCATGGGCTGTCTTTTCTTGAATTTTTCGTTTCCTTTGTTCATTTAAGATCTGTTGTGCTTCCACATGATTATGGATCTCCACATCACTGCGACCTGTCTCATCGAGAACTTTCCGTGCTTCGGATTCGATCGCTTCGATCCGCTTGATACGATTCTCAAGCTCCGTTGCTTTAATGGCTTGTCCCCGCAATTCGTCCACTTTTTTTTGTAGGACCAACAGCTGTTCTTGTTTTTTCAGCTGGTCGGAAACAGCGTTGATCGCTAATAAGATCGACGCTTGTTCTTGATCGGTTTGTGGCGACAATTGCATGATCTCAAGCAGTTGGTCATTGACCAATCTTGTCACCATATCCATGTGTTCTTTGCTTTCGCGTCCAATAATCGTGTAACTTTGATTCGCGATAACTGCTTTATAGCGTTTCTTTTGCTCCGTCATAGGAATATTTCCTCCCATTGCTTACATTCTGCTCTATTCTATCACTTATTGAACATGTGTCGCAAACTCTTAACTATTATACGTGATTTTCTTATGAATTTCCATGCCAATCGTTTGTTTGCTGATCGTCTTAGTAAAAAAGAATAAGAAGTATGGTAAAATCTTAAAGTATCCTTTTGTCTACCTAAAAAAAGACAAAAAATCAGGAGGAATCAAATGAGTACGATCGTTATCAAAGTACCAACTTCAACTATCCAAAAAATGCAGCAATTTTATCAACGAGAATTGCTGGCGAAGAAAGTTCCTTATACAGTGTTTGTCGCCAAAAAAGGGCCAACGACGATCACTGCTTATACGTCTGGAAAAGTCATGTTTCAAGGAGCGACTGCTGAAAAAGAAGCTTCCTTATGGGGCGACACGGCTAGTGCTGTACCGGATAAGAAAAAAGCGCCTGTTTCAACCACTGCGTTGCCAGCAGGATTTAGCGAAAAAAGCGTCGTCGGCAGTGACGAGGTCGGCAACGGCAGTTATTTCGGTCCTTTGGTGGTCTGTGCCGTCTATGCCAAAAAAGAGCAATTACCACAGCTGAAAGCCTTAGGTGTCAAGGACTCAAAAATGCTGACAGATCCAGAGATCCGTAAGATGGCGCCGAAAATCAAAGAATTGGTTCCTTACCAATTGCTCACTGTCACGCCCAGCAAATACAACGAGATCCAACCAAAATACAACACGGTCCGAATGAAAGTTGCTTTGCATAATCAAGCCATTCGTTTGCTTTTGCAAAAAATTGCTCCTGAGACACCAGATGCCATTTTGATCGATCAGTTCACAAGCGAAAAAAATTATCGCACCTATTTAAAGTCGGAACAAGCAGCGGTCACCGAAAAGCTCTATTTTGCAACGAAAGGTGAACAATATCATCTAGCAGTAGCGGCAGCCTCTATTTTATGCCGTACAGTCTTTTTGGATGAATTAGAGGCAGCCTCCAAAGAAGTCGGTATGCGTTTGCCTTCTGGCGCCCACGCAGCTGCTGACCAAGTTGCCGCAAAATTACTACAACAAGGTGGCATAGCACTATTGAGCAAATATGCCAAACTGCATTTTGCGAATACCGAAAAAGCACAGAAACTTGCTAAGCTGTGAGTTCTCGTATTTTCAAAAAAACTGCCCTGCTTCTGATAAAGGAAGCGGTGGCAGTTTTTGTCCTCAATACCAGTTGAATGCTGCGAATCAAAGCCCTAAGCCAGCTGCTTCGATTCCCATCGTGATCAACCCAGCTAAATAATTTTCTGAAAACCGATCGGAAAAGTGTAATTTTGGCAAGACGCCATACTGAAACACTGCTGCCAGCTGCTTTTCCAAAAAGGAGCGCGACACGAGCGCCTGCCACTCAGAGGGTAAAAACAAAATGACTTGATGCGGGTCCGTCACTGCCACGATCGCTTGAAGTGTGGCAGTCACTTGTTCTGGGATCGCCTCTTTTGCCAACGGGTAAGAAGCCGTGTAGAGATGCGGCAAATGCTTGATTTCGCCACTTAAATGGTTGGCTCCTTTAAAGAGCTGTTGGTCGATGACCAGTCCCGCACCTGGCGGATAATTTTTCGGAAAATAAATGCCAGCCACGATTTTTTTCTCTTCTTTGAAATGAAATACCGCAGCATTCACGTCATTCTCAATAAGCGCTTTTACAGCGATCTCTTTTTCAATCAATTCCCCTAACGCCATGTCCTTAAATGCCGGAGCATCCATGATCTTCAGTCTTCCAGCAATTTCCACACCCGGAATCCCCACGACTGCCAAGCCGATTTTCGGGTATTCCTGTTTTATCTGACGAATCACTTGCAAGAACTGCGGCAATCGGCCCTCTGCTGACTGCTCATGATGCAAAATGTTCCCCACGAGATCAACAACTGAAAAACGAATCACGATCTGCTGGTCTTCTTCGATAAACTGAATGATCAACAACAGTGTCCGTTGTGCATTGTACTGGTAAGCCGCAGCTTGACGTCCTCCCGTTCGTTGCGGTTGATCCGTCGTCAAAAGTAGTTGCTTTTCAATCAATTCAGGAAGCAACTTGTTGATCGTTACCACGCTTAATTGAGAGGCATCTGCCAGTTGGCGCTTGGTCATAGGCGCTTGCTGCTGCTTTAGCAAATTCAGCAAAACTGCCTGATTATGTAATTTAATGGTCGTTGGCTGATAAGCTTTCATTTTTCTCCCCCTCAACGCTCCTATTTTAACAGATAAAAAGCTGGGAATATACCTTTATTAATTTTGTTAACAAAGGTATAATAGAAGTAACTTATTAAACAAAGTTTACTAAGTTCAAAAAGGAACGAAGAAAGAACGACGCATGTTGCTTATTAAAGGAGTTGTCGATAATGAAAATTGAACACATCGCACTATATGTCAATGATTTGGAAAAAATGAGGACATTTTATGAAACCTACTTTCAGGCGGTCAGCAACCCAAAATACCATAATCCGAAAACAGGCTTTCAGTCCTATTTTTTGACCTTTGATTCTGGAAGTCGGTTAGAATTAACGACCAAGAAATTTTTAAGCCCTCGTGTCAGTGAAAGCTTAGGCTACACTCACCTTGCGATAGCAGTTGGTGATCAAGCTGACGTCGATCGATACGCTCAACGGTTTGTTGAAGATGGCTACCCTCTTTTAAATGGTCCTCGTACAACAGGCGATGGCTATTATGAAGCAGTTGTCCAAGACCCCGAGGGCAATTTGATTGAATTAACCACCGACGATTTACCGTCTTAGAAAGGATTTTGCAATGAAAGAAGACTTTGATTATCAAGCGATGTTGGCTGGTCAATTGTATCAAGCTGCTGGCATTCTCCCTGAGAATGGTTCAGCGGAGGGAAAAAAACGGGCCCAGGAAATCAACCATTTACCAGTCGATGACCGAGAAGGAATCATCGCCAAAGAAAAAGTACTCTTTGGCAAATTTGGGCAGCATTGCTTTGTCCAGCCCCCCCTTTTTGTTGATTATGGTCGCCATGTTGAGATTGGTGATCACTTTTATGCCAATATGGATTGCATTTTTTTAGATGTCAATAAGATTCTGATTGGTGATCATGTGATGGTGGGACCACGGGTCAGCTTCTATACTGCCGGCCATCCAATCGATTCTGTGATCCGCAGTCAAGATTTGGAATTTGGCCTACCGATCACCGTCGAAGATTACGTTTGGATCGGGGGTAATAGTACGATTTTACCAGGTGTCACGATCGGCAAACATGCCATCGTCGCTGCTGGTTCCGTCGTCACAAAAGATGTGCCGCCGAATACGATCGTCGGTGGCAATCCAGCCCGTGTGATCCGTGAGATTCAGCCGACTGACAAAGAGCATTGGGAGACTGCCGCCCAGCTCTATCATCAAAAACGAGCAGACTGGCAGAAGCAGCAAAAATGACGAAACAAAAGGAGACGCCATGATTTTTACAGACTATCACGTTCATAGTGATTACAGCGATGATTCTTGGTATTTGATGGAAGATGTAGTCAAAGACGCCATTAAACTAGGCTTAGCAGAAATCTGCTTTACCGATCATGTGGATTATGGGGTCAAAGAAGACTGGCAAGCGACGGATACGTACCTCGTCGGAGCCAATAAAGTCGTAAAAAATGTCTACTACGACTTGTATTTTAACGAACTGGCACGCTTAAAGGAAACATACAGTGACCAAATCAAGCTAAAAACTGGGCTGGAATTTGGGATGCAAATGCACACGATCCCACAATTTACCCGTCTTTATCATTCGCATCCCTTTGATTTCATTTTACTTTCCGTTCATCAGGTAGACGATCAAGAATTTTGGACCGGAGAATTTCAAAAAGGACGCAGCCAACAGGAATGCTACGAGCGCTATTATGATGAAATGTATCAACTAGTCACGACATATAAAGAGTATTCCGTCTTAGCCCATATGGATTTGATTCGTCGTTATTTAGATAAAGAGAAGGACGCTTTTAAACAAACGAAAGAACAAATCGCAGAGATCTTGAAAGTCGTGATCAAAGATGGCAAAGGCATTGAACTGAATACCTCTTCCCACCGTTACGGAATCAATGGGTATACGCCATCGATCGAGATCCTCAAGCTTTATCGTGACTTGGGGGGAAGCGTGCTAACCATCGGCAGCGATAGTCATAAACCAGAGCAGCTCGGGTTTCAAATCAAAGAGGGACAAGATCTTTTACGATCATTAGGATTTACTGAACTCTGTACGTTTGAACAGATGCAGCCGATTTTTCATCGTTTTGCTTAACCTAAAAATCACCTGATAAAACGCATACTGAAGCAACCTCGACTCGTTAGAGTTTTGGTCTAACTGTTCGAGGTTGCTCCATGATCAGGTGATTTTTTGTTGCTCAACGAACCGAATGCTTTCGCGCAAACTCCATGACTGGCGCAAAGTTCAGTAATAATAAGATGGCAATCAGCCCTACGCCAAATAATGCCAGATAAATTGGAACCAAGGCTAACAGCAGCCAACTACTAATGATGATCATAAAACTTAACATATATCGGCTGGATTTCAAAATAAATAATTGGAGATTAAGCAAAAGAGCTTCCTTGATTGAAAGAGACGGTGCCGTTGCGACCACTAAAAAATAGTTGATCGCAAACGTCAAGGCGACGATCAGCAGAAACAGATTTAGCCATTTCAATTCAGTGATTTGGATCGTGACCCTCAGTAACAATAAATTTGCACTACATAACCCAATAACGACTAAAACAGGAAGACACCCTAGCAGACTATGCTTAAATTTCCTGCGATAGGCCAATAAAAATACTTTTGGGGTACCATCTTTCTCCTTTGCTTCTTTCAAATAGATGAGTAACGCTGTAAAAGCTGGTGCTACTGGCAAGAAGGACAGGAGAAACAATGGTAAGGTGCTAAGTTTGATTTCCATTGTTAGCAATAAAAAAAGAAGGGGTAAATTGAACAACCAAAACAGCAGCGTCCCTAGAAAAGTATAGATAATATAATTTAAATAAGATAGATGATGAAACAGTTTGTAGCTATCTTTTTGATTGATCTCCGGTTGTCGAATATTTTTTTCCATCTGTCGCTCCTTGTAACTCTATTTTCTATATGCGATCGTCAGTTTTTTTCATAAGCTCTTCAACTTATTTTGTCCCGCTATTGCCAATCCCCAAATTGATTTGGAACAAATATTTTTGTCCTAAGAAATAGATAACGATCTGTGGAAGTGTCAGCAGCAATGACATTACCATTAACATCGACATATTGACGGTACCCGCTGGATTGGAGGTGGCGGACATAGATTGTGCGCCTAAAGCTAAGGTCATTTTGCTCGTATCTGATACATAGATCAAAGGACCCATGATGTCGCTCCAAGCAAAGTTAAAGGTAAAAATAGCAATGGCAGCCATCGCTGGTTTGATCAAAGGTAAGACTATTTTGGTAAAGGATCTAAATGGTCCTAAACCATCCATTTCTGCCGCTTCAAATAAGTTTCCCGGAATCGCCGTAATAAATTGGCGAGTAAAAAAGATATTATAGGCAGAGCCAAAGAATTGCGGGATGATCAGTGGCCAAAGAGTGTTATAAAGACCTAAGTTTCTAAAAATCAAAAACACAGGAATCAAGGTGATTTGACCTGGTAACATCATTGTTCCTAATACCAATAGAAACAATTTATTTTTATGTTTATACTTCATTCGGGCAAAGCCAAAAGCAACCAGTGTCGAAGAAATAATTTGTCCAACAATGCTAAGAACGACGATCAGCATCGTGTTGAAAAACCACAACAAGATTGGTCGCTCTCCTGAAAAGGAATCTCTAAACAAATTGGTGAAATTGGACAAATAGAATTCCATCGGCAGTAAAGTGAACTGTTCTTTGATATTTGACTCCGGCGAAGCTAGTGCAATCGAAATCATATAAACGAATGGAATGATCAAAATTCCCGCAAACAAAATCAAGGTCAGATAGATCAATAATTTAGATACTTTGGATAGATTTTTATCTAACACTTACTTCACCTCCTCTTCATAAAATACCCATAAGCTTGAGCTCTTCAGCACGATTAAGGATAAGACCATCACGATCATAAACAACTCCCAAGCCATTGCCGAAGCATAGCCCATCCGATAAAATGAAAAGGCATTTCGATAAAGGTACGGAACAATCATTTCGCTGGCATAATCAGGCCCACCACCGGTCATCATATATACTTGAGTAAAGGTTTGAAGGGAGCCAATGACTCCGGTAATCAGGTTGAAAAATAAAATCGGCGAAATTTGGGGAATGGTTATACTAATAAACATCCTGAATCTGGATGCACCATCAAGAAGTGCCGATTCATACATTTCTTCCCCCACACTATTGATAGCAGACAACATCAAAATCATTGTTCCACCGACACCCCATAGAGAAAGGAATACGAAGCTCCAAAGCACATGGTCCTTACTCAACAGCCAAACTGGTCCGTCGATACCAAATAAGGCTAGTGCCTGGTTGACTAGTCCTTTGGAAGAAAGCAAACGGGTAAACAGCATCGTGCTCGCAACGATTGGTACAATGGAGGGTAAGTAATAGATGGTACGAAAAACACGCATCCCTTTCAAATGAAAGCTCAATAAATAAGCCATACCTAATGAAAGTAACAAATTGATTGGAACACTGATCAAGGTATATTGAAACGTATTTGCTAAAGCTTTTAAAAAAATATCATCCTTAAAAAGACGCAGATAGTTATCAAATCCGATAAAATTAAATTCCGAAAACATATCCCAATCAGTAAAACTCATGATGATCGAAAAAATCATTGGTCCAATGGTAAAACAAACAAACCCAATGATCCAAGGTGAAACAAAGGCAAAAAACCAGCGGGACTGAGTCCGCTTACGCTTTTTTTGATTTAGTTGAAGTTGTGTCGCTGAACTATCCAATAGGAAACCCTCCTTAACTAAGGTGCTTAAGGAAGAAAATTTTTCTTCCCTAAGCTATCCTTTTTCTGAATTAATATTGTTCCATGATTTTTTCGCCAGATTCTTGCATTTTCTCAAGTGCTTCTTCTGGTGTTAAACGGCCAAGGAGCATTTCTTTTACTTGATTACTGAACTCACCGGTCAGTTCTCCGTAGTAAGGACCTTCGAAAATACCATCGATCACAACACGTTCTGTCGAGATTCCTACGACGTCCAAGCGAAGATCTTTCCCATTTACTTGTCTATTGGTAAATTCTTCAGAGTTCAATACTTTGATATTGGCAGGAGAATCCACTAAACTTTCACCAAGAATTTTTTGTGCTTCTTCGCTCGTCATATATTCAATGAATCGAAAGGCGGCATCTTGTTTGGTCGATTGCTTAGAAATCGCTAAGGCACTTCCGAAGGGCCATGTAACTTTTTCATTGAAGAAAGGCATCGGTGCAATATCAAAATTTAAATCATCCAGTTGTGTGAAGTTGCCAATATTCCAAAATCCTGTCGTCAACATACCAATTCTACCTTGTGAGAACATTGAATCCGCACCAGACTGCGCAACAGATTCATAAAATTCATATGTGCCAACATAACCGTCTTGGTATAGATTATTAAACCAAGTAAGAACTTCTAAGTTTTCGGGAGAATTGATCACAACCTCATTATTTTCCACAAGGGAACCACCATTGGACTTGATAAATACTCCCCAGTTTGGCACCCAATCCATTCCACTAGCACCATACTGAACCGTTTCGCCGTTTTCTATTTTTGTTAATTTTTCGGCAGCAGCTGTGTATTCTTCAATCGTCCAATCATTTGTCGGGTATTCGATCCCTGCTTCATCAAATAAGTCTTTATTGTAGTAAAGAATTTCCGGGCCCCCTCTATCCGGCAAACCAAATGGTTGGCCATCATAGGTATATTGGGTCATTGCATCCCCCCAATTGCTTTCTACGTCAATCGATGATTCCGCAATATATTCTGAAAGATCAATAAATAATCCCTTAGAAGCAAAGTTTTGCCCATTTTCTGCCACTTGGACAACGTCAGGTGCTTCATTTCCGGCATACATTGTTTGCAGTTTGGTGTCATAATCACTTGGCACTTGAACGAAGTCTACTTTTATGTCAGGATTCGCTTCCTCAAAGGCTTTGATGCGTGGCTCATAGATGGGAAGGTCACCTTCACCTCCCCACGTATAAAACTGGATCGTCGTGATTTCTCCATCCGAATCATTATTGTTGTTTTCTTGCCCACAAGCAGCAAATAAGACTACTGAAGACGCCAATAAAGATGTTTTAGCAATTTTCCCAAAGTTCATAGCCATTTCCCCTTTTCTTATTCATTCGTTGTAACGCTCTTCAAGGTAACGATCGATTTCCGAGGGATTGTCAGTTCCTGAGAAGTGATGCTCTGCTCTTCTAAATCAGACTCACTATCTGTCGTATAGCTGATGATTTCACCAAATCCGACTCCTTGAAGATCAATCTCTTTTTCCTGAAAACTGTTATTGATAAGCACTGTAATAAGTTCTTCTTCATTTGCTTCATTTTTTCCCAAAAAGCTTACGACATTCACCTCTTTGTCGTCGCTGATTGCGGAAACTCTCGTGTACCCTGGTCGAATAAACTTGCTGAAATTCCCCATTCCCCAAAGTCTTTTTGTCGGAATAATTTCTTTTGAACCTAAGTTTACATAGATCAGACCATCTCGATAATCGTAACTACTGACTGCGATCCAATATTGCCAAGCAACCACATCAAGGATCGTTAAATCATCGTGTATCTCGTTGGCTAAATTTAAGGCAGAATCCATAGTGTAGTCGCGACCATTGATCATTTCTGTCCACTCAGACATTTTTAAGGTAACATCGATTTCCTGTTCGTCTAACCACTCTTTAAAATTCATTTTCTCGACGTAAGTTGTCCAATATGAATGGACTTCCCACGTGTCAAAGTAATTCATCAATGTATCACTTTCGATGATTGCTTCGAAATATTCCTTGCTGGTGTTTGCCCATTCTCCTAATTCGGGCATCGATAGCGCTATTTGTTTCAACTCTGGTCTTTTTTGTTTTTCTTCAATAAATACCTCTAAGAGTGCGACTACTTCAGCTGGATCGTAGTAGGTGCCCTCCTGACCACCAGTCCAATCCCATTGTGGTTCATTGATTGGCGACACATGCGTGACGGGAATGTCTTCTTTTAAGAAGTGTTCCGTTACATCATAGACGTAGTTGGCAAATGCTTGATAATTCTCAGGAGCTAGATTACTGCGTTTTTCTTCCAGCTGATCACCATACGCAGAACCATTTTTCGTTAGCCTCGTCAATGGGCTATTGACGAATAAATAGATATCATCAATTCCATAATTAACCGCTGTTTTCAGCATCCATCGTGCATTTTCATCCTTCGACCAATCATAGACTTCGGGTCCTTCTTCAAAGTTTTCTGCTCGTCGCCAGGGATCTTCAATGCGAGGACTATTTTGTAACGTACTTCCGGCGCCTAAGTTGTAGCGATAAGACGTCAAGCCAATCCCTTCAAGCGGATCAAATAATAATTCTGCGATATATTCTCGCTTCGAAAGTTCTGCTGTTTCTTCTTCGATCCAGCCACCAACATCTTGACTCCACCAAGCACCGCTTGCGCCAAAGCTTTCAATTGTCTGGTAGGTTTCTGCCGTATTTAAGGTGATCATCGCCGTATCAATGACTTCATCTGTCTCTGGCTCTTTTTCTTTCTGTGTATTTTCCTCGACCGTTCCACACGCTGTCAGTATACTCAATAAGACCAAAGGAATAAGGAGTGTCCGCTTTTTTATCATGTACTTCCCTCTCTATTCTCTAGAATCAATCGTGTATCTGGTAGTCCGGGTGAGCGCAGCGTCACAACTGTCTCTTTCTTGCGCTCTCCTGCTACAAAGCAAAGCAACTTTCCTTGCATCGTTCTACGGAATGACTCTGTATAAGCGGTAGTATCTGCTAGATCACCATTCTCTAAACCTAGTAATGTCCCATTTTCGACTTCTAAATAGACCATTACTTCTGCTGCTATCGGATTTTCAGCATAATCTAAGACTTGGCATTCGATTTGATGAAGGTTCTTATTTAGTGTTAAATCGGTTGCAGCCAATTTCTCCCGCCATCTTTGAGGAATTTCATAGTTCATAGCTACCAAAGCAGTTGGCGCTGCTTCGGGTCTTATTTCGTCATACAGAATCGTTTCTTCAAATACCGCTTCCACCGACAAGGTTTTTGGCTGATAGTTGATCCGTGCAACATAATAACCAAAGGTATCATCATAACGAACATCGGGTACTTCCAAGTTGCCAACCTTCAATCGAATCTCTTTTGCATTTGTATAACACCTTACTTCAATTTCTTGCTCAGCTGGGTAAGACCATTTTCGATAGGTGGGTTCCCATTCTGCTCTTCGTTTGTTTTTCTCGTAAGGAATCGTTGTCAAATAAACAGTCGGTTCTTGACTCCACCAGCTCTTTCTCTTGTAATAATTAGGCTTTTCAATACCAGCCAATGTCAATAAGCCTGCCCCAGATCCGTGAATAGGCCATCCATGGGCTTCCCCTAAATAATCAATGCCCGTCCATAAAAATTGTCCAGCGATATACGGAAGAGTGTTTGCCGTTTGCCATTCTTTAAACCCGTGACTGTTCTCACTCCCAATAAAAGGTTTATCTGGGAATTTGCGATGATCTTCTTCGTATAGATGTTCTTTGTAGTTATAGCCAACGACATCCAAGTGATCTATCAAGCCAATTTTCGTAGATAATTCTGGAAAAGCTGCTGCCAAGGTAACTGGTCGAGTCGGATCGAGTGTTTTGCTCAAATGGACCAGCTTTTCGGCTATCGTGCGTAACCTTCTCATATCAGGTCGATGTGGATTATAGATGCGCTCAGCTTCTGGTTTGCTATTGTCATTATTCCCTGTCATTTCAGCAAACAATGGACTAGCATATGGATCATTGGGATAATCAATCTCATTGCCAATGCTCCAAGCAATGATCGATGGATGGTTTCGATTGCGTAAAATCATATTTTCCAAATCTTTTTCATACCAAGTTGGAAAATGTTCTGCTGCTCCTTCTAACTTGGGTGGATACACATTATGACCTTGCCACCATTTATTTTTAGGATTTTCCCATTCATCAAATGCTTCATCAAAGACTAAAAATCCCATGGTGTCGCACAAACGATACAAAGCAAACGAATGAGGATTGTGTGCCATTCGTATAGCATTTGCCCCCATCTCTTTTAACTTTATTAAACGCCGTACCCATACCTCGCTCGGAACAGCTGTACCGAAAGAGCCCGCATCTTCGTGCAAGCAAACACCTTTGATTTTCAGCTTTTGCCCATTTAAAGAAAAGCCCTCATTGGCATCAAAATGAAAGGATCTGATCCCGATATACTCGTTGTATACGCTCTCAATTCTATTTAAGGACGCATCTTGAAAACTCACCTTTGTTCGTAGCTGATAAAGATTCGGCGCTTCAGGTGACCATAGCTCTGGCTTTTCAATTTTTGCTTTCAATGTGACCGTGCGGCGTTCCCCTGCGTTAAGTTGGATTTCCTCACTTATGTTCATCACTTTTTCCGTTTGTAAACTTTCCAGCACTTGTTCGATCCTAACAACACGGTCTTGTTTTAAGGTATTTACTAGCCGATGTTCGATCATGATCTCCGCTTGCCCCTCTGTAACACTTGGCGTTGAAAAACTCGTTCCGTATTCGTCGATATAAATAGAATCATGAATTTCAAGAGAAACAGGACGTGTGAGTCCATTTCCGTTATACCATCTTGAATCTGCCAAATCTGTGTGCTCGACACGGACACTAATAAGCAAGCTATCATCCGAATTGTAAGTTAAAATCTCTGTCAAATCATAATAAAATGAAGCATATCCTGAAGGTCTAATCCCCATATGATAGCCATTGATCCAAACCCGTGCATTTTTATAAACACCTTCAAAATGAATTTTTACGACTTTATTCGTAAGGTCACCCAACTCTTGCAGCGACTGTTTGGTTCGATACCAACCTATTCCTCCGGATAGATACCCTGTTCCGCTTGAAAAATGTTTTTCAAAGGGATAAGAGACACCCCAATCATGAGGAATCGTTACCTTTTCCCAAATAGAATCATCAAAATCTTTTTTCCATGCTTCTTTTTCTTCTTGTTTTGAGAATCGCCATTCATTCAAAAAACGTTTTTCCATTAAACCCCTAACCTCCCTTTTACCAATACTCACATAAAGAAATCGCTTTCTTTCACTTAATTTTACTAAAACATTTAATGAAGAACATAGTCTATCCGATTCATTTTCATGTATTATATGATATGAAGAAAAAAAAGCGCCTACTTTTTCGTAGGTAATAGGAGGGAACTATGTACCACATCCATTCGAATATATTTAATCCTGAAATTATTTATGTCGTTGACTTTTGGAATAAAAAGAAAAATCTTCGGGGATACCACCATCATGATTTCATTGAGATCAGCATCGTATTAGAAGGAACCGTTGATTACGAATTCAATGAAACCCGCACAAGGCTATATACTGGTGACACGCTCCTTTTTAACCCTGGCCTTCCCCATACCGAAATCCATCCAGCAGGGATGGAATCCCATGAACTTCATATCGGCCTTTCTAATATTCTGATCGAAGGACTTCCTTTTAATACCTTCCCTAATGAAGATCCCCTGCTCAATTTGGGGATTTATCAAGAAGCGTTCTTCAAAAAAGCATGGCAGCTGACCCATGAGTTTAACAGCCATAATATTCATCACGATTTGATGGGCAAAGGAATCATTCTCGAAATGCTAGCTTTGATTTTAAGAAGTTTGACGCCCTCCGATCCAAACAATAGCCTGTCAGTAATTTCTGAAAAAGATAAACAAAAACAAACGCTAGTAAACCATACGATTTATTATTTGGAGAATCATCATCAAGAAGACATCACTTTGGAAATGCTAGCAGACATGCTTTATATTAGTCCTGCCCAACTTTCAAAAGTTTTTCGGAAAATCACTGGTCGTAGTCCGATTAAATATTTGATCGAGATTCGTCTCAAACATGCCTATGAGCTGTTGCTTCATACCAATTTGACCGTCAAAGAAATCGCAGAAAAAGTAGGCTATCATGATCCTTTTTATTTTAGTAAACTATTTAAAAAGCATTATGATCTTGCTCCTTCTAATGTTCGTAAAAGAAACTAACTGAATTTGCAGACAAAAAAGGATGCATCGCTGCACCCTTTTTCTTATACGACTACTTGCTTCATATAGCCTGCTTTGTCAAAATCTAATGGGGAAATGCGAACCTGTCGATGAAATCCGCGGGCTTCTTCTGGATACTTACTAAGTGGAACAGCAAAGCTGTGATAAGCAATATAATATCGATCAGAATGTTCCAAAATGCTGTGATGACCGGTTCCTAAAATGCCTTTCTCAACATTTTTTTGTAAGACAGGATAATGATACTGAATCGGTCCATACAATGAAGATGAGGTACCATAATTCACATGATAGTCTTCACTGCGGGTATCTTCTCCCGACCAGGTAAAATGATACAAATCATCTTTTTTCAAAACAGTAATGGCTTCTCGAAAATCTTCCAGCCCTTGATATTCTGTTAGCGTATCAAGTTTGACAGTCCGCATGTCATCTCCCAACGCTACGATGGCAGCAGTCCCTCCCGCAGAATTGCCAAACAATAGATAATACTTTCCAGCTTCTACGTAAACAGATGGATCAATGACTTGACTCATGTTTAACCCATAGTCATCGATAAGATCAGGACTCAATAGCGGTTTCTCATCTGCAATAAAGGGACCTGTTGGATGATCCGCATAAGCGACACCGATTCCTGAGCGTCCATCCGCCATTTTTCCAGTAAAGTAAAAATAAAACGTTCCTTCTTTTTCTGCTATACAGGGTGCCCACGCACCACCGATCGTCCACTTCACCTGAGCGGATGCTAGATCAAGGATCGTTCCTTTATTTGTCCACTGAGTGAGATCTTCTGATTCAAATACCGAAAAGCTTGTCCCAGACCAATCCGTAAAACCATCTGATGTTGGATATAAGTAAAATTTCCCATTAAATGAAACCAAATCAGGGTCAGCATAAAGTCCCTCTAAAACCGGGTTTTTCTGTTGATAATAGGTCAGTAGTCGTTGATACTCCTCATCTGTGATCGTGATCACCCCACCATGGCGCTTGATAGATTGACCGAAGTCGAAGGCAGAAACAGGTTCGAAAACGCCTGTTGTGAGATCATCACTTACTGCGATCCCATATCCTGTGCCTTTTTTAAAGTGATCTACGATCAGCGCCCATTTGCCATCAGGTAATTGGTACGCTTGCGGTCCTTCAACCCCTTCTAATTGAGCGAGATATTCAGAAGTTACTTCCTGATAGTCTCCTGTCAGCTGTTGACTGCGATCTAAAAAAATGCGACTATTTTCTTCGTTTTTTGTAAAACGATAATAATACCCCTGACTAAAAACAATCGTTGTATCGATCACATCCATCGTTTTTTCAATAAATAGCACAGGCTCAGTAAACGTCTGAAAATCCATAGTAGAAACAGAATAAATCTTATGTTTTCCATTAACCTTTGCAGCAAAATAGACAAAAAATGTCTCTTTTTCTGCGTCATAAATTGCCTCTGGCGCCCACAAATTCCCTGCACCTTCTGGAGCAATCGTTGCGGTCCATGGGTTTGTCCAATACACAAGATCCGTTGATGACCAGATAACCATCTGGCGGATACCATTGGTTTGAGCATGTGCCCAGCCAAGTCCCTTTTCAATACGCAAATCTGTCGCAATGAGATAATACGTGTTCTTCCCCTTAACCAGAAAAGGATCTCTGACTCCTTTTTCCCCTAGATCACTTTTCAAAACGGGATGGCCTTGATTTAAATCTGTAAAAGTCAATCCATCCTTGCTCACACTAAAGTATACTTGTTCACCATTTTTTTGCTCGCCAGTGAAATGACAAAATAAATAAGCTGTCATTCAATCCCTCCTAATTCCTTCTCTATGCACTCGACTTCCTTCTCTCTCATTTTATAGAAGTCCCCGTGAATTTGTATAAGTTGATGAACGAACTTTTATAAGATTTTGAAACACTTGCTTTCCTATTTTCTTACACGAGCGATTCCATTGACTTGCCATTTTTTGCTATCTCTTGTCAAAAATCGTCGGCCATTATTCTTTCATTTTCTTTATACCTGAAGTTTGTGCAGCAAATAAACGATCAAAAAAAGCACACATCCGAAAGTGGATGTGTGCTATCTCAACATTAAAATCGATTGAAGATTTAATACACTTATTTGAAAGAAGTTAGTTCGTCCAAGCAGCAACTTCTTCTGGGTGATTGGCTACCCAATCTTTGGCTGCATCTTCGGCTGACGTTCCGTCATTGATTGCTAACATGACTTCTTCCATATCTTCTTGTGTCCAGTTGAAACGATCAAGTACTTCGTAAACTTCTGGCATGTCATCTGCTAATCCTTGGCGTACAACAGTATTGATGCTTTCTGCTTCACCCATTGTTCCTTCTGGATCATCCAGATATTTCAGATCATATTTCGCAAACATCCAATGTGGAGACCAGCCAGTAATAACGATCTCATCTTGGTTCTTGATGGCTTGGCCTAATGCCACTGTCATCGCTCCTGAAGAAGAGGTAGCGACATTCCAATCTGAAAGGTTGTCATACGTTGCAACCGTATTTTCCGCTGCATTTACGACCCCAGCGCCTGGTTCGATACCAGTGATGGTTTTTCCAGCTTCATCAGAAAGGTCAGCGATGGAATCTACATCCATATAGCTTGGGACAACGATCCCCAGTTTTGCCCCTTCTAAGTTAGGACCCAAGTTCTCGACTTGGTCTTGGTACTGTTCATACTGGGATTGATGCGTAGATGGTAGCCAAGCAGCAACCATCCCGTCAACTTCCCCTTTTGCCACAGATTCCCACATGATGGCATTATCTAATGGCGTCGTATTGACTTCGTAGCCCATTTGCGACAAGACTTCTGCCACCACATGGGTAGATGCAACTTCCGTATCCCATTCGACATACGCCAAGTTCACCGTGCCTTTGCTGTCAGAAACATTTCCAAAGGCAAACGATGCTCCAATTAAAGCAACGACTGCCGCTGCAGCAATCCCGCCAAAAAGACGTTTTTGTTTGCGACTCGTCTTGCTCGCTGCTTTTTGATGTGCCGAACGGTTCAAATTCTGGGTAAAGCGATCCATAATGATCGCCAAAATAACTAAGGATACCCCACTGACAAATCCGTTACCAACTTGTGCTCGTTGTAAGGCGGACAAGACGCCACGCCCTAATCCAGGAGCCCCGATCATTGACGCGATCACGACCATTGATAATGCCAGCATCGTCGTTTGGTTGACCCCAGCCAAAATAGTACTTTTGGCTAGTGGCAATTCTAATTTGATCAGTTTTTGCCAGCCAGTCCCACCGAAGGAATCAGAGGCTTCTACCAATTCACGAGAAATTTGGCGAATCCCTAAGTTCGTCATCCGAACGGTTGGTGGTAGAGCAAAGATCACTGAGGCAAAGACCCCAGGAACCATGCCGATCCCAAAGAAAGCAACCGCAGGAATCAAATAAACGAAACCAGGCATCGTTTGCATAAAGTCTAAGATTGGCGTCACGATGCTTTGCGCTTTTTCGCTTTTCGCCATTAAGATCCCTAGTGGAATCCCAATGATGATCGAAACCAAACTTGACAACAAGACCAACGTCACGGTGTTCATCAAGTCTGTCCATAACCCTTGGTTATAGATGAACAGCAACCCAACAAAAGTAAAGGCTGGCAAGCCGAATTTTTTGCGTGAAACGAAAAAGGCAGCAGCCGTCAATAAGACGATCATTAACAACGGTGGTACAAACAATAATACATTTGTAATAGCGTCCATGATAAATTGTCCGAAAGACTGTAAGGCTGAAAACAATCCACTGAAAGTTCCTGTTAGCCAATCAGTAAAGTTTTCGACCCAATCAGCTACCGGAATCGTATGTTGTAAGAAATTATCCATTTGTCACTACCCCTTCCTCTGCTTGAGCGGCTGAATCAGTCTCAGCCAATGCTTCAATCACACTTCCGCGGATCACGACTCCGATCAACCGATCGTTTTCTACCACAGCTAAAGGTGTAGGCGAATCATAGATCAAATTGAAGATATCCGTTACCAGCATATCTTTATCGATCTTTTTAACATTTTTATCAATAACTTCCTTCAAGGTCAGATTGTTTTTCCGTGCCTCACGAGCAGACTCGGCTGTCAGGCTTCCTTTTAGGTGACGACGTTTGTCGACGGCTAACAGCATGCTGACTTCTTCTTTCCGCATCCGGTTCAATGCTACGCTTGGTCCATCGATCTCGATGTTCGTCGTCAATGCTGGGACCATGATGTTTTGCGCAGTCAAGACTTTGGAACGATCGACATCTTCCACGAAATCACGCACGTATTGGTTGGCAGGATTCGTCAAAATATCTTCTCCTGTACCGATCTGCATGATCTGACCATCTTTCATTAAAGCGATCCGGTCACCGATCCGCAAGGCCTCGTTCAAATCATGGGTGATAAAGATAATCGTTTTTTGAACATTGGCTTGCAATTCTAAAAGTTCATCTTGCATTTCACGGCGAATCAGCGGATCTAATGCTGAAAAGGCCTCATCCATCAAGAGGATCTCTGGATCATTGGCTAACGCACGGGCAAGTCCCACACGCTGTTGCATCCCTCCAGACAGCTGGTCAGGGTATTGGTCTTTAAAAGAAAGCAATCCTGAGTTTTCTAACGCTTTTTCCGCTTTCGCTGTTCGTTCTTCTTTCGAGACCCCACGGACTTCTAGTCCGTATTCGGTGTTCTCTAAAATTGTCCGATGAGGGAAAAGGCCAAAGCTTTGGAAAACCATGTTGATTTTGTGACGGCGAACTTCTCGCAGTTCTTCTTTACTCATTTTAGCAACATCCACGCCATCTATGTAAATATCTCCGCCAGACGGCTCGATCAATCGATTCAAGAGGCGAATCAATGTTGACTTCCCGCTTCCAGAAAGGCCCATGATGACGAAAATCTCGCCTTCGTTGACTTCGAAGTTCACATCATAGACCCCGACGGTGGCACCCGTTTTTTCTAAAATCTCGTTTTTGCTACGTTGTTCTTTGACCATGGCAAGAGCTTGCTGCTTTTTCTTACCGAAGATTTTGGTTAAGTGTTCCACTTTAACTTTACTCAAATGATTAATACTCCTTTTTCTGAAAAATTTCACGAAAGTGACCATACTATCTTAACAAGATGTGGTCACTTTGTCAAAAAAAATTTCCCAATGCTTTTTCTTTTGCAAAAAAAGCATGGGAATCAGGAAAAAGAATTACGCTGAATGGTCCGTTGGATAGAAGAAATTGGTCATGCGCTGCAACGCCAGTTCATTTCCGACAAAATAAATCGTATTGCCTGCACTAAATTTCGCATAAGGTCCTGGTGACAACAACAATTCTTCGGTTGTTTGGATTGCGATGATCGTCGCCCCTGTGGCTTGCCAAATATTCAATTCATTGATACTTTTTTCCAAATGCTGCGCTTGTTCCGTCAACTGAAGTTCAAAGGGCACAAACGGACTCATGTGGTGTACCTTTTTGGTCTGCTGCACTAACGTGTTCAACAAGTCAGAAAAATTATCCAGCTCTTGCTGCTGCCGCTCCACACTGTCTAAAATGTCTTGTCTGATTTCTTGGATCGACTGCACATCTTGGTATTGTTCCACAAAGGCCTGTGCTTTTTCCTTTGAAGCAATATAGGCGCCGCTGCCATGACGGACATCCATGATTTCTAAATCAACTAATACATTGATCGCTTTACGGGCTGTTTCAGGAGAGACATTGAAATTGCTGGCTAACGTTGAGCGTGCATGGATCTTTTGCCCAACTTGGTAGCGATTTTCAACGATTCGTTCCGCGATCGCCACGGCAATCTGCTGATAACGAGGCAAAGCGACCTTCTTTTTATCTTGAAACTTATTCGTCATGATGAACTTCCTTTACTTTTTTTTCATCATAACAAGAAACATTGTTGGTGGCAACTATTCACTGATTCGCGGATTTTTGATCAAACGTACACGAATGATTGCCCCTGCCTGCTGCATCTGTTTTTGCAGATCTTGCAGCAGCGTTTCATTTGTCTCATCAAGATCGATCAAGGTATAGGCGACTCCGGCTTTTCTTTCACTTGTCAAATTATCGATATCTACACCTGCTTCAGAAATGATCCGCAATAATGGGGCAAAAGCACCAGGCTTGTCGTGATAAAACAGCGCCAAGCGATACGGTGCCAAAAAAGGCAACTCTGCATGAGGAAAGTTGACCGATTCTTGAATCGTCCCAGCGCGCAAATAGGCATGCATGCGATCAAAAACTACGTGATCCCCTTTTTCCAAGGCATTGGTAGTACTACCGCCAATATGCGGATAGCACAATACTTTCGGTTGGCCGATCAAGCCCGCACTAGGAAAATCAGTGATGTATTGTTTGAGCTGATTTTTGGCTAATGCTTCTAAGACGGCTGTTTCTTCCACGATCTCCCCACGACCAAAATTCATCAGCACTGCATTTTTTTTCATCTGCTGAATCGTTCGTCGATTCAGCAAGCCGTGGGTCTCTTGACTCAAAGGAAGCAAAACCACCACAAAATCTGATTCGGCCAACAGTACGTGCAAGTCACTGACTTGTTCGTAATCGTGGGCCGCTTTTTTCGTACGGGCATAGCCGAGGACTTCCATTCCTAACTGGTGACAGGCTTTTGCCACCCGTTCACCGATCTCTCCTAAGCCTAAAATACCGATGGTTTTTCCAGCTAATTCTTCGCCGATCACTTCTTTTCGCCGTTCTTCAGCTACCTTCAACACATCTTCTGCTTCAATTTGACCTGACGTTAGCTCTTCTTGCAAATCGGCTACCGTCTGGATGGCTTTGAATAAGGGGCGAACGCTGAGAAACAAATTGGAGAGCACCAATTCTTTGACTGCATTGGCATTGACACCGGGACTATTGAAGACTACTGTGCCATTTTGAGTACACCGTGCCAAATCGATCGTATTGGTGCCTGTTCCTGAGCGAGCGATCACAGCTAATTTGGGTGTGATCAATTCGTTAGGAACCGTTGAACTGCGTACAAACAGCGCCTCTGGGGCCGCTTGATTTTTTAACGTGTATCCTTTTTTGATTGCTCGCTTACCTATCGTTTCGGTCATCTTATCTAACTGATAAATCGTCTCCATAACGCAGACCTCCTTTTGTCTTTAGTGCGTATTAGTCAAATAGTACAAAAAAGTGCGGTAAAATGATAGCAATACGCAAGAGAGGATGATTACTATGCACCTATCGATCACAAATTTTCCAGATAAACAGCCGATCGTCGGCAAAGACTCGCAGCTTCAAGACACAACTTTAGGAGACTATGTCGAAATTGGCGAAGCCAATCACATTGATCATTCTTCCATCGGCAATTATACCTATACGGGGCAATATTGCTTTATTCAGAACAGTCAATTAGGACGTTTTATCAGTATCGCAGCGATGGTCCGCATCGGCCCCACCAATCATCCCTATGAACGCCCTAGTCAGCATCTTTTTGCCTATAATGGCGAAGGCTATGGATTTGCGCCAAAGGACGAGTCCTTCTTAGAAAAACGCAAAGCAAAAACGACCGTCATTGGCAATGATGTCTGGATCGGCCACGGTGCCGTGATCCAATCTGGTTTGACCGTCGGTGATGGTGCCGTGATCGCCTCAAACGCAGTCGTAACCAAAGATGTGCCGCCTTATGCGATCGTCGGCGGGGTTCCAGCAAAAGTGATCAAATACCGCTTTGATCCAGAAACGATCACTGCTTTAAAAGAAATCGCTTGGTGGAATTGGAGTCTTGCAGAATTAGAAGCACGCTATCCGGATTTCCGGCTCCCAATCGAAGATTTTGTAGTAAAATACACCCGTTGATTATGCGCTTTTTCCGCTTAGTACGAGGAATGAATGATAACACATCACAGTCATTCATTCTTCGAAAGTCTTTGAGGGAAGGATTTTTTAGAAATAAATAAAAAACACTGAAAATCTATTGTATCGAGAAATTCCTGTGCTAAAATGGAGAAATCAAATGAAGTTTTTCACGAACTTTTAAAGGAGTGTTCTATTTGACCATTTTAGACTATCGTCCATTAAATCTTTACACCAATTACCGCGAAGCTGCCGAGGCATTTCCTGACACAACCATCATCCACGATGAAGTGCTGCCAGCATTTCCTGAACTTGGCTATCATAGTACCTACCGTTCGAGCCATGAAATGATTTTAAAACGTGCGTACCAACTTGCTGCACTAGGCGTGCAAGCCGGCGATAAAATCATTCTTTACAAATCTTCAAAATTCGATACCTATTTATTAGCAACGGCTGCTTCTTACCTTGGTGCCGTTCCTGCCATGATCTCCTATCATTTTCCTGCTGAAACCATCGAAGTGTTTGTGGATCGCTTAGAAGATCCATTCATCTTATTTGATGAAGAAACCGAAGGCCGCGTCGCACAAGTGAAAAATAGCAGTACTGACAAACAGATTGCTGTTCGTCATCTGCTGCAACAACCAGCGGAACCAGTGGCCCAAACTGAGTTACCGGTGGATCAAATTTCTTATATGACCCACACTTCTGGAACAACGGGTATTCCAAAATTGATTTGTCATTCGGCAAACTCCATGGGCTGGCGGACAAAATGGCAAAAAACGATCTTCACCAAGATTGATCGCACCAAAGCAGACTCTGATTTAATTGCGTTCCATATCTCACCGGTGCACTCCCGCTTCAATATTGGCATCTCATCCTTGATGGCGATGGGCTTTCCGATGATGCCATTAGCCAATGCCAACGGCGCTCATGTCGTAAGCATGCTAAAAGAATACCCACCAATCGCTTTGGAAACTCATCCAAACAATTTTGTCCAATGGAGCTTTGTGGCAAAAGAACAACCAGATGCTTTCGCCAATATTCGCTATTACCATTCAACTTTTGATGCCATCAACAACCAAACAATGGCCACTTTTTTAAATACTTCAGCAACAAAAGAAGCAATCTTTTTGCAAGTCTATGGTCAAAGTGAATGCGGGCCAATGATCCTAAAAGCACATACCTTAGAAAGCATCGCTACCAACGATGCCCGTGATATGGGTGTGGGTCTCGAGGACTTAACGAGAGCACGGATCGCCGATGCAGAGGGCAACGAGCTACCAGCCAATACCGATGGGCACATCCATTTCCTCTCAAAAGGACGCGCGTTGACCTATTATAAAGAAGATCAGCGTTTTGCTGACAATGTCTATGGCGCTTGGTGGGACAGTGGTGACTACGGCATGATGGATGATCAGGGCCATCTTTACTTAAAAGACCGACAAGTGGACTTGATCAAAAATATTGAAAGCAATCTTGCCTTGGAAGACCTTTTGCTGGATCATTTAGACTTCCTTGCCGAAGTTGTGATTGTTCGCGACAAAGAAAACTCACCACAACCAATCATTGCTTTAGCGCCAAATCGTGAAATGGATTGGGATGCTTGGTGGAAAATGGTGGAAGATCTCCCTCACCTCAATCAACCAATTTTACGCGACTACGAAGATATCCCACGAACAGCAACCATGAAAGTTCAACGACTACAAATTGAAAAAGAATTCAAAAACGCAGACTAAAACAAAAGAAACGGCCAGCAGATTTCTCTGCTCGCCGTTTCTTTTGCTTTCGCTGTGTTTTCTTTCGCTGCGGTTATTCTTTCGCTGACCGTTTTCTTGAGTAGATACGTTCTTTAGATTGCCCATATTGACTTAGCTTTGTTTCAGCTAATGTGATACCAAAGCCCTTTCCATCAGGTACCAGCAGCTTTCCTTCATGCAAAGTTGCAGGCTGTGTAATGACATCATCATAAAAGTAACGGTCAGAAGCGGAAAGGTCCCCGGGAAAATGGAAAATATCTTGACTCGCAAATTGCAAATTCATGGCTCGTCCCACACCAGACTCAAACATGCCGCCTAACCAAACAAGCAGTCCATGGGTTTGACATCGATCAAGGATCCGCAAAGCTTCGGTGATCCCACCGACACGAGGGATTTTCAGGTTGATCGCACGGCAGCTGTCCAGTGCTGCGACTGTATCGACGTCTTCTGCCGTTCGAATATCTTCATCCAAACATAGAGGCGTCTTCATCTGTCGCTGTAGCTGACTGTGCCCCACCAGATCTCGTACCATAAGGGGTTGCTCGATCATCACCAAGCCTAAGTCATCAAGTGCCAAAATGCGTTCAGGCTCACTTTGATAGGCCCCGTTCGCATCTGCCATCAAAAGCAATTCTGGAAAGGCTTGTCGAATCGCTCGCAAGGGTGCCACATCTTGCCCCGGCTTGATTTTTAACTTGATTCGTTGATACCCTTGGGCGACATAAGCGGCAACAAGAGCCATTAGTTTTTCGACAGAGTCTTGTATGCCGATACTAACGCCAACCGCGACACTCGGTCGGGTCGCGGTATACAGCTCTTTCACACTTTGATGCGTTTGCTTGCCATATAGATCCCAAATTGCTGTTTCCAAAGCCGATTTTGCCATGTAGTTTCCTTGGATCGTTTGAAACAGCTGCCAAACTTCTTGCGGATGCTCGATCTCCTGGTCAATCAATAATGGGATCAGTGCTGTTTCAATCACTTGTCGAGCAGAAAAGAGGGTTTCTTCAATGTAATCTGGCTGCTCAAAAGCGACCAATTCACCGATGCCAACCATTCCATCCTCTGCCGTCACCAAATAAAGATCAAAGGCTTTTTCTGTTAATTGTCCGTAACTTGTCACAAAGGGGTGTTTGAGGGGCAAACGACAGGCGATGCGTTCAATTTTTTCAATCTTCATTGCGTTCTCTCCTTGTCAATCAGCTGACTGTGGCCCCGATCCTTTTACAAACCATTGATCGATTTCATGACGAACCTGTGTCGGCTGTTCTAAATGGATACAATGTCCAGCATTAGCAACGACTTTGATGGTCATCTCTGGTTGCAGCTGCTTCATTTGGTGGGCGATTTTACGAAACTTTACATCTTTTTCCCCCGCTAAATAAAGAATTTCACAAGCTAGCTGCGGAAGTGCCGACCAACAGCTTGGCTGTTTGCCAGTACCACCGTAAACCAAGCTTACTGCCAAGCCAAATTTGTTTTGCTGCAAGCGTCCTTGCCGTACAGCAGCCTGCTGCGCTAAAGGTAGCTCCTTTTGACTAGCAAACAACGGCAGTTCTTGCCAGTAATCGACAAAATCGACCAAAGGCTCCCTTAGTAAGCGCAACGCTAAGCGACGATCGTGCCGCTGACGAGCGAGTCGTTCCGCTGGATCAGCTAACCCGGGTGAACCACTCTCAAGCAAAAGATGGGTCACTGCCGTTGGTTCCATGACCGCCCAGACAAGTGCGATTCGCGCCCCCATCGAGTAGCCATAAAGACCATAACGTTCAATTCCTAACTTCGCTAAAAGCTGTGCGAGATCCTCCACCAGTAAAGGAAGTTCATAACGCATGGGATGGACATAAAGCGATGACCGTCCATGTCCAATCAAGTCGACTGCCAATACATTATAAGAACCTTCCTCTGCAAAAACCGGTCGAAAACTTTCTGAAGAACCCGTGAAGCCATGCAATGCCACAAGGGTTGGTAAGGCTGGTCGGTACGGTTGCAACCACTGATAAAAATAACTGACGCCATTTATCGTGTCCCTCATTGCTGTGCTCCCGCCTCGCTAAACTGCTGTTGCAGTGCTTGCCATGTATTGACCGGATCTTTTTGCTCACCTTTCACTTCGATTATTTGAAAGCACGGCCGTTGGCTTGTTTCCGTTAAAATCGTTTGAAACTCTAGCAAAGAGGTCGGTGTGTGCCAATCTGCCTCATATAAGGCCGCCACTTTTTGAAACTCAAGGTCTAACGGCGTGCCAAAGAGCGGGACAAAGTCGTTTGATTCTAAGGTGTTTTGTGACAAAAAGGAAAAGATCCCACCACCGTTATTATTCAGTAAAATGATTGTTACTGGCAATTGATACTGACGCAGTAGTTGTAGGCCGTTCATATCATGGTACAACGCTAAATCACCAATCAACAAGTAGGTAGGCTTTTGACTGGCGGAAGCAATCCCAGCCACGGTCGAGACAAGGCCGTCGATCCCATTGACGCCCCGATTTCCATACACTCGATAAGTGGAGGTAGTTTTGCTGCCGTAGCGATCAAAGAAACGGATCGCATTGCTGTTTGCCAAAAGGATCTGCGCATCTTCGGGCAAACATTGTTGGAGCATGCGCACAGCGCTGCTCTCATCCCATTGTTGCAACTGCGGACATGCAGCAAGCACCTGATCTGCCCGCGCTTGAAGTGCTTGCCATTGTTGTTGCCACGCCATATTTTTGACGATTGGCAACTGGGTGATGGCAGCCACGAAAGTGCTGATCGCTGCTTCGATCAAATAGTTTGCCCGATGCAACTGGTCTTGCCACTGTCCCGATGGATCAACAAAGAGCCACGTCGTCGTATCCGCTGCTTTGTTCAACCATAATAGGACATTTTTAGTGACTGGTAAGCGACCAAAACGCACGACCACTTCTGGTTGGAAGGCAGAAGTCAATTGCGGGAAAACAAGATCGGCTTGACTGATAAATGTTCCTACTTTGGTACCGGCTGTCGCCAAATTGGTCAATGGATCGCCGACAATCGGCCAGCCTAATTTCTCTGAAAAAGTCAGCAACTGCTGCGCTTCTTCGATCGTAAGGCTTTCTCCAGCAATCAGAATACCTTTTTTACCAAAGTAAGGGGCTAGCTGGGTGATCATCTCTGCTGACAGCTCTTGTTGTGGTGCCAGATAGCTCACGTCTTGCTGTATACTGCATTGGCGACTAAAGTCAGGCAACAGCGGCTCCCGTAATGGAAAGTTGATTTGGACAGGGCCTCTCGGCTGCTTTTGCGCTTCGATCGTGCAAGTTGCAGCTTGCCAAAAACTATAACGCAACAAAGCTGGGTCGTTTTCTGGCACCGTCATCTCTACCATCTTTTTGACGTGAGAGGCATACAAATTCTGTTGATCCATTGCTTGTGGCGCCCCAACGCCCCGCAGTTCTGGCGGGCGATCAGCCGTTAAGACGATCAATGGCAAGTTGGTAGCTTCTGCTTCACAAACGGCTGGATAATAATTGGCTGCTGCAGTTCCAGAAGTACACAGTAAGATTGTTGGCTGGAGATCAACTTTGGACATCCCTAAAGCAAAAAAAGCAGCCGAACGTTCATCGACAGCCACCGTACAGGTGATCTCAGGATCACGATGCAATAGTAGCGCCAATGGCGTTGAGCGTGAACCGGGACTAATAACCGCTCGCTTCGCACCCGCTGCTTTTAGTCCCTGGATTGCCGCTAATAAATAGTCTGTCATGACTGTCTGATTATTCATCTCCTAAGATCCCTCTCCTCATCGGTTGAAATTTTAACCGTGTTTCTTGACGTTCAGATTCTGCGTCTGAATCGGCAACGATCCCACAGCCCGCATACAGCGTTGCTTGATTGCCGCTAAAGAATCCTGAGCGGATCGCCACAGCAAACTCGCCAATATCTTCTTGAATACCCAACCAACCGATCGGTCCACCGTACATCCCTCTGCTGGCTGGTTCATGGGTACGAATCCATGAGACGGCTGCTTCTTTCGGTTCTCCCCCCAATGCTGGGGTCGGGTGTAGTTTTTGCACGGCGCTCAGAAAATTGACTCCTGCTTTTCTTTGCCCTGCTAAAGGAACAAACAAATGCTGAATGTCACGATTCTTGATGACGGAGCGGGCTTCTGATTGAAAACCGTCAGCTAACAAAGTAGCCAATGCCGTTTCTAAGCGATCGACAACTACTTGATGTTCATGGGTATTTTTTGCGTCCGCTAAGAGGGCTTGTGCCAGTGCCTCATCTTCTTCTTTTGTTTGGCCTCTTGGTGCGGAACCTGCGATACTTACCGTTTCAAATTGATCGACAGTCGCTTTTAGCAAGCGTTCTGGCGTCGCACCAGCAAAAACATGGCCCCCATGTTCGATGGCAAAAAGATAGGTATTCGGCTGCTGTTGCGCCAACCGTTGCAACACCCCAGCACTAATGATCGACTGCTTCGTTTCTATCTTCATTCTCCTGGCCAGAACCACTTTTTTCAACGGTGTTTCATTCGAGCGAATGGCTGCCACTGTCTCTTCGACCGTTTGCAGCCATTGGGGCACCTCTAGTTCCTCTTGTGCCTGAAAAGCAGGCGTTTCTGCTACAAGACTCTTGTCCGGGTTGGCATTCAACCAGCTTGCGACTTTTTCCTGTAAGGCAGCGACTTTTTGTTGTCGTTGTTCCTCGGAAGAAGCGGCTACTGTATAAACGACGCCACACTGATCGCCAGTTTTGCGGACCAGTATTTCTGGCAACGCAAAGAGACCGGCACCTAGCTCAGCCCAATCCTGACTGACTTCTGCCTGTTCATCAAAAGCAAAGCCCCCAACCAGCTGCGCCTGAAAAGGTGCCTCTGGTTGATAATGGGCTTGCTTTAAGAGAGAGCGGACTTCTGAAAAGTCTGCAAGTTTGGGTTGCGAAAAAGTGACTAACCAACCCAACCCTACCATACTAGTCGTTTCATCAGGAGTACGCCAGAAATAGCGTTCCCCTTGATATTCTTGTGCCGCTGCATAAAGAGCCAGTAAGTCACACCTTTCTAAAGGCTGATACTCACTCAAATAGGTTTTCCCGGCAGCGATCGCTGCTTCATAATTACTTGTTGATTTGCTGTTCAATGTAGTTCACTCTTTCTTCACTCAGCAATAGCCGTTTTAAAAGTTTGCCGCTTGCTGTGCGCGGCATTTCTCGCACGTGATAAAAACGGCGCGGAAATTTATAATGGGCGATCTGCCCTTCTAATGTATCCAACAACGCTTGAAGTCGGACGGACTCATTTAACGTTAAATAAGCCGCGACAGATTGTCCCCACTCCTCGTCTGGTTCCCCCACCACAGCTGCCTCTTTGACCGCTGGATGCTGCAACAAGGCTTGCTCCACTTCTGCGGGATAGATATTTTCTCCACCAGATATGATCAGTTCGCTTGCACGACTGACTACATACAAAAAGCCCTCTTGATCAAGATACCCTAGATCTCCTGTGGCAAACCAGCCCTCTTGGTCCCACTGCTGTGGACTGCGATCGTTCAAGTAACGAGTCGTGATCGCAGGTCCTTGCAGGTGGATCTCTCCGATCGGCTGGGTACTTTCAACAGTCTGATGATCTGCCATTTTCGCATCAGCCGCAATTCGTAAATGGACACTTTGCAGGGGAACCCCTGAGGAGCCGATTTTTTCTGAAGCTTTTTCTGGTGGCAATGCCACCACTTGTGAACAAGTTTCTGTCATCCCATAGGATTGGATCACAGAAAGCTGTTTTTGCTGGCATTTTTCCAATATACTTTTGGCAATGGGCCCGCCGCCTAGCAGTACATAACGCAACGAATCAAAGCTATGTTGGGGCACCAATGGCAGCAAGTCCATCAACATTTTTGCCACCAAAGAAACGATCGTCCCTTTTCCTGCTTCAAGATCTTTTGCCATTTCTACAGCATCAAAGCGCTCATACAAACGAACACTCATTCCAAGTCGCAGTGAACGCAAGAGAATTGATAATCCACTGATATGGTACAGCGGAACTGCACAAAGCCAACAATCCTCACTAGTGATCGTTAAGTTCTTTTGAGTCGCTTCGGCACTTGCCAGATGATTCCCAAAGGTTTGCGGCACACCCTTTGGATTGCCAGTCGTACCGGATGTATACATAATCGAAGCTACCTGTTCTGCTTGATAGATTGCTTTATTAGGAACAAACGAAGGATCAAAAGAACTGGCAAGAGCCTTCGCCTGCTCCATCGCTTGTCCAAAGGCCATGCTGCGAACACCTGGGACTGCAGCTTGATCTGCCGTGATCAGCCAGTCGCAGTGGGCATCTTGCAATTGGAAGGTGATTTCAGCGGCTGTCAATCGCGTATTCAACAGCTGGACTTCGATCCCCAACTCCCACAACGCAAGGATCGTAAAAACCATTTCAGGGGAGTTATTGCTAAAAAGGGCTACCCGGTTTGGCTGATCAACGAACTGGGCTTGATAATAAGCAGCGTAAGCATAAACCTCTTTTTGCAAGGCAGCAAACGACCAGCTTTTTTCATACCAATAAAAAGCTGGTCGTTCTGGATGAAGTTGTGCTTGCCTTTGCAGCCAACTCCCAGTCATTATGGGAATTTAGGGAATTGGTCGAAGTTTGGTTGACGTTTTTCTTTAAACGCGTCACGACCTTCTTTGGCTTCATCCATCGTGTAATACAATAAGGTCGCATCGCCGGCTAATTGCTGAATGCCAGCTAATCCGTCCGTATCGGCGTTCATAGATGCTTTGATCATGCGTAGCGCCAACGGGCTCTTTTGCAGCATCGTTTCTGCCCATTCCATCGTTTCATCTTCTACTTGATCAAGAGGAACGACTGTATTGATCCAGTTCATCGCCAATGCTTCTTCAGCAGTATATTGTTTTGTCATGAACCAAACTTCCTTGGCTTTTTTATGTCCGATCGTCCGTGCAAGATAGCCCGAACCATAGCCACCATCAAAACTGCCGACATTTGGTCCTGTTTGACCAAATTTAGCATTGTCAGCGGCAATCGTTAAATCACAAACCAATTGTAAAACATTCCCGCCGCCGATCGACCAGCCTTTGACCATGGCAATCACCGGTTTTGGCAACGTGCGGATCAAGCGTTGCAGATCCAATACGTTTAAGCGAGGAACCTGATCTTCCCCAACATAGCCACCGTGACCACGGACTTTTTGGTCTCCGCCTGAACAAAAGGCTTTGTCGCCGGCGCCTGTCAAAATAATCACGCCGATGCCTGGTTCATCGCGACTGATTGAAAACGCATCAATCATTTCAAACACCGTTTTTGGTGTAAACGCATTGTGGACTTCTGGGCGGTTGATCGTGATTTTCGCCACTTTTCCATGTTGTTCAAATAAAATTTCATCGTACTCTTTTAAGGTTTTCCATTCTCTCATTACTTGTTCCTCCTCAATTCACATAGCTCTATTATACACATATCTAGTCGCTTTTCGTTAGAAATTGCTTTGTTTAAGGGAATTTCTTAAGACTTCTCCACCTGTTGCTGTCTTTCTTAGAACTTCGGCTATTTCTACCAAAACTCGTGCTATAATCATGGTAACTTTCTTAGAAAAAGGAGCAAAAAATGAACTTACTAGAAGCTTTAGAAATCGAAGTAGAAGCAGCAACAGCCGATTTTGTTCGTTTACGAATGCCCATCAAAGAACAGCACAAACAGCCTTTTGGTCTCGTTCACGGTGGCATTAACGGCGTTTTGATCGAGACTGCCTGCAGCATCGGTGCCAATCAAGCTTTGGCTCAAGAAGAAGCCTTCGCCGCCGGCATTGACCTACAAGTCAACCATCTAGCCGCCGCCCAAGAAGGAACCCTGATCGTAGAAGCTAGTCCTGATCGCATCGGCGCCCGTATCCAAACTTGGCAAGCCACTATTTGGTTAGCTAGCGGGTTAAAAACTGCCGTTGGTCGCTGTACCTTGACAACAGTGCGCAAATAATTCTTTTCGCTCCTGTGTTGTAAACACGGGAGCATTTTTGGCCTGCTTTATAAGAAGAGTTTCACCAGACAACTCCTTATGGAAGAGCTTCTTTCAGTAAAGAGGATTCTAAAAGCGCGACAGTGTTTTTTCGAAAGATACGTTGTTTTTTTACAGAATAGAGGTCTTTCGTTATAATGTAGCTAAGAAAGCGAGGCTTATTATGAAAAATAACCGATTGATCCACTTTTTAGGCGGCAAAACAAGCTATTATGTCTTAGGACTGATTATCTTGTCGGCAGTTGCTGTCTTTTTGCTAAATCAGATTTCTTTTTTATTTACACCCTTTTCAGCCATACTTACAGCTATTATCCCACCCTTTTTATTTGGGCTGATCCTTTACTATCTGTTTAACCCGGTGGTCGATAAATTGGAATCGAAAAAAATTCCCCGCAGTGTTTCGATTGCTGGGATCTATCTTTTGATTCTTTTGTTGATCGTCTTTGCTGGTTTCCAGCTTTACCCGATTTTGGAGCAGCAAACCACCGATCTGATCAACAGTTTACCGAGTTTGGTCAGTGACTTTGAGAAAAACGCGACCGCCTTTTTAGAAAATACCCCGTTTCAAGATGAGATGGCACAAATTACAGACACATTGCAAAATATCACCAACAACATCATGAGTTTTATTGGGGACTATTGGGAAACTGGTGCTGCTGGGCTCAGCAGTTTGTTTTCAACGATTTCGACCTTGTTCATTGCTTTGTTTACTGGACCGATCATTGCCTTTTTCTTATTGCGCAACCCCAACAAGTTTTATTTTTCGGTCCTCTCATTAGTGCCACCGCGTTTTCGCAAAGACTTTAATGAAATCGTCAAGATCTCTGACATACAAGTCGGTGCCTTTTTGAAAGGACAAATCATTTCTTCATTGATTTTAGGGGCGATCTATTGGGTCGTTTTCCTATTGATTGGCTTAGAGTATGCCAGTATTCTGGCGATCGCCGCTGGTCTGCTTTGCATCATCCCCTATATTGGTCCTTTTATCGTCTTTTTCCCGGGACTTTTCATTGCCGCACAAGACTCCACCGGGATGTTGGTTAAATTTTTGATTGCTTGGTTTGCTGTACAGTTGCTTCATGGGGATTTAGTCGTGCCCCGTGTGATGGGTGACCGATTGAAAATTCATCCTATTACGATTCTGGTTGTTTTATTAGTGATGGGTGATTTGATGGGGATCGTTGGGGTGATTTTCGGGATCCCAATTTATTGTCTGCTAAAAGTTCTTGTCGTTTACGTGTTCCGCAAATTCAAGCAGCGCTATAACCGCTATTACGGTCAAGAGGGCAAATACTTCCACAGTGCCTTCACTAGCAAAGATTACCTAGGTGACGAAGACAAAGACACCAAGAAAAAAGCCTAAAAAAACTGTCGCGAATCGTTGGTTCGCGGCAGTTTTTTGGTCTATTTTATTTCAGCTCATGTTCCAAAAAGAAATGATAGAGCGCCCCTAATAAATTGGCGTCATTTTGAAATTTGCAGACTTGGATTTCCGGCTTCGTCAAGGTCTGCTGCAAAATCGGTAAACTAGCCAGCAGTTGCTGATACTGACGGTCGATTTCTTCCACCACGATCGCTTGGGCACTGATGCCACCACCAATCACGAAGCGCTCTAAGTCGATCACGGCTTGAACATTGAGTATGACACACGCGATTTCTCGGCAATACGCTGTAAACAGCGCCCAGACCTGTGGCTCTTTTTGATTGATCGCGTCAAAAACTGCTTCACCATCCGCAAGATCAGCTAAGCCTAGCAGTTGGGCGCTGCGGTGAATCATGGCGACCGCTGAACCGCTAAAACCTGCCAATTGCTGCAGGGTCAATCCCTGATTAGCTGGTTGCTCAGCGTTTTCTGGAGCATCGCTTCTCTTAGTGGCATTTAGTAGAAAACTTAATTCCCCTGCTTGAAAATGTGCACCTTGGATCAGTTTTCCTTCAACGATTACACCACCACCCAAACCAGTACCTAAGGTTATGGCAGCCCCATTTTGAATCCCTTTAAGGTTTCCTAGCCACCATTCAGCTAATGCGGCTGCCTTGCCATCGTTGGTCACAGCCAGCGGCACTTGGTACTTTGCCAGCAGCTGTTTTAAGGAGACTCCATCTAAAAAAGGCAATGCCCCGCCAAACGAGATCGTCCCTGTCTCTGGGTTGACTTTTCCTGGAGTACTGACCGCAATGCCCCGAATGCTTCCATGAACATCCTCAACGATCGTTTCAATCCCTGTCAGAAATTCCGTAAGATTTTTCGGCGTATCCATCCGTCCTCGTGTCAGAATATTCCCCGAGCGATCAATGACAGCCGATTTGATTTTCGTGCCGCCGATGTCGATGCTTAAATAGTTTTTATTCACTGAATCCCACCCTCTGCTTCTACTGCCCATCGCAGGACGGTTTTGGCTTTATCTGGTGAAACTTTTCGCGGATCAGACAAATAGATTTCTCGATGCTGGAACGTGTCCATCGTTGGACGGATCACTAACTGTTCTTGTTTTAACAGCTCCTTCATTTGCGCAAAGGTTTCCGCTTCATTGTCAAAAGATCCTGTATGCATCGCTTGCAGACACAATCCTTCTTCATAGCGCTCAAAGATGAGCTTTTCTAGATTTGGATTGTCTTTCTTCTCTTTGACTGCCAAGAGCTGTTCTTGAAACAGTGTTTCCGTAACGGGCTCTGGTTGGCGAATCATGATTTTGTAGATCAATTCTTCTTTGTTGACGGCACCGTCTGGCTTTGTCAGCGAGGTCCATACGCCTTCCAAAGGAAAGACCGTGTATTCAAAGGGTTCATTGCCAAAAGCCCCTTTTTTCAATCCCATCCTGAGTGAATAAGAAATCGTATATAAAGCGGCGATCTCTTCGCTAAATTCAGGACGATTCGGATTGCCGCTGCCGCTCAAACTAATAAATTGATACGTTGGAACCTCGATCACTGTTGGTTTTTTGGGAAGATAAAGCTCTTTTTCTAGTTTGCGCCATTCATACTTCATAAAAGACCCTCCTCGATTTGCTTTTCTTTATTTTACCATGAAAAAGAAGGGACATCGCAAAAACAGTTATCCCCTCAACTGCAAAGGGACAACTGTTTTTTTCTTATAGGGATAATGTAGCTACTTGATTTTTTCCCAGCTGCTCGTCTTATGCAGCTTCTTGTTCTTCTTTCAGCAATTTTGTGTCATAAAACTTCGCAAATGGAAAATAGATCAAGAAAGAAACAACTGCACAGACAATGGCAACGACACCTGCACGCCAGTCTCCACCGGTGCCAATAAAGCCACCAAGTCCAACGGGTGTTGGGAAAGGAATATTGGCGATCATGGGACGAATCAATTCCATCCTTGTGGCAAAATACGCGATCGTGGCGGATGCCATCGGTGCTAGCAAGAAAGGAATTGCTAAATAAGGATTATAGATGATTGGCACCCCGAAAATAATCGGTTCATTGATATTGAAAATCGACGGGACGATGGCAGCTCTTCCTAATACTTTCATCTGTTTCGATTTAGCAATGTAGATCATAAATAAGGTAAAACCAAGGGTTGCTCCCGAACCACCTAACGTCACGTACCCGTTGGTAAATTGGCCTGCTAACGGGAAACTCGCTCCTTCAACATTGGCAGCTAAATTAGCTAACATGATCGGGGTGATCAGTGGACTAATGATATTGAATCCATGAATCCCTACCAACCACAAGGCATGCGCGAGGAAGTAAATCACCATGATTCCCAACCAACTATCCGTAAGGTGGGTAACAAACCCAAACGGAATTGCCACTAGTTGAAAAATATCCGTCCCCAAAACAACTAAAATCCCATTGATGGTCAGAACCACGACTGCCACTACAAAGGCTGGTATCAGTGCCGTAAAACTACGAGCCACACCTTCAGGCACTTCTTCGGGCATTTTGATGACCCAGTTGTTTTTTACACAGAGACGATACAACTGAACAGCAACGACTGCCATCACGATACCGGTGAAAATACCAACAGTTCCTAAACGTGCGACTCCATCGGCACCAATCAACCAGCCATTGATCAGCCCTTCTTCCACATCATTAATCCTTGTCATTTTTCCGCCGTCAAAAACAAGCTGAGGAATCGACATTAATGTAGCAAAAACACCTAACAATGCCCCATTGATCGGCGTCAGGTCGAGATTCTCCTCGACTTGAATGATCTTGGAATACTCATAGCCCAGAACGATACAAAAATATAATGCCAATAACCCCATGGTTGTACTATTTGCTAACATATACAAATCACTGAAATTCAAAAAAGTCGCTTCAAAAAAGTCAGCTAAAAACGGAAACGTGATTGGTAAAATGTTGAATACTAAAAACATTGAGCCTACGATCGTAAAAGGAATCGATGCCATCCCTGCCGCCATGATGCTACGAACGATTTTATATTGAGAAATCTTTCCCATCGGACCCATTACTGCTTTTTCCAAAAGTTGAAATAGTTTATTGTTCGATTCTGTCAATTCAATCACCCTTTCTTTCTATCTCTTCAAATTCGCGTATCCATTGCCAATGTTTATCTTTATTGCGAAAAATTTTCTTCAATTTTCTGACACCACTCCAAGCAAAGACGCCACTTATCCAGAGAACTATGCGAACATACTCCGTACTTTGCGAGGTAAAATAGGGGAAAATAACTTCTGTCACTCCAAAAAATGTCAATAAAAAAAGAATGATCATTGTCCCCGCTTGAAGGCGTAAATACCAAGTTGTAAAAAAGAGTTGCTTGGGGTCGATGGTTGCGTGGTGTCCATATAAGCGAATAAATTCACTGACCGGTCCCATTGAAAACAGCAACAGGCTCAGTGGAACCACACGCAGCCATTGCCCTGCCAAAGAAGCAGCCAACAACCAATATAGGTTAAAAAAGAAAAAGAATGCGACTAAGTACCGCAAAAGTAACAGACGTTGAAAATAGAGATTTTTCTTCGTCAGTTTTTGCGATGCATCTCTTTGCGCGACTTTTGCTTGCTTACTCGCCATCTGCACTCCAGCATTGGATCGCTTCTTCAAGGCGATTCATCTTTTGATAAATCCCTAGCATTTCTAGTGCAACTTCTCTGAGGGTCATGGTTGTCATCAAATGATCTTGTGCATGGATCAACAAGATATCACAGGTAAATGAAGTCCCTGAAGCATATTCTTGCAGCATTTTTGACTGGATGCGGTGGGCTTTGACTAATGAATCATTGGCTGTGTCCAACAACTCTTGCGCTTCTTGACAACTGCTGATTCGCATCTGTTCAAAGGCTTGATGAATCATCGTGCGGGCATCACCGCTTGCTAAAATAAGTTCAAAGGATATTTCTTGAATTTTTTCACTATCCATAGCCTACCTCCATTTATTTCGCACTTTTTTCTAATGCAATGCTTTCTTTGACTAGCTGTGCTAATTTCTCGATCCCGATCGGTATCGGAATATATGCTTGCGGGGGAATATTCACGATTGGTTTGCCGTATTTTTCGGCGCTTTTCTTTAAATTGGCAAAATGCATTTTCGTTTGCGGGCTAACTAAATATAAATCATACTCATCCTTAGCAATCGTAGCGATCCCCTCTGAAGCAGAGATGGCATCGATCCTCACTGACCACCCTTCTGTTGTTAAAAAGCTTGTTCCTTTTTTAGCGATCAACGATGAAGACATGCCTGCTGCACAAATTATCAATACTTTTTTCATTTCACTTCCTCCTTCTATGAAACGCTTCCATTTTGGTGTATCTGTTTCTTTCTTCTACCCTCCTTCGTGCTAAAAAAATCCTTGAGAACGATTCACTACCTGCTGATTCTTACAGGTAGTAATCCTTCTTCACATAAATAGTATTACAAAACGAGTACTTTGTAAATGCAATAAAACTCTATTAGTGATATAAAACATTAATTTCTTTCTGCTTCTACCGTGTCATAGTAGAATAATTTTGTGGAGGGGATTTCATGTTTAAAGATCGTTTAAGACAGTTGCGGAAAACGCGATCTGGTTTAACACAAGCAAAAATGGCAAAATACTTAGGAATCGCCAAAACAACCTATGCTTCGTATGAGCAAGGCAATCGGATGCCCGATATTGAGATCCAGAAAGAACTTGCTGATTACTTCAATGTCAGTCTCGATTATTTGCATGGACGTCCGAATGATTTGGAAGCCCTCTCTATGAAACAGATTCGTGTGGCTTCAAGAATCAATGAGGACTTTACTGAATATCAACTATCTGAAATCATTACCTTTATTGAATTTGTAAAAAATCGCCCAGAGTAAACGGTACTATTCTGACTTTTTTCTCTGGCTAACTTGTGGTGCTGCTTCGTTACCTAAAGAAAAAACTGCTGTCAATGTCTCGCAAGGAAACATTGACAGCAGCTGAAGAGCCTCGGCTCTTTTTTTATTGTCTTACGGTCTCATTAGCAGCAAAGCGTTTTGAAAAATGTTGTTCTAACCGCTTTTGCCCGGCTTCAATCAAAATGCACAACAGCCAATAGATGATGGCAACTAGCACATACATGGACATGTAATCAAAGGTTCGTCCACCAACGATCTTGGCTTTTTGAAAAATATCAGGAATCGTGATCATTGCTGCCAAGGACGTCCCTTTCAACAAATCCATTGCCACATTACTCAATGCCGGTACAGAAATACGAAAGGCTTGCGGCAAAATAATCAGACGCATCGTTTTCGTAAAGGATAACCCTAACGCATAGGCAGCATCAAATTGCCCACGATCCACACCAGCAATTGATCCTCGGTAGATTTCCCCGATAAATGCGCTGCTGGTCAATGTAAAACAGATGATCGCAGCACTAAGCGCCGACAATTGATAAGGCAAGCCAAAATACAGTAGGAACAACAAGACCAGCGCTGGGACGCCTCTTAGAAATGAGAGGTAGCCCCGCACGAACCCTCTAATGATGGGGTTTTCCAACATCCCTAAGAAGGTGAGCATGATCCCTAAGAGGTTGCCACCTAGAAACGAAACGACAGCAATGCCGACCGTATAGGACAAGCCCGACAGCAAATAGGGCAATGAGTCCCACATCAACGGCAAATCAAGGGTTGGAATATACATTAGTCTGTTTCAACCGTTTGGATCGCTTGATCAGATTTTACTGAAATATCGGTTTGAAAATACGTTTCCGCAAGTTCTTTTAAACGGCCGTCTTCTTTCATTTCTGCTAAAACAGCATCCACTTTTTCCTGCAATGCTTGATGATCTTTCACAAATAAGAAGCCCGTTTCATTCGGATTAAAGTAAACATCTTCTAAAATTTTCACAGGGATATCTGGCAAAGCAGCGACTGCCATTTTTTGTAAATAGTAATCATTCAAGATCACATCCGTTCGACCATTCGCAACATCTGTCAAATACTGATCATTCGTTGCGTTGTCGTAAGTCACTAATTCTGCCCCATAAGATTCGGCTAAGCGCATGTAGCTGGTATTCGGTTCACCAGCAGCTTTTTTGCCATCCAAATCTTCTAAAGAAGCAATCCCAGAGTCATCACTTTTACGCACGATCATACTATCGAACGAGTATTTGATAGGCGTTGAGAGACTGAATTTTTCCGCTCGTTCATCCGTCAAACCAAAATCGTTGGCAGCAAAATCGGCTTCTCCACGTGTTAAAGAAGAAACTTGTCCATCGACATTGTACTCTTTAAATGTGATCTCTACGCCTAATCGTTTGGCGACTTCTTTTGCCACATCGACATCATAGCCCACTAATTCATTTTCATCGTTATAGTAAGACGATGGATACAAGGTTCCCGAAGTAGCAACAACCAATGTTTTGGCTTCTTCCACCTTGCTTAAACTGGTGTCTTCTTCCGTTGGCTTGCTGCAGGCACTTAACAAGACTCCCGCAAATAAACCTAAAAAGCCAACCATTGCAACGATTTTCCCTTTTCTAACTTGTTTCATAATATCCTCCTCTTAGTTTCCTTGTTTTGGCAACAGAAATCGTTGCTGTGTTTCAAATAAATAGCCGACTTGGAAAAGTAGATCTTCTCTGCCTTTAGACGCCATAAATTGGATCCCTAGCGGCAACCCTTCCTCACTAAGAGCAGTTGGCAAGCTGATGGCTGGCTGCCCCGTTAAATTGGCTAATTGAGTGTACGGTGTCAGAGCATAGCTCTTGGCAAACATTTCTTCGATCAACTCACCCGCAGCACTTTTTCCAAGCGTCTCGATCTCATGCAGTCTTTGGCGAATGCTATCGCTTTGTAAGTCTTCCTCAATCAAAGGGGCTGGAAAAGCCGTCGTCGGTGTTAAAAAGAGATCATAGGTCGAAAAGACTTCTTCCATTTTTTCTGCCAGCTGATCCCACCACTGCAAGGCAAGGACGTAATCGGCGGCAGGCAGTTTTTTGCCATATTGGTAAAGTGCCCAGGTCATCAATTCCATCTCTTCCCGTCTGACCGGTTCTTGACGAGCAGCATTGATTTCAGCAAACATCGCAGCTGTTTCGCCGCCATTCATGGCGTAATAGGTGGTCATCATTTGCTGACCATCCACTGGATAGCCCACTTCAACCACTTCGTGCCCCTGCTTTTCTAAAAATGCGGCTGCACTTCGGACTGCTTGGATGGCAGTTTCAGACACTTGGCCACCGGTCGGCGATGCGGTAGTAAAAGCAACCTTCAACCGCGGTTTTTGACTCGCTTGCTGATGATGCCATTCTACTTGCGGTGCCTGATAAGGGGCAGTCGGCTGTGACGTTCGCAACGCATAAAACAACTGTTCCGTATCACGCATAGAAAGCGTCAACGCAAAGTTGATGGAAGCGCCTTGCCAGCTGCGCCACTCACTAGGACCCACTGGCATCGTGCCACGGGTTGGCTTCAAACCAATCAATCCGCTAAAGGATGCTGGAATGCGGATCGATCCGCCGCCATCACTGGCACCCGCAATCGGAAACATCCCCGAAGCCACTGCCGCTGCCGCACCACCACTGGAACCACCAGCTGAATAGGCAGGATTCCACGGATTACGTGTAGGCCCATACAATGTTGGATCAGTGATATTTTTGAATCCAAATTCTGGTGCATTGGTTTGCCCTAACGGCACAAAGCCCTTCTCTTCTAAACGAGAGACAAAATGAGCCGTGCGACTGGCCCGTGCTTTTGCAAACAGTTTGGCTCCTGATGTTGCTGGCCACCCTGCTTTGTTTTGGCCGAGTATTTTTAATGGCATGGGTTGTCCACCAAAAACCGTTTTTTGAAGATGCTGCTCGTAATGCTGAATCGCTGCTTGCGGATCAAATGTTACAAGCGCATTCAAAAGCGGATTTTGTTGATTGACTTTTTCTTCGATCATCGCCACCCGCTCGGCAAAGCTAATTTGTCCTTGCCGAAATTGTTCCGCCCAATAGGTCGCATCTTGCATGATTGTCCCTCCTTTTTCTCAAAAACCTCAAACAATTATCTAAACTGTAACACATGAAAAATTCTTCTTTATATAGACTACAATATACCAAACACTAGGAAATCTTTCAACAAAAATAGAACAGTTTCCAAACCTGTATCATATCGTTCTCAAATGTTCCCATCTTTTTACTACCAGCTGTCGACCAGCGCTTCTTCTTAGCTGCCCTCATCATTACCTAACAAAAACGGCACATCGCCAAACGATGTGCCGTTTTGATTTACTTGTATTTTTCTTCCAGCTTGCTCATCCAAAGACCTAACCAAGCCCCCAAGACAAACAAGATAATTCCGATGACGGCCGTTATCCAAGTAAAGCCGCTATAGTTTGCCACAGGAGGAATCACGATCAAACCCGTTGAGGCAATAACGATCCCTAAAATGAAGTGATAGACTTTTGAATGATAATGGGTCAATAGCCACTCCATCAATTTCGAAAACAACAGCATCACTGCCAAGCCGCCAATGGCGATCGGTAGAAAGACACCCATGATGTCAAAGCTCTTAAAGCCTTTCAACATCGGATCATAAAGGCCCAGAACGAGCAAAAGGTTTGAAGGACTCAAGCCGGGAACCAAAACACCTAACGCGATCAGACCGCCGGCGATCACAAAACCTATGAAATTGGCAGGGATCGTTCCTAAGATATCGCCCATAAAATAGAGGAACAAGAAGCCGATGACCATACTGCCGAAGAACCAAATCAAATCACCGGTTGTTCGTTTGCTTTTTAAAGTCGATTCTTTGGCAAGTGCCGGTAATGTCCCAATAATTGCCCCCGCAAAGCCCCACAAAACGATGATTTGATAATTTTGCAGCAGCCACTCTAATGGCTTCGATAAAAGACCGATCCCTACGATTCCCCCAATCCCTACTGGTAGGAAAAAGAGGAAATTCTCTTTAAAATTCTTCGTCAGATGTGCCATAAAGCGCAGCATCCGCTCATAAATGCCTAAGATGGCTGCCAATACACCACCTGAAACACCAGGCAAGATAAAGCCCAAGGCAATCACCACGCCTTTAAGAAAACGTGACAAAATACTTTCGTTTCTCTGTTTTTCCATTTACAATTGCTCTCCTTAGCGATGGTTTTCACCAATCGTTCTTTTTTCATCAATCCCTTTAACTATACTTGATTGCCAAAAAAATGGAAAGTAATTTCTAATTCCTCATAAAAGCAGATTTCAAAGTTCTTTCAGCATCAAGAAATCCGTCTGCTCATCATCCCCCATAAAAAAGGAATGACTGCCAACTCTTTCAAAGCCCATCGTTTGATAAAAAGCCAACGCATTGTCGTTGAATTCCCAAACGCCTAACCAGATCGACTTTTTCTGCAGCTCTTTGGCGGTCTCTTGGGCAAACAGCAGCAGTGTTTTGCCATAGCCACTGCGCTTATGTTCTTTTTTGATATAGATTCGTTCAATTTCCAACCCCTCTGGGGCGATCGCTTCCGTCTGTGCCTCACCCCAGTTAAGTTTGATATATCCTACGGTTTGATCATTTTCTTGTAAAAAATAAAACGCCGACTGCGGATTTTCTAACTCTCGGGTCAGTTTCGGCAGATTGTAGGCTTCTTCTAGATAGATACGAGTATTTTCCTCCGTATTGAAAGGAGCAAATGTATCGTAATAGGTGGATACGCTGATTTCTCCCAATTCTTCTAAATCTGCCAAAGTACATCGTTTGATAGCCATCAAAACGCCTCCTTTTTTTATCAAGCTATTCTATCACATCTCCATTATCCCTTGCAAAAGCAAAAAGGACCGACAGCTTTCCCACTGTCCGTCCTTTCATAGACTTACTTTTTATAACCAAGACCCAGAAAACTGATGGATCACCATCGTACTCGGATCTTCCTCGACCTCACCCGTGATATAGCTTTTTGGTGAAAACGTCATTTGCGGGAAGATCTCTACGCCCTTAACGGTTTGTCGTTGATTATTCAATTCTAATCCGTGGTTTTGCAACAGTTCCGTCACTCGGATCACATTGGTGACGACATCTTCCGTTTTTTCTGCCCGGACAAATTTTCGGTCATCGTAATCGTGGTACCATTCTTCCATAAAGGGATGATGCGGCACCGCCCCAATGATCCCAGTAGAAATCTTGGTTTCGATCTCAAAGCCCATAAATGCCTCCAGTGTCAAGAGCCCATCTAAAGGTTTGACCACCTCGATATCGGTATCCATATAAATACCGCCTTCTGTCACTAACGCATACAAACGAACCACATCTGACACAAATGCCCATTCTTCTTGGTCATAGGCCTCTTTTAGATAAGGACCGAATTTTGAAAGGTCGATCGTTGATTCATCCCAACGTTTGATCTCATAATCCGGACAATATTTTTTCCAGGTATCCATGTATTTCTTTTCTTGTTCACCTAATGGATTGCCGCCAAACCAGCAATAATGAATAATTTTGGGAATCATCAATCTCTCTCCTTTAGTTTATTGGTCTCTTTTAAGTGTAGCTGATTTTGCAATTGTTTCAAAATCATATACACTTTTTACGGCGAAAAGAACTGTTGTCTCTGCTCTTCAGGATCAGAAAGGATCATTGAAAAAAGCACCTGAGTCAACGACTCGAGTGCTTTTTTGAGGGATTGCTTATAAATAACGATTGTCCCGTAAAACGGCTTTTTTGATGTCTGCCACTGTTTGTGTTCCCGCAAGCTGCATGACCATCTCCAATTCTTTTTTGAAGAAATCAAAGACTTGTTGAACACCAGTGGCACCACCTAGAGCCAACCCATAGATCACTGGGCGGCCGATCGCCACTAGATCTGCTCCGCAAGCGATTGCTTTAAAGACATGCTGTCCTCGCCGTACCCCGCTATCAAAGACGATCGGCGCCCGACCTGCCACTGCTTCAGCCACGATCTGCAAGGAATCAAAGGAAGCTGGACCACCATCCAATTGGCGTCCCCCGTGATTTGAGACCCAAATCCCTTGTGCACCTGCCCCTAAAGCTCGTTCCACATCTTCTTCTGATTGCACCCCTTTGACATAAACTGGCAAGTCAGATTCTTTGGCGATAAAAGCGACATCCTGGGGACTTAATTTTTGTTTTGATGAGCCGTAAACGGCATCCATCGTTTGTCCGATCCCTGATTGATAAGCCTGAACGATCGGCATTGCCAACGGAAAGGTGAAGCCATTGCGGCGATCCGTTTCTCGATTGCCCCCAACAGTTGCATCTGCGGTCAAAACGATCGCTTTGGCGCCATTGCGTTTTGCCATCGCCAAGATGTCTTTATTGATGCCATCGTCTTTGCTCATATAGAATTGGAACCACTGCGGCGCTTCTTGGCCACCAGCTGCTCGGATTTCTTCCAACGTACAAGAAGCATACGAACTCGCCGTATAGATCGTGCCAAAACGTGACACACCTTTGGCTGACGCTTGTTCTGCCGCAACATTTGCTAAGCCGTGGGCAGCCACAGGCGCCATAATGATTGGCGCTGACAACGTATCACCGCCAAAGGACAACGTTGTGTCCGGTAATTCAATGTCCTTTAAGACATGAGGAATGATCAATTTGTGATTGAAGGCGCGTTCATTTTCTTGATAGGTAAAAATATCCCCCGCACCACTGCTGATATAGCCATACCCACCTTTAGGAATCACTTCCTCTGCCGCGATCTCCAAATCGCGCATATTGATAAAATCAATTGCTCCTTCTGCTGTACTTGCTTGATAAATTTTTTCCATGCCTTTCCCTACTCTCCAATAAGATAACGTTTACATTCTCATCCTACGCCTGATTGTAGGATCACGCAACTCATTCGCTCACTCTGTCAAATAAGCTTCTTTTACTTTTCCACTCAAGACAGCCCTCCATTGAGCTGGCTGAATTATTGTTTTGCTCGTTTAACATATTCTGCCAATAACAACGGCTGAATCGTTGGATATGTCCAGCTGGCAGGCGGCTCTGCCATTACATAGATTGCTTCGATCTCTGAGGTCAACTCATCCTCCAAGTCCGTGATCTGGGCTTCGAACACCAAGCCGTAATCGGTCTCCCCGTCTTTTTCTACCCCATAGATAAATAACGGCTCTAGAGTAAAGTGCTTGGCGCCTGTTTCTTCTTTTAATTCACGGGCAGCACACGCTGTGATGCTTTCTCCTAGTTCTCGCTTACCTCCGGGTATTTCTAATGTGTCTCGTTCTTTGTGTTTGACATAGACGAGCTTTTCTTGATACTTGCTGATGATCACCGCAAAATCTAGCTGCTCTTCTGCGATCTTTTCAAGCTCAAAAATCGTTACGTGATTCATTTTACTCATTCCTTTCAAAAAAGCAGGCTTGCTTCTATAATAAACAGTCGTTAAAAATCAAAAAAAGTGCTGATCCCTTATGAAAAGGGCCAGCACTTGCAGCTTATTACTCTTCTTCTTCCGCCATGAATGTGTTGAAGACTTCTTCAATCATATCCCATTCTGCTTCTGTTTCGATCTGTTCTAATTCACCTTCAGAACCGTCTTCGTTTTCAATATAAGCGTACGCTTGTAATTCAACATCTTCTTCTTCTGGTACGCCTGCTGGATAAAGCAAGACGTAGTTGCGGCCGAATTCTTCCGTACCGTCAACCGTTAATAGAATTTCGTATAATGTTTCATTTCCTTGATCATCGATTAAAGTAATGTGTTCATGTCCTTCATGATCGTGATCGTGGTTATGATCGTGTGTATGTTCTGACATTTATTTTCCTCTTTTCTGTAAATTAAAACAGCTGTTTCCCAGCACCATCTAAATAATTCTGCAAAATCATGACTGCTGCTAATTTATCAATCACTTTTTTTCGTTTGGCACGCGAGGTATTCGCCTGTTCTACCAGCATTCGTTCTGCTTGAACGGTCGTCAGACGTTCGTCTTGGTAAACGACCGGCAAACCGAATTGCTGTTCGATCGCTGCGCCGTAAGCCATAGAAGCTTCCGCTCTAGGTCCGATCGTATTATTCATATTTTTAGGTAGTCCTACCACAAAACGTGAGACTTCATATTCTTTCACCAATTCAGCAAGTCGATCATAACCGAAATTGCCTTCATCTTCATTGATGCGAATGATCTCAATCCCTTGTGCTGTCCAGCCCATTGGGTCACTGACCGCCACGCCGACTGTCCGCGAACCAACATCCAATCCCATGATTCTCATTATAGGTTGATCCCGTGATTGCCTAAATAATAACGGATCAGAACTTCCATGATCTCATCCCGCTCGTGACGACGAATCAAATTCCGGGCATCCCGATAACGAGGAATGTAAGCCGGGTCGCCAGAAAGGAGATAACCGACGATTTGATTGATCGGATTGTATCCTTTTTCCTCTAATGCTCGGTAGACGATAGCTAATGTTTCGCTGACTTCTTTTTTACGGCTATCATCAAAATCAAAGCGAACTGTTTCATCTGTAAAACCCATTTCACGACACCTCTCTTTTGTATAGATTTTAGCATATGTTCCTTCTATATTGTACTAAACGTTTGATAAAACTACAAACATATGCTTAGATTTTCTCCATTATAACAAAGGTTTATGATGTTTTTATGAACTTTCTTAAAAAAAGCTAGAAAGCGCGATAGACATACTGATTTTCTGGTGCTTCAATCGTCTTCTCTTGGTCTGCTACCACCATCGGCAAGTCCCGTTTGAAGGGTTGATAGTACTTCGATTGGATCGTCCCTTCCACGTGGAGCCACTGGTTATTTTCTGCCGTTGTTTGTTGAGGTAATTCCACTCGCAAGCCAAAAACGCCTGAATCAGCCACACAATGGATAATGCCAAAACGAAACAAAAAGATTTCATTGGCATCATCTTGATCTGCATGGTACACAAATCCATCATAGGTGATTTTCTTACCAATGAATTCACTCGGGTACGTATAGATCAACTCCATGACTTCCAAGTAATTTTCTTCCGTTACCGCAATCGTCTCATCTTTGGCGTAACGTGCCAATGCGGCATCCATCTGAGTGTCATAATCTTCTTTGTTAAAATAAAGACTTGTATCGGGTTTCAGATATTGGGTCGTCATTTCTGGATCCCCTACAGATTCTTCACTTAGGGGGAAATTAAACCCTTTTGCTTCAACGATCGTCGTATCCAAGCTAACGGTGGGGAAAAAGAGACCCACGATGATCGGTAAGGCTAATAGAAAATACGCAATCACTCGTTGGTATTTTTTCTCTAATCCATGCTGGTGTTCGTCGTCATGATGATGCTCAGGCTCTTGTTTGACCCAAAAGTACAGCTGGACCAAAGCCAACAATAAAGAAATGATCATAGATAAAATAGCGAGATAGCGATAATGAATGTTGATAAACTGATTGAGTTTGCCCGTCACTTGCAAATACATCATTAATTCAAAATAGCCTGATAAGATCAAAAAACGAATCATTCTTTACACCACCCATGCATAAATTGAAACGACGATTGCGACTAAACCAACTAAAGAAGCGATAAAACGCCCCGAAAAGTACCGCTTCATCATCAACAGGTTTTTAATATCTACCATTGGACCAAAAACCAGAAAACCGACGACTGGTCCAGTGCCGAATAAACTCAACAACGAAGAGCCGATAAAGGCATCTGCTTCGGAACATAGGGATAATGTCAGTGCCAACAGCAGCATGACGAAGACCGCTAGCAGCTTCGTGGAACCTAATGTCAGCATCAAGCCAGTTGGCAGATAGGTCTGCATCGCTGAGGCGATCAACGCACCAATGATCAAATAACGCCCAGTATCGAAAAACTCATCCAAACTATGTTGCAGCAAATGACGAATCTGCCGAAGGAGCGGATGACTGGTCTTTTCAGTTTGATGGTGGGCGTGATCATGCCCATGATGGTGTGGGTGAGCTGCCTGCTCATTCCCGCCACTTAATTGATTGGCAAGCCGTGTTTTTAAGACCTCTTGTTTGTTAAAATACGCCAGCCAGATCCCCACGACCATTGCGACCAATAAGCTGCCCAGTACACGCAAAAAGGCAAACTTCGCGGAATTTCCAAAGGCAATGAATGTAGAAAAAATCACGATAGGATTGATGATCGGCGCAGTTAACATAAAGGCAAACGCCGTATACACTGGCACTTCTTTTTTTACGAACTGATTGACGATCGGTACGATCCCGCATTCGCAGGAAGGAAAAAAGACCCCCAGACCACAACCAACTGTGATCGATGCCAATTTGTTTTTTGGTAAGAGTCTCGTGACTCTTTCTGGCGTCAAGAAGACTTGTAAGGCGCCTGAGATCAAGCAGCCCAATAGGACAAAGGGCAAGGCTTCAATGACGATAGATAAAAAAATAACACTCATTTGCAGGACAGAATTCGGTAATGCCTGAAACATAACTTTAACCTTCTTTATCAATAAATTCGAAACGCTGGAATTACTATACGTTTTTTCCTTTTTTTATACAACGTTTTTTTTAAAGCAGCCTGTTTTTTTAATCGTTGCTTTAGATTTCCCTTATCTTAAACTCCTTCTTACTCACCTAAGCGATCAGCTACTAGCAGATATTTTGACTTTTCCTCAAGAACAGCGTACATTTTCCATGGAGGAATGACTTATGCAAAAAAATCAACCGATCCAAGAGCAGCTCGCCCAACATCCGTTGGCACTACTCTATCTCTCTCAACCAAATTGCAGTATTTGTGTTGCGGACAAACCACGCATCCAAACACTGGCACAAACCCAACAACTCCCACTATTTACCATCAACACGCTGGCAGAGCCAGAAGCAGCCAGTTTATTTTCGGTCTTAACGGTTCCCGTCGTCCTCTTGTTCGCGAATGGGAAAGAAGTGCATCGTGAAGCCCGCATCATCGATTTTACACGTTTGACTCAACAAATCTTGCGGTATCAAGAAGCGCTCACAAGCGATGAGGAGCAAGATTCCTACGAATCACTTTTTGACCAGTTAGACGAGTAAGTTCAGTGAATGAAAGAAAAAAACAGCTGTCAGATCCTTGTATATACTACGATCTGGCAGCTGTTTTGCTGGTTCCTATTTATGTGAAGCGATTATTCGCTTAGTGATGGTTCTTCTACTGGTTCTTCATGTGACAAGACGTTGCCTGAATGCAAGAAATAAATCAATGTTTGCAATTCATTGGTTAAGTCAACGTTTTGAATCAGCACGCCTTTTGGTGCGGTGATTCGCGCAGGTGTAAAGTTCAAGATTCCTTTAATGCCAGCTTTCACAAGCTCGTTCACTAAATCTTGTGAATGTTGTGCGGGAACCGTCAAAATAGCCACATCGATCTGCTGGATCTTCACTTGTTCCTTCATGTCATCCATTGGATAGACCGGCACACCATCTACGATTCGACCAACTAGATCTTCGTTGACATCAAATGCGGCACTGATCCGAATGCTGTTGCTTTGGTGAAATTTGTATTTCAACAAGGCGCTCCCCAAGTTTCCGACACCGACTAAAGCTACATTCGTCATGTGGTCTTCGTTCAATGTCTTCGCAAAGAACTGCATCAAGCTTTCAACATCATAGCCGTAGCCGCGTTTTCCTAATTCACCAAAGTAGGAAAAGTCGCGGCGGATCGTCGCACTATCAACTTGAACAGCTTCACTTAGTTCGGTCGAAGAAACTTTTAATTTGCCTGCTTGGTGCAAAATACGCAAGTAACGATAATATAAAGGCAATCGCTTCGCTGTTGCCTTTGGAATTTGATGATCTTTCAAAGAATACTCCCCCATTGTGAAAAATTCACTTGTGATGAAGCTATCATAACAAATACATTGTTCAAAAATCAATTTGAATGCTCATAATTTGAAATATAAATTTTATAATGGTAAAATCAAACTTTTTCCCAATCGCCGTTTCCCCTAAAATATGATAGACTTGTAGTATTGCAACCTTGATACAGACAAGTTTCTTAAAGATAGGAATGACATACACATGATTTTATTACAAGCCAACCAAATCGCCCGTCTTTTCGGAGCCGAGGTTTTATTTGAAAATATCCAATTAGAGATTGCCAGCAATTCCCGAATCGCGCTTGTTGGGCGCAACGGTGCTGGTAAATCAACGCTACTGAAAATTATTGCTGGACTCGAAAGTCCTGATAAAGGAACGATCGCTAAAAACAAGACCGCTACGATGGGCTACTTAGCTCAAGATACCGGACTTGCTAGTGAGGCCACCGTTTGGGAAGAAATGCTAGGAGCTTTTGCAACGGTTCGACAGATGGAGCAGCGCATGCGTACCTTAGAGATCGCCATCTCCGAAGCAGATCCTGCTGCTGACTCTGGCAATCTCCTGAAAGAATACGACCAGTTGCAACATGAATTTGCAGAAAAAAACGGCTATGGCTATGAAAATGAAATTCGCTCCGTCTTGCACGGTTTTCAGTTTGATCCTTCTTTTTACACGCAAGCTATCAATACCCTTTCCGGTGGTCAAAAAACCCGCTTGGCATTAGCAAAAATGCTGCTGCAAAAACCTGATATCTTGATCCTGGATGAGCCGACCAACCATTTAGACATCGAAACGTTATCTTGGCTGGAAAACTATCTACAAGGATATGCCGGTGCGTTGCTGATCGTTTCCCATGACCGTTACTTCCTAGACAAAGTCGTCAACGAAGTCTACGAACTGAGTCGCCAAAAAATGCGCCACTACAAAGGCAATTACAGCCGCTATTTGACCCTGAAAGCCGAACAGCTGCAAAGCGAATGGAAAGCCTTTGAAAAGCAGCAAGAAGAAATCAATAAACTGGAAGACTTTGTTGCCCGCAATCTTGTCCGTGCCTCTACCACCAAACGCGCGCAAAGTCGCCGTAAGCAATTGGAGAAAATGGACCGGTTGGATCGCCCGCAAGGAGATGAAAAGTCCGCCCACTTCCTTTTTTCCATTGAAAAACCTTCAGGAAATGTTGTAATGCAAGTAGAAAATGCCGCTATCGGTTATTCTGAAGAAGAAGTCTTATCGGCGCCCATCGACTTAGATGTTCGGCGCAAAGATGCGATCGCTTTAGTAGGACCGAATGGGATCGGCAAATCAACCTTACTGAAATCACTGATTCATAAAATCCCCTTTATTCAAGGAAAGGTCCATTTTGGCGCCAATGTCACAATCGGGTACTATGACCAAACTCAATCCGATCTGCACTCAACCAAAACGATCCTCCATGAGCTTTGGGATGACCACAGTACCACACCTGAAGTCGAGATTCGCAATATATTAGGCAGCTTCTTATTTTCGGGAGAAGATGTTGAAAAGCCGATCACGCTGTTAAGCGGTGGCGAAAAAGCCCGTGTCGCTTTGGCAAAATTAGCCATGGACCATGACAATTTCTTGATTTTGGATGAGCCAACCAACCACTTAGACATCGACAGCAAAGAAGTCTTAGAAAATGCCCTGATCGATTATGAAGGCACGTTGTTCTTCGTATCTCACGACCGCTACTTTATCAATCGAATCGCTACAAAGGTCGTGGAACTGTCTGAAAACGGCAGCAAGCTCTATCTAGGCGATTACGATTATTATTTAGAAAAGAAACAAGAAGAAGCTGAGATCGCAGCGATGCTGGAAGCAAAAACAACCGAAACCATCATTTCAGCGGGCAAACAAACCTTTGTCCAAAGCAAAGAACAGCAAAAAGCCGTTAGAACCTTACAGCGAAAAGTCGCCCAAATCGAAGAAGAGCTTGCCACGATAGAAGAAACGATCCAGCAACTGGAACAAGACATGACCGCACCAGAAGCGTTGAATGATCATGTAAAATTGACCGCGTTGAATCAAGCGTTAGAACAAGCCCGCACTGAACAAGAAGCCCTATTAGAAGCATGGGAAAATACTAGCTTAGAACTAGAGGCATTTGACAGTTGATCGTGTCATCGGTCTGTAGGCCGATGACAATCGCCCCCTCCTTTGTTCTACTTAAAAGAACAGGATGAATACGTACGATTCGTAAAACAAGGAGGGAAAAATGCAAAAACAGACAGATGTTTATCGAAAGCGTCGGCCAATGATTGTTTTAGCAGGATTGGTGTTGATTTGGATAGGGTTCAATCGAATCTCTCATCACGTGTTGTACGGAGAGTTGTCCGAACACGTGTCTATCGCCGTTGCCTATGATGAGAGTTATGACGACGAATATGTTTATTCTCAAGCTATTTTTAGTGAAGACATCAATGCTTACTTAGGGGAAATGGACATCACAACACCGATTTTCCTGCAGACGAACGAAGAATGGGCCGATAGATCCTATGGCAATGACGGCAGCCAAACCTTAGCAGAAAATGGCTGTGCGATTGCTTCTCTTGCGATGGTTCAATCCTATCTTGAAGGCTATCCCATTTCGCCACTGGAAGTCCTCGATTGGGCAGGAGATCATTATTACGTTGGCGGCCAAGGAACGGACTGGCGGATTTTTTCTGACTTTGCCGATGCAAACGGCTACAACTATTATGATCTTAGTACTGACCTAGCTAGTGTTGAAGCCTACTTGCAACAAAATCATCCCGTCATCGTTTCTGTGACTCCAGGGGAATTTACAGATGGCGGCCATATTATGGTCTTAGGTGGAATGATGGACGATCAAGTGTTTGTCTTAGATCCCAATGATGATCCAGAAAAATCCCATTACTCTATCTATTACACACTAGATGAAATCGCTAATCAAAGCTTGCGCTTTTGGACCTTCAGCTGATTGATCGAAAAAAGTCCCATTGGGGGCTTTTTTCTTTGTCGTCCCGAAAGCAGCAACTGGATCTTACTTTTTTAATAAAAAAACCATTCTTTCTCCCCTTAGGAATCCGCTTTCTATTATAATGGAAGAAAGAAAGGTGTGAACTCTATGAAAATCGGTATCCCCAAAGAAATCAAGAACAATGAAAATCGTGTGGCATTGCCGCCCTCGGGAGTCTATGAGTTAGTCCAAGACGGACACGAAGTCTTCGTTGAACAAGGCGCTGGTGCAGGATCAACCTTTTCTGATCAAGCGTATCAGGAAGTCGGCGCTACGATTACTACCGTTGAAGAGGTTTGGGCCTCTGAATTGGTTATGAAAGTCAAAGAACCTTTACCAGAAGAATACCCCTTTTTGCATGAGGGACTGGTTTTATTCACCTATTTCCACGTAGCCGCCAATCAACAGCTTGCTCAAGCATTGATCGACAGCAAAGTGATTGCTGTTGCTTATGAGAACGTCCAGCTGGCGAACGGCACCCTACCTCTGCTGTCCCCCATGAGTGAGATCGCTGGAAGAATGTCTGTTCAAATCGGCGCGCAATTTCTCGAAAAAATTTATGGTGGAAAAGGGATCCTGCTTTCAGGTGTTCCCGGCGTCCGTCAAGGTCGGGTAACGATCATTGGTGGTGGCGTTGCCGGTGAGAATGCCGCGAGAGTCGCCGTAGGTCTAGGCGCACAAGTGACGATTTTAGACGTTTCGATCCCACGCTTACAAGAGCTGGATCGACAATTTTCTGGTCAAGTCCAAACCTTGTATTCCAATCGCTTGAATATCGAACGAACGATCCAATCCGCAGACTTGGTGGTAGGAGCCGTTTTATTGCCAGGACAAAAAGCCCCGTGCTTAGTGACCCGCGACATGGTGAAACAGATGCCTGAAAAATCCGTGATCGTCGATATTGCCATTGACCAAGGCGGAATTTTCGAGACTGAAGACAAAGTCACCACCCACGACGAGCCAACCTATATCCGGGAAGAAGTTATTCACTATGCAGTGGCGAATATGCCAGGTGCTGTGCCGCAAACGGCAACCATCGCATTGAGCATTGCCACCTTACCATATGCCCAGCAGCTAGCAAAAGATCCTTTAGCAGCGTTGCGAGAAAACGAGGCCCTTGCCAAAGGGGTCATCGCCTATGAGGGCGCATTTACTTCAAAAGAAGCTGCTCATGATCTGTCATTGCCTTTTACCGATCTATCGGAATTGATTTGAGCCACTCTCCCACAATAAAACCAGCAGCCGCACAAGTAATTCGCGGCTGCTGGTTTGCTTTCTATGAGAATTTCCTTTTTTGGGTAGCATAGGCTTTGGAAGTATGCTATATTCATACTTAAAAAAAATTCGACCTAGACAGGAGGAACGCTGTGCTTACTCAACAACAAATCCAAGCTTTTCCCAAAGTAGAACTTCACTGCCATCTCGACGGTTCCATTCGTCCAGAAACATTGATCGCCATCGCCAATCAGCAAGAACTACCGATCGAGCAAGACATAGAAGCGGTAAAAGCACAGATGCAAGCCCCCAAGGATTGTCATGACCTGAGGGATTACCTTAGCTGTTTTGATTTCGTTCGGCCGTATCTGCAAACACAAGAAGCGTTAGCAGCTGCCGCCTATGACGTGATGGAACAAGCTGCTCATGATGGGGTCGCTTATATTGAGATCCGCTTTGCTCCCAGTTTATCGATGGACAAAGGACTTACTTGCAGCCAGACCATCCAAGCCGTGATCGAAGGCATCGCACGAGCAGAAGAACGCTACCCAATCAAAGGCAATGTTTTGGTCATTGGGATGCGTCAAGAAGACCTACCAGCTATTACGGCGATTTTTGATGAAGCGATCGCTCTTACCGATGAAAAAGTCGTCGGCATTGATCTGGCAGGTCCAGAAGAAGATGGGTACGTCCCTGATTTAGCTGCCAGCTATCAAGTGTTCCTCAAGAACCAAAGTGTCCAGCTGACCTTACATGCAGGCGAATGCGGCTGTGTGCAAAACATTTATCAAGCCATCGAAAGCGGTGCGCAGCGGATTGGCCACGGCATCGCCTTAAAAGGAGATCCTACTGCTCAAGCATTTGTTCGAGAACAAAATCGCTGTATCGAAGGCTGTCCTACCAGCAATGTTCATACGCGTGCGATTCCCACATACTCGGCATACCCATTAAGAGAATGGCTGGAAGCCAAGGTCCCTTTTTGTTTGAACACCGATAACCGAACGGTCTCCAACACGACATTGACCAATGAATACCTGCAAATGGCTCATCATTGCGACATGACCGAATCAGAGATGCGCTTCTTAAACGAAACTGCCGCTCAGCATTCCTTTGCGGAAGCTTCCGACAAAGCGGTACTCTTGAAAAAAATCCAAGAGTGGCAATTCTAATAAACATGGACGCTAGTGATCCCCACCGGCGTCCATGTTTTATTTCCAAAACGATCAACTTTCTTTCCTTTACGCAAAGAAGAGCCGATCGATCCGTGTTAACCCCAAAGCATCGATTTCTAAAAGAGCTCTTTCGTAAATTTCTGTATTCGTTAAAGCCGCACTCTCGTGGGCATCGATCCCAATAATACAAGAGCAGCCGACTTCCTTGGCGATCTTCCAAAATTCAGGATGCGGATAGCCACCGTTCGTATAGCCTGCCAAATTATACTCCAACGGCAGCTGATACTCTTTGGCTTTTTCACATAAGCGGTAGGCAACTTCTTCACAATGAGAATCGAAGATTTTATAGCCCCGCATGAACACATCTGGGTGTGCCATATAAGCAAAAATTTCTGATTCAATTCCCTGTAAAGAAACACGGAGATAATCTTTGATCGCTTTTACCGAATCCCCAGGTGTATGGTCGTAATAGTGATTGCTTTCGATTTCAGGAAAGTGATTGCCAAAAATCAAATAGTCGATCGACAGCCTTTCTTTCTCTGCAACTAGCCAAGGGATCATTGTTTCAAAATATTCACACTCTAATCCTAATTTCACATCGATTTGTCCTTGGTATTTTTCCCTTAAGCTTTTCACCGATGAAACGTAATCTTCCAATTGCGCAACATCCATCCGCATGGGCGAGACATACCCATCCTCAAAGGGCCAGGGACAATGATCAGCGAAGCCAATTTCCTTAAAGCCAGCTTGGATGGCTTTGATTACATAGTCTTCATCAGAATCCCGTGCATGTTTGCATCGAGTTGTGTGGGTATGATAGTTTGCTTTCCACATGGTTATTCACTCCTTTGTGTTACTTCGCTCACGTATTTTTTCTTGATTACTCGTAAAACGGTGTTCACAGACACATTGGCAAGCTTTGCCACATCTTGCATATTTCCCATTATCCCCCCTTTAATTAAAGCGTTTTCTTACATAATAACAAACTATCCCTCTATTTTCGTAGATATTTGGTCAATAAAACAAAAAAAGCAGTTGAAGTTTCCTGATTACGGATACTTCAACTGCTTTTTGCTATTTAATAAATAGTCCTCACTCCTCACGATTACTCAGACAGTTCAAAAATAAAGGAGTTAAGATCTCCACGATATTTCGAAATGGAGTATTCGATTGGTAAACGATCATAAGAAAACCCTTGGGTATGGAAATAAAACAACGGTTCATCTAAATCGATATCCAGTAAATCGCTCGCTGTCTCCTCAGCTTTGATCACTTCTAGCTTTCGCGATACTGTTTTTATCGGATACCCCATCTCCTCAAATTTACGATAAAGTTTCTCCTGTGAAAAATCGGCATGAATCAACTCTGGAAATAGATGAAACGGGATATAACTTGTAACCAAAACTATCGGTTTTTTTTCAGCAAAGCGTAGACGGGTCAGCTTATATACTTTAGCGCCTGGTGCTAAGGCAAGATTTTCGGAAACTTCCTCAGTCGCACGAACCACACCAAATTTTAAGACGTGTGTTTCAGGCATTAATCCTTTGCGTGACATTTCAGAGTCATAGCTTTCAATGACATGGGTAAATTCTTGTTGTATTTTGGGCTTACGTACGATGGTTCCTCGTCTTTTTCTTTTCTCTAAATAGCCCTCATTGACTAGCGCTTGAATGGCTTGACGAATCGTAGGACGACTGACACCATAGATTTCAGCTAGTTCTAATTCAGTAGGAATGAGTTGATTTTCGCTATATTCATTTGTCTCGATCTTATTCAAAATATCTTGTCGTATTTTCTTATGCAGCGGAATGTTCATTGGCACCTACTCCTCTAATTCTTGCTTTCATTATAACATAGGTTAGGATGACCAATAAATATGAGGAGTCGCTATAATGGCTTCAGCTTTTCCAATTATTGAGATGCACTCATGAGGCAACAGTAAAATACTTTGTCCCGACTGACACACTGATCCCGCTATTTTTAACTCACCATTTACTATCGTTACGACACTCGCTACATCAGCTGAATTCTTGAGTGTCTGTTCGACAACTAAGTGCTTGATCGTGAATTCTCTTAGTTGAACTTCTTCGCCAAGTTTAAAAGTTGTCTTGATGACTTTTTGCATCGGTTGTAGCGTTTCTACTGCACGTTTTACATGTAATTGTCTTTTTTTGCCAAATTCATCAGTTCGGTCGTAATCATAAAACCGATACGTAATGTCGGTTGCTTGCTGGATTTCATAGACCAATGCTCCTTTGGTCAGAGCGTGGATCGTGCCTGAGGGAATATAGATCAAATCTTCTTTAGACACAGGATATTCCTTTAATAGACGAGAATAGCTTCCCTGAGCGATCGCTTGTACTAAACTTTTTTTATCGGCAATCCGTTGTTCAGCATAGATCCACTTTTTCTCCGGAGCTTCTAGAAAATACCATGCTTCACTTTTCCCATAAGGCATCCCTTCCTTTTCTCTTGCTACTTGGTCTGTCGGATGTACTTGAATACTCAGGTCTTCATCACAAGCCGTAAAAGAAATGATCAGAGGATAAACTGCTCCTAGCGGCAAGCCAAATTTTGCTGGGTTTTCTTGGATCAGTTGGTTCAAAGTCACCTCCTGATCTCTCACTTTGCAATCAATCTCTGGAATTCCGCTCAGAGAATAGATCGAGCCAACTTTGGCACTTGCGCTGGAAATATAGTGCTTCAAACGAGGTGTTCCCCATACTCGCTCTCGTAATTCAGGGACTAAAATATACACAACGATTCCTCCTTAATCTGCTTGGGCAAACGCCTGCTAAAACACACCGATGATAACGCCTACTGCAGAAATAACCGTCAACACTAAAATCACTTTTGTTGCAGTCATTTGTTTTGAGGTCAAGAGATACCAAGCAAGTAAAACCATTGCTAAGGGGAGAATCTTAGGGAAAATCCCATCTAATACAGTTTGTAGTGCCTGAACCTCCTCACCCATTGGGATTTCAAGGGCAGTCGTCAATGCAATATTGGATGCAGCTAAGCCGCCAACTACCATCACCCCAAGTATATTGAATGCATCAGTGATTCGTTTCGCATTTTCCCCAACAATGACATCAATCGCATTTACACCTAATCGATAACCATTCATGAAACAAATATACGAAATCAATGGTCCAATAATGCCATAGCTCACTAAATAAAAGAGTGGACCTAATGGATTCCCACCTGCAGCTAATCCCATTGCAATGGACAAGAGGATTGGAACAATAATTCCCTGAATGATTGAATCGCCGATTCCTGCGAGTGGCCCCATCAATGTAGTTTTGATATTGATTGGCATTTCTTCTGGTACATCTGCACCTAAAGCAATTTTTTCTTCCAATGAAGCCACGATGCCATTGATCAGTTGTCCCGTTTGGGGTTCTGTATTGTAAAACATTGAATGCCGCAAAAACAAGCGTCGTTTTGCCTCAGGATCATTTTTGTAATATTTTTCAGCAAATGGAATATAAGAATATGCCCATGCGTGTGCTTGCAATTTCTCATAACTCATGGACGACAAATGAGTGAATCCCCAACGACGCCATATGCTACGCAATTCTTTTTTACTTAATGTATTCTCCATAATTAACCCCTCCTAAAACAAATCATCATCTTCATAAGCTACATTTGTTCCTTGAACCTCTGAAGCCGTTTGAGTCATTGTGGACTTCCCTGTACTCAAATAAACGATATAAGCAACCATCGCCGCTAAGAAAACAAGTGCGATCATATTCAGGTTGGCAAATGCCATCAAAACAAACCCTGCAAAAAAGAACACTAAATGTGCTTTTTCTTTAATGACGATTCCCATCAACATTGCGATCCCCAAGGCAGGTAGCACGCCTCCTAAAACAGAAATAATATCCGTAACGACATCTGGGACATTGTTTAACAACCAATCAACCAATCCTCGGCCAAAGAAAATCGCCGCAAAAATGGGGACAGCTCTCAACAAAAAGGTTGTGATCTGTGGATAAACGATATGGTTCATGACGATCCCTCGCTCATCGATCGTTTCAGCCGCAGTCTGAGCACGCGTATTCCAGAATGAATACAAAGCCATTCGTGTATTATAAAAAATCAATCCAAATGTTTGGCCAATTAAAATTGCTAAGGTAACTGCAACTGCTGGATCTTTAGTCGTCGCTAATGCAAGTCCGATGCCACCATAAGCAGCATAGGTAATTTCACTGTTTGTCGCGCCCCCTGTCGAAAGATTGGCAATGAAAACTGCCTGAACCGCTAATCCACATAGAACCCCCGCCTGAATATCCCCAAATGCGATCCCTGTTAGAAATCCTGCGATAAGCGGTCGACCAACAACATAGAACCCTCCACTCATCCCAAAAAGCCAGGGACTTTCAATCGCACCTAAATAGCAGAATATCCCCGTTAACAATGCTGGCAATAATAAACTCCCATTCATTTTGTCTCCTCCTTATCCTAGAGAATCATATTTTTTCTTCATTGTTTCCCAGCTTTTACTATCGTCATCTGGCAATAGTTGAAACAAAACTTCGATTCCTTTTGATGTGATATACTCGAATGCCTCATAATCCTTTTGATCAATAGCTACGGTTCTACCTAATACTTTTGCACCTTCTCTTGTATTCATAGGCCCAATATTTAGTTGTTTTCCAAAATCAACCCCCAGTTTTACAAGTTCTGCAAATGTTTGTGGAGAATTACTGATCAAGAAAAAATTTTTCTCCGATTGTTTCCCTTTTGGGATACTTTCTATTGCTTGCTCAGTCGTATAAATACCTAGTTTTAAATTACCAGCAGCTGCCTTCAAGACTTTTTTACGTAATTCATCTTGAGCGATATCATCGCCAACAACAAGAATTCCTTGTACCGGTCGTGACTTTGTCCATCTCGTTGTTGTCTGCCCATGAATCACTCGATCATCCACACGTGCTAAAGTTATTGTCATCTTCAATCTCCCCTATCTTTAAAATATATTCTCATCCTCAAATTCATTATCGTCCTCGATAAAAGTCACCCCATCTTTACCTGCAGCAATCGCTAAATCAAACAAAGCATCGAACGATCGACTTCCCACTGCTAAACCAACTTCCAAGAGCATGGGTAGATTCATACCAGCAACTAATTTGATTGGTTTCTTTTGCTCTAATAAGTAATTATAAGAAACATTGAAAGGCGTTCCTCCTTTGATATCTGTAAGAATCAAAACCTCCTCTCCCTTCAATTGCTCCATTACTTGATAGAACTGTTCTTTGAACGCCTCTACACCTGCATCTGTCAACTGAATCGTTATCAACTGATCATTCTCCCCAGCAATCATTTGATAGCTCTGTAATAACCCTGTCCCAAAGTTTCCATGAGATGCTACGATCACTTTCATTGTTCCCCCTCCAATATGTAATTACAAATAAAATTGTTACCCTTATACTAAACCCATCAGGTAAGCGTTGTCAATAAGGTAAAATTAATATATTTAACTATTTGACAAAAAAGTCATTGTGAAGTATCATCTGATTTGTAATTACATATCAGGAGGGGAAACCATGAAAAAATTTTCGATTGATCAATTGGCTCGTTTCATTGATCATACAAACTTAAAACCATTTGCAACCGAAGAAGACTTAAAGATTTTGTGCGTGGAAGCAAAAGAGTATCACTTTAAAATGGTTGCCATCAACCAAGTTCAATCTAACCGATGCTATACCCACTTAAAGGAAACGGATATTGGGATTGGTGCAGCAATAGGATTTCCGTTAGGACAAACATCAATTGCAGCAAAAGCCTTTGAAACAAAAGATGCAATAGAAAATGGTGCGACTGAAATCGACTATGTTATCAATATCACTGAAGTAAAAGCCCAAAATTGGGATTATCTTAAAGAAGAAATGCAAACCATCGTTTCTTTGTGCCGAGAAAAACAAGTTATTTCCAAAGTTATTTTTGAGAATGCGTATTTAACTCAGGAAGAAAAGATTGCACTTTGTCAGATCGCCAAAGAAATCAGACCAGATTTTATTAAAACCTCCACTGGATTTGCACCATCTGGGGCGACTTTCGAGGATATAACACTCATGAAACAATATGTAGGAGAGGATGTAGCGATCAAAGCTGCAGGTGGTATCCGTGATGCAGAAACATTCTTAAAAATGATCCAACTCGGAGCAAGTCGCATTGGGACAAGTTCTGGTATCTCAATCATCGAAACACTAAAAGCGGACGCATTGGATGGGTATATAACTATTTAAGGAGGAGTATATGACTACGATCGCGATTACCGGAGCCAACGGCTATATAGCCTCTTTGATTCAGAAACAGAATCACGAAACCTTCACATTTCTTCCTATCACTCGTAAGGATGTCGATTATGAAGATTTAGCTGCCGTCAATAAGTTTTTTGAAAAGCAAACGTTTGACATACTCATCCATACCGCTGCACGTACCCAAACGGCCGACTGTGAAGCACATCCCTTTGAAACAAAAAAAGTGAACACGGACAGTGCAATTGAATTAGCAAAGATTTGTAAAAAAAAGAATGCTCGCTTCATTTTTTTAAGTACTGAACAAGTCTTCAACGATAACGCAGTCGGTCCCTATTCAGAATCGGATTCGCCCAAAAGCGCATCGATCTATGGGCAACAAAAACTAGCTGTCGAAACCTTCCTAAGAACCTTTGATTGCGATTATTTGATCTTACGCCTTTCATGGATGATGGGTCTTTCTTATCCCGAAGTCTCTGCCAGCCCGAATATTCTCAAGCAGGTAATAAATGCCTTCTTGTATCAGCAGCCAACCTCTTTTCCAGTACATGAGGTAAGAGGACTCACTTACGCCAAAAAATTTGCTGATCAGCTTGAAAAAATCCTTCAACTACCAACTGGCATTTATCATTTTTCTAGTACGAACTCACTGTCTACCTATGCGTTCGCGACATTTATTGCCAAAGAGCTTGGCTTTGATGAAAAATTATGTAGAAAGTATGTTTTGCCAGATGAGGAGCGTTACGCACAGGCGCCTCGTGATCTTCGTTTAGCCACTGAAAAAATAAAAAGCCATGGTCTGTCACTATCTTCTTCTCAAAATGATGTGATCGAATGTCTGAAAGATTTTGGCTGGCAATAAAAATGATCTCCAAAAGTCCTAGCCAAAAAGGCTACGAATTATTCGGTACGATTGATTGTCAATGAAATGAAAACCATACTAAAAAAGCACGTACTGGCTTTTCTACCAGCACGTGCTTTCGTTATCAAGCAGCTACTTGAAAATATTGTGTTAGTTGTAAGAGCCACCCTGTCCAAATCTCTCTTCAATCAACGCCACCGCACGATCGATCCCAGCGTCTTTTGTTTCTTCTAGCACCACGTAACAGTATGGCTTGTGTTTGATCAGAAGCTGTAAAATTTCTGTATACCGTATTTGTCCTTCACCTAACGGGACAGGGATCACTTCTTCTCCCGAGAGTTGAAAATCCTTTAGGTGCAAGCAGACGATTTTCTCTCCGAAAAGAGTAAATGCTTCTTCTACCAATGCGACTTGATCAGCAGCTGTTTTTGCGGTGATCAAATTCGTTGGATCGTAAATGATCCCTAAATAATCAGAAGGAACACGTTCAATCAGCTCGACGATGCGCTGATTCGAATACAGCGGATGATTCAGTCCAGCTTCGATCCCTACCATGATTTGATGTTTTTCTCCCACTCGAACGAGTCGCTGGATCACATGGATCAAGTCTTCAAAAACCTCATCCGAAAAATTCTCTTCGCTATATCCCAGCGCGGCAATGACTGAGCCTGTTTCTGAAGCCACCATGCTGGCACCAAAATAACGGGCATGGAATAAATAGCGCTCAAATTTCTGTAAGATTTTTTCTCGTTCCCCTGGTTCGGGGTGAATCAAGTTACTATAACAACTTAACAAAGCGATTTGAACGCCTTGTTCTTGGAATTCATTCTTGAAGAAGGTCCCCATACCTGGATTCATCTTTTCAGGAGCACTTAGCTCTGGAAAAGACACATTCAAGGCAAACTGAACGTTTTTTATTTTCTTTGCACCTACCGCTTGTGCTAGCTGCTTGGGTGTATATTCTCCTGTAAGGTCATGCCCTCGGATGGCTAAATGAATCATCTGACTCCTCGCTTTCTACTGTTTTTTCCCATTCAATAATCAAATTTTCATAAGGTTTTAGCCTATAGTTACCGCGCGTCAGCGCTTCCCCTGACAAGCGTTCGAATCCGGGGAGATGTAAGGTAAAGTCAGCTGTCGTCATCCCTAAGTTACTGATCCAAAGTTGGACATGGGTCGCTGACTCTCTGCGATACTTCATCACACCTTCCGAACATTTGATCAACTGGCGCTCTGATTCATAAGGGAAAAGTTCTTTGCGACAAAACGACTGCCATATCAAACTGTCTGTTAAATTTCTAGGTAGCGCACCTAAATAGATGATCTCTCCTTGAGCCAGTTGTTTCTTAGCTAGTAGTGTTTGGTCATTCCCTCGTCCGATCGTTTCCCAATCTTCTGGGCAGTGAAAAACTGTGACCAAATGATCCAAAGGTTCTTCTAGGCCATCATAGGTTAGCTGATAAGCCAGTCCTTTCACCGTAAACTGCTGGATTTGGTCAAACCCGAGCCATTCTCCTAAACGATCTAAGCCATTCGTCGCTGGCCACGCCAGCTCTTTGGTCCGATCCCCCGTCATCGGGCCTAAAATCAGCTTGCCTCCTACTTCAGTAAAGGCGGCAAATTTTTTCAGCAAAGTAGGGCTTATCCAACGAACAAATGGGGCAAGAACAACATCATACTCTTCTAACGGACTATTTTCTTGAATGATTTCTACACGAATCCCTTGGCGAATCAGACTGTTGTAAAATTCGGTAAATAGGCTGCGATAATCATAAACACCCCCATGATCGATCGTGTAAAAGCGTTTCGAGTAATCCGAGTACATGATGGCTATTTTTGCTGATACATACTTCGTTTCCGCTAAAAGTGGTGCGATCTGTTGTCTTAGTTCGCCAATCCGAACTACCTCTTCATACCCACGATCTGGCTCTCCCCAAGCAGTTAACACGGCACTATGGGGTTGCTCCACACCATAGCGATGTCCACGAAAATGCCAAAAGCAGAAGGATTTCAAATGACCAGCATAGCCAATGAACGCTTCACTTGTGACAAACCCATGAGGACGAGGTGCCGCATAATTTTCAATATGACCAGCATTGGCAGTACAAGTTTCTAACAATAACATTTCCTTGTTGCGCGGTTTGACATTCCGCCAACGATCCAAGTTCATGGTATACGCTGGATAGTTGTCTGCCGGTGCATACGTATCAAAACCGGCAATATCTAAATCAGCAAATAGCTCATCATTTTGCAAGTTAAACCCAAAAGCGGAGTTATGGGTAATGGGTAACGCGGTCTCCATTCGGATAAAATGACAAAGATCATGCGCAAACTCATTCAACGTATCAGTGGTAAAGCGGCGAAAGGCATTCATCAAGGAAGAATTATGCAAAAATGGGGTTGTTAGCGGCAAGACGACATCCTCAAATGCGTCATACCACTCACTCCATACCTTCGTTCCCCAACACTCATTGAGGTTAGTCACGGATTGATAGCTGTCTTTTAAATACGTATGCCAACGCGTTTGGCACGTCGTACAGTAACATAGATCGACATGACATTTAAACTCATTGTCCAATTGCAACATAACGACATTTTCATGTTTTTCGGCAATCTCCGCGATTTTTCTCGTCAAACGATAGGCATAACGGCGAAAGTCCTCGTTGTTGGTACAGACATGCTGTCTTGAGCCGTGATGCATCTTCGTTCCATCTTGGTTAGTGACCAACGCTTCTGGGTACTGTTTTGTAAACCAGCGGGGTGGGGTCGGCGTTGGAATACATAAGCAAACATCGATGCCATTTGCTTGGTACTGTTCTAGCGCACGTTCCAACAACGAAAAATCATATTCTCCAGGTTGAGGCTCCAAGTCACGCCACATGAATTCCCCAATTCTAGCAAAATTCATGCCCAACGTTTTCATCGTGTGACTATCACTTTGCATGATTTCTTCCGACCAGACTTCTGGATACATGCAGGCGCCATAATAAATATCAGGAAAAAGTGGTTGCTCATGGAAAAACGCCTGTAAACGAATCGCCACGTAGCGAGCGATCATATGCGCCCCGAGCTTTGAAAAGTGGGTATCATCTGCAAGACCTGCAGGATAATTGGGATGCTCATTCGGTGCTAACCAAACAAAGAGTGCTTTGGAAGCTTCTAGTCCTAATGTGTCATAATAATGATAGGTATAGCGATTTAAATCAAACAAAACTACTTCTTCCGTTCGACTAAGTTCTCTTAAGACAGGTAAAAATGCTGACAACGTATGCGCCAGTCGTCCCTCTTCTCCTACCCGCCGTTCAACAGGTGTACACAGGATCGGGATTCCTGCTTTTTCTTTGATCTGACGGATCATGTCTGTTAAATGAGCAATGTATGCCTCCATCGTGACATGGTTTTTCTCTTTTTGGTCATTATGTCCAAATTGCAGTAGGACGACTGTATTCGGTTCGACTTCTTGCAGGAGCTGCTCAAACACCCCTTCTTCGATAAACGAACGAGTCGTACTGCCGTTTTTTGCAAAATTGCGTACGTTTACTTCTGGGGATAGATAGCTTGGTAAGGCTTGTCCCCAGCCCATCATTGGCTGTTGATCAAGGGGATAATCCGCCACGGTTGAATCTCCGCCTAGAACGATTTTCATTTCTTTTCTTCCTCCATCTATTTACTATCAGATTTCCAACAGCTTTGACAAGTCTGCTGGTTTTCTTGTTGAACTTAAGCTGTATTAGAAATCGCTTTCTTTTCTATTATACAAAACATTCGCTGATGAAAACATGGAAAAATCAGAGCAAAAGCTGCGAAAATACGAGCTTTTCCGCAGCAACCAACAGTGATCAGCTCTGACCTTTTCGATATTGTCCTGGGGTCATTCCCGTGCACTTTTTAAATAAACGATTGAAGTAACTGGGATTATACCCAAGGTTTTCTGCAATTTCATTGATTTGGTGATCAGTTTCGAGCAACTGCCGTTTTGCTTCTACGATGCGAACATTGGTTAAATAATCAATAAAGTTGACCTGCTTGGCACGCTTGAACTCCTTACTCAAAAAGATTGGGTCGACTTCGAAACGATCCGCAACGTATTCTAAGGAAATTTGTTCATTGCGAAAATCAGATTGGATGTACTCCGCTACTTTCTGGATCATTTCACTATAAGAATTAGCGACATTTTCTTGCCAGAGGATGGAGACGGGTTTTAAGAAATGATGGTACAAAAAGGCTTGGATCTGATTGATGTCCAAAAGTCGTTCGATTCGCTCTAACACAACCGTTTTCGATACATAATCCGTTCGTGAGACACCATTTTCATTTAAAAGGTAATCGACTTGATCGTACAGTCGATTGACCACATAGATCACCGCAGCCTGTTGATTGTTTTCTGCCACGACCTGTTCTAAAAACCGCTGGACACTTCGTTGCAATTCTTCATGATAGCCACTTTTCAGCGCTGTTAAAATCAAATTTTCTTGCGAAAGAGAATACTTCGGCAGCGGGCGCATTTTCTCTCCTTGAAGCACTTGATTTTCGGGAATCAACCGTTGCAGATGGATTTGCTTTTTGAGACGTTGGGCAACTTCAGGCAACTTGCGAATCTCTGTTTCTTGTTGCGAACTAACGATGGTGACATAACGGCAGACGATCAAATTGATTTGCTTGGTGATCATCGTGAAGTAATCTGTCAGTAGCTGCTCTTGATTGACCACAAAAACCAAAATCCGTCCTTCATTTGAAGAAACAATGGTTGATTCTGGGAAAAACATGGCTGTGACATCCGCTATAATGTTTTCTAACGCAAACAAAATGTGGGTTTCATCTTGTGAATTTGCTTGATTGCTTAATAGATCATTGAGTTGGAAATAAAACAAGCGATACCCTTGGTCACTTAAGCGCCAGTTTTTTTGCTGCAGTAATTGTTGCGATTCTTCCTCTGACAAATAGCCATAATATCCTTCCATCAAATGTTGGATCACTTGCCGCTTCAGCGAATCTTGAAAGCGTTCCGCCTGATTTTGTAGCAATCCTTTTTCCCGACTTAATTGTTGCCAACGGTCCACCAAAAACTCCAGATCGTTTTCTTTTTTCCATTGGGTATTACCAAAGAGCTGATCCATCATTTTTTCAAAAGGTTGGTATTGTTTTTTTGCCAAAAGGAGACTCATGACTGCCACACAAGCAATAAAAAGAATACTTACGACGATCAGCACTCTAGCCAAATGAGTGACTGGCTCGGTAATCAATGCTAAGGGAACGACGGTATAAAAGGTCCATATTTGGTTGAGTCGCGTACTGTTTACGGCGATCATGCTATAATCATTGCCATTGATCGATTCGACCCAGGTTCCTTGATGCTCCTCACTCAGCGGTTGGATAACATTCGCTAAGTTCTGATCGCCAATAAAACGAAAACTCTCATGATTAAAGGAAATCGCTGCGAGTCCATTTTCAATTTGGGTATCATAAAAATACTTTAACAATGATTGCTCGTCGATCGTTGCAACTAAAAAGATTTTAGGCTGATCTTCGCCTTGGCTATCAATGTTTTGTACAAAAATCAATTCATCCTCTTCTTCAATGATCTTCCACTGATACTGCCTCCCATTATCGATCCGATAGCGTTCAAATGCTGTTTTGGTTTGCTCGAGCGTTAATTCATACGTACCGCCACTCTCAATCCCAAAAGGCGCCTCTCCGAGCGAATAAATACCAATTCGATTGACATAATTGGAGCTATTTGTTAAGTAAAACAATTCTTCCGACAGTTGGATCAACGTCTGATAATTTGTCGTTTCCAGTAAATCTTCTTGGTAGCGCCTTTGAAACGATTGCCCCCAAACGCTTAAAGTCACTTCCAGCTGCGAGAACTGTTGGTTGATGTTACTAACGATTCCTTCGACTTGGCGATTATTTAGTTCTTGATACGATCGTTGTAATGGTCCGATCAAATAGGCATGCAAAAAGATTGCAACGGCTAATAGCGGCACGACGATCCATAGACTGGCTAGCTGCAGTTTTCGATGAAAACCGCCTGTTTTAAAGTACTTCATTCCCAAACACCCTTGTAATAGATTTTATGTAACAAATTGTCATGCGAAAAAACGCATGACAACCTATCCACAACTATTGAAGTGTATCATCCTTTGACGGATCCAATCAGCATTCCTTTGGCAAAATGTTTTTGCAAAAACGGATAGAAGATCAAAATTGGTAAAGTCGCCACAATGATGACTGCAAATTTGATTCCTTGTTCAGGCGGCACATAGTTTGGGTCCATACTTGCTAACGCATTGGCACCACTGGACGCCATCGTGATCTGTCTTAACAATAACTGAATCGGCCATTTTGCTGAATCGTTGATATAAAGCAATCCACTCATGAAGTCGTTCCAGATACCAACGGCGTAAAAAAGGGTGAAGGTCGCGATCACTGGTTTTGATAAAGGCAAAATGATTTTCCATAAGATCCCTAGTTCCGTACAGCCGTCCATCTTGGCGGATTCTTCCAATTCGATCGGCATTTCTTGGAAAAAGTTTTTGATGATCATTAAGTTGAACGGATTGATCGCGATTGGCAAAATCAATGCCCAATAAGAATTGATCAGTCCTAAATTTTTAACCACGATAAACGTTGGGATCATCCCACCTGAAAAGAGCATTGCAAAAATCACGAGATTCAACAAGGTGTTCCGTCCTTTTAGGTGCTTACGTGATAAAGGATAGGCAAAGGTGAAGGTACAGAAAAGCTGCACCAGCGTGCCAACGATGGTAACGCCGACCGTTACAAGCAAACTACGGATAAAGGTGTTGGTTGAAAAAATAAAGCGATAGGAGTCGAGACTGATCTCATTTGGCCATAAGAAAAACGAACGTGTGGTCAATTCTAACTCCGTAGCAAATGACCCGGCGATCACATAAATAAAAGGAATCACCATGAATAACCCAATCAATGCCAAAAATAGCGCATTAAAAATGTCAAATATTTTCCCTGCCTTCGTATTGTGTAAAGTAGCCATCTTTTTCCTCCTTAATATAAGCCGCTTTCGCCAAAGCGTTTCGCTAATTTATTGGTACAAAGTACGAGGATGATCCCAACGATCGATTTAAATAATCCGACGGCTGTTGAGTAACTATAAGCGCCATTGGTAATCCCCATCATATACACATACGTATCAAAAACATCTGCTACTGTTCGGTTCAATTGATTGGTCATCAAGAAAATCTGATCAAACCCAGTAGACAAAATTGACCCGATCCGCATAATCAGCATAATGATGATCGTCGAACGAATCGCAGGTAAAGTAATGTGCCACACACGTCGGAAACGTCCTGCACCATCCATGATCGCGGCTTCGTATTGCTCCTGATCCACACCTGATAAGGCAGCTAAATAAATAATAGTCCCCCAACCGATCTCTTTCCAAATCGATTGCATCACGATCATGGGGCGGAACCATTGCGGGTCTGAGAGAAAGTCGATTTCAACGCCTGTCAACGAAGCGATAAATTGAGTGATCGCTCCATGATCGATGTTGAATAAAATATGCCAAAGACTAACGACGATCGTCCATGAAAGAAAATGTGGTACATAGACGAAGGTTTGAATGGTCCGCTGAAACAGCTTGTTGCGCAATTCGTTCAGTAACAGCGCCAAAAAGATGGGTGCTGGAAACGAAAAGAAGATGTTTAAAAAGGCAATCATCAACGTGTTCCACAAGATCCGAAAGAAATCAGGATTATTGAAGAAATCCATAAAATTTTGTGTTCCGACCCATGGGCTATCTGCGATTCCTAAAAAGGGCACATAATCTTTGAAAGCAATGATCAACCCATACATCGGTGCATAACGAAATACTGCAAAATAGATGATCCCGGGAATCGTCAAAATATAGAGCCATTTATTTTGTTTAAAATGGTTGAGGAAACTCCCCCATTGCTCTTTCGTTTTCGGCACTTTTTTTATTGTTGTTTCCATTCAGTCTCCTCCTCTAATTCCGCTCCAATCAGTGCTAAACAACAAATCGTATTTAGCCCCCACTGTGACAACACATTGGTCGATACCCACGGCATTTCTTTTATTTTTTTCCACGTTGTCGCTGCTTCAATGGTCGCTTCGATCGGCAGTGGAACACCCGATTTGTCATTATCAAGCAATAACTGCCAAGCCCTTTGACTGATTGCTTGATCGTTACGCACTCGCCCAGCAAAGGCCATCATCGTCGACGCAAACATTGGCCAGGCAAAATGAGGTTCCGTCAGTACCTCGTTTGACTCTTCTGCTTTTCTCTCAGGACTCAAGCTATAAAACCAGCCAAACTCCCCTAACATCTCTGTCCACTCTGGGTCTTCCAGCACTTGAGCAAGTTCTAACCAAACTTGCGGCGCCCCAAAGGAGATGACCATGTGATAGCCGCCAAAATTCCCAGTTCCCATATAAGATAAGGTTTTGTCTTGTGGATCAAATAACACTGTGGGACCAGACAATAGGCGCTGGGGCATGGCTTTGATGCAGGTGATGCCCGTGCGAATTTTTTCAAGGTAAACAGGATCATTCGTCCGTTCCCACTGGGTAAACCAGTTCGAGACTAGCGCAGCCCAATCTGGTCCGATGCGAATCGGTATCCGCTTCGTTTCTCGTTCATAAAACTCGCGCATCGGTGGTAACGCATCAAAAGCATAGGTTTCATTGTCTTTGACTTGTTCCATAACCTCCCCAATACGTTCATCCGCTGTCAAATAGTAGTAGTAGCGATGCAGACCCGCCATTGAAATTCGAACTTCTTTGGCTTGGCAGCCCCAATGAACGACATTATGCCGAGACCCCAATCCTTTGTATTCACCAGCATGATACTGATCGACTTCTGAAGTATGTCTCGTCATGCTTTCAGCCAGATAGTAGACGCTTGGATCACCGGTTCGTAAAAAATCTAACCAAAGCCACATGTTGGGGACCAATTCAGTGTTTTGCCAAGCGTACCCACCAAGATCGTAGCGCCATTGGTGTCGAAACTGATCATAGGTATGCATGACATCACCATAGTTCCAATAGCCATACCAACCTCTTTGTTGGACTTCTGCTAAATAGAATTGCCGCATCTCAGCCAATTGTTGCTCCAGCAATTGTTTCGTTTTCGTTGATTCGTCTGGTAAACTGATCCTGCCAAAAACCTTCGTCTCTTGATAACGCTCTGGCAATGAAACGATCTGGGCAGGTTCTTGATTTTCTTGAGCTAAGCCCAGCAACACTTCTTCTGACGGGGCTTCTTCATAAAGATCCAACCAACAACGCGTCGTATTTGCTACACCAACTGCCGTCGAACGAATCTCTTCCATTCCTTCGTATCCGCTAAGCATATGATCCCGTTTGGAATAGTGCTGAAAATCCATTGGCTTGGCATTCGGTGACCACTGCCACATCGTGATTTGGGTTGCTTTTTGGGTGATGCCTGCCACCTCGATCGCAGAGGGTGCTTTTTCCCAAAATTTCTCCATGCTGCAAGCAACGCCGCCGGTTTCTCCCCCAGCGTAAAAGGTACCTGAATAATGCTCGCCATCCCCAATGGGCAACCAACAGTACCCAGCTTCGGTCTGTTTTTCTAATTCAAATGACCGATGATTGATTTGATTGACCCGAAAATTGTCCCAAATAGCATTTTCCACCGCATGAGACAGCATCGGCTCGTCCGCTGGGGTCAATGAAACAAGCTGTCCACTGGCTTGTTCTTGATAGGGAATGTTTTGCTGATAGTGTCGCCGTGAAAGTAACAATTGCGCCGCTTCATGATACACAGCATCTGCAATAAATTTGACTTGTCGATTCCAATTTTCACCTGTCAACGCATAATCAAATGCTATCCCCATGCCTTCATAAGCAAGTGGTTTGATGATAATGACCGTATGAATGATTTCCAATTTGCTGATTTCGCGAAAGATGCGGAACCGTAAAATAAACTCTTGCACCACTTCTTGATCGATCTCGATGTCGCCCGATACTTTGATAACGGCTTTCTCGGAACCATTTTCTTCCAAAATCAAGTCCGTTACTTTGGACTGCACCTTTTTGTTTTGGTATTGCAGGATTGCGTGAAGGTCTTGCAATTTTTTCTGCCCATTGACCGCTACCCAGTCCAATACATTTTTCCCTTCCCCATGTTTCGGGAAGAAGCCTTTGATCGTACCGTTGTCAAAATAGATACCGTTGTAAGCTTCCCTAGCAATCGCCTGTTTCTTCTGGACACGCTGTTTTCTTTGAAAAAGTAACTGCGTCGTTTCTGCCACCAAACCACTGTGTCCTGTCCATTTCACACTGCCATCTGGCCAGTAAGCCAGTACTTTCGTTTGTAGCGGCTCCTCACCCAGCAAAAAAATTTCCTCACTTAGAGCCTCAGGTTGTAAAGCTCCTTTTTCCCATGGATACCCAAAACTCAGCCCACGTTTTCCCTTAGGTTTATTTTTGAGCCATTTCAATGCCATGTTCGATTTCCTCCTCTTCCCTCTCTACAGGTTGACCTGCATCGTTTTGTTGCTTTAGCTTTTGTTCATTTTCATCAAATAATTTCAAGTAAATCCCCATTGTGCCAATGATCCACATCCCAATACTTAAAAATGGCAGGAGACCGGGGAGAAAAAAGCTGATCGTACTACAAATCCCAAACCAAAGGACGCCTAAAAAGGTGCCAATAGGTTGAAAGAAAAGAAAGCGTAGTGAAGCGCCTAGGTACTTCTTCGTTGGGAGCACATAATATTCGTACATGCTAAGCAATGTATTGATCACAGCGATCGCGACGCATTGGCTAACGATCAATAGGATCAAGCCTGTTTGAGTCAATGCCGCTAAAAATCCTTGCTGGATCACCACCATGGGGCACAAATAAAAGAGAATGATCGGTAAGCCCAAGCGATTCGATCGCCAAAAGTTCCTGCGGTAATACCCAAAGAACGTTTGAAAAAAAGGCGGCGATTCCTGTTTAAGGGTTTTCTTTGCTATGTGGAATCCTGCTTGTACGCTAGGCGCCAGTCCAAAGATGATCCCACCTACTAGCGCACCTATAATAACGGTTACATTTATCAGTAAACAATAAAAGACAAAATCTGCTGCTTGATATGCTTTCTGCCAATTCATCACCGTTCCTCCTCTAAGGAATATACCTTTAAGTCTTTATAGCGGGCCTTCATTGGCGCCATTTGCCGAAATCCGATCGCTCCTTTGGTTAATACGGGACCAAACTGTTCCTCATCAAGGTACCTTAACACCAATAAGTCGTTGATCCAAAAGGAGATCGTTGCACCTACCTTATCGATTCTTAGGTGATAAAACCCTCGGGCATCTGCTACACTCGGAAGTGGATCTGCGCCTTGGGCGACCAGATGAAACCCATAGCTTTTGCGCAAATTACACGTTTCAAACGCCCGTTCCTCCTCATACTTTCTTCGAAAATAAGAAAGGTGGTAAGCATTGATCCCTCCAGAATGATACTCGGGATATGCCCCGGTTCGTTTGGGTACTCCAGAATCGAAGATCGAGCCACCCTTGCGATTGGCTGCTGCAAAAAAGAGCATACATAAGCCTGGTTCAGCCAGTGGTTGAAACTGCCAGGTGATTCGTAGGTCCGCTGGAAATTGTTGAGGCAGCCATAAAACAAAATGTGGTTGTTTGTTTGATTCTTCAGAATACGTATTTGCCAGAATCATCCCGTCTTGGAAAGTAATTTTGGGCTCTCCTTCAGCAATAAAGTGTTGAATATCTGCTGCTTGATTCAGCGGATTTTCATAGATCAATTTCGCTAACATTTCCTCTTCTCCTTTTATGCCTATATGAGCTGCTTTTCTCTTTTCATAGTAAACTTGACCTACATTTCTAACAATTGACTTTTTTTGAATTCCTTGATATCAAGCGTTAGATTAGGGTTTTCACTTGTTTTTTTCCATTTTTTCTTTTCTGATTTCTTACTACCTGTCTCGTCTCACCTGAATAGTACTCCATTTTATTAGCTGAAAAAAATTATTGAAAAAGAAAAAGGTTGAGAGCAAGATCCACTCAACCTTCTTCGACTGTCGTTATTGTGCTTGATGAAGGGCATTCGTTTCTTCCATCAGCTGCGTGCCTCCTTGATTCTTCCAAAGTTCGATCGCAGCTTCCCAACCCGCTTCATCGATTTGTCCTGCAATAAATTGAACCCGTGCATCACTAATGATCTGATCAAGCTGTGCCCCTTTTGTTACATACGTATCTGTATTATAGGAGGCTGCTGGGTTAAAGACAGCGTGCTCTAAATCAGCTTCCATCAATGACAATCGTTTTTCATAGCTTTCAGTAGCCGCTTCTGTATCAGGCTTAGCAATATAGTACAGGGTATCTTCCGTTACATTCATCCCAATTTGTGAGTACCCTTTGACCGCATTGGCTAACGCTTCAGCTTCTGATCCTTCTAATGCCACGGACATTCCATCCACTACTTCAAAATTGATTCCTTCGATTCCGTTGTTCAGCAATACCTGTGCTTCTTTATCATTTAATTTATCAAGGAACGTCAATACCTCTTTTAGATGTTCCTCTGTCTGGACACTCGACTTAGGAATCGCCAAGAAACCAGAATAGCCATCTGTCGGTAACGCATTCATCGTACCGCTATTATCTTTTAAATTCCCTGTAAAGACGACGAGGTCTTCTTCTCCAGCTTGCAATAATTTATTACTGATTTGTGCTGCTCGTGAATACGTATCAATAATGATCCCACCACGTCCATTGATAAACGGCTCATCCCATTTATCTGCTGCCATAGTTGCAAAATCACGATTGACATAGCCTTGTTCCACCATATCTTTAACAAATTGCATTGATTCTAGGTATTCTGGTTGCATAAAGGATGGCTCTAAAGTGCCGTCTATTTCTTTCCAAGCATTTCCTGCCCCAAACCAAGTAGCTAACACATCGTAAGGACTATTTGAATTGATCGAGCCAGGCCATTGGGGAATAATCAAACCAAACGTATCATTTTCACCATTCCCATCGGGATCGTTCTCAGTAAATGCTTTGGCAACCTCATAGAGATCATCGATCGTTTCTGGTACCTCTAAGTTTAAGTTTTCTAACCAATCTTTTCGGATGATCACCGCCGTCCGCATCGCATCACGTTTCCGATAAATTCCGTACACTTTGCCATTCACAGAAGAATTACGCAAAACATCCTCGTTAGACTGAGAGAGATTAGGATAATCAGCTAAATAGTCGGTCAAATCCCAAAAAGCCCCATTTTCTGCTGACTTGATAAATCCTCCTGATTTTCCTTGAATGACCATCACTTCTGGAATATCATCTGAAGCTAACGTAATATTCATTTTATCCTCATAGGATGTATTGGGTGCCCAGGTAATATCAATGTTTTTGCCAGTGTAAGCTTCTAATTGTTTCAAAATCTCGTTGTCACTTGCAGGTGGTTCAGTTTCAATGTACGGCGATAACATCGAAATCGTATCATAATCTGTTGTGGAACCTGCTTCCTCCTTCCCACATGCCGACAAAAAGGCGACCGATAGTAACCCCAAACCAAGAATCGTACTTAATTTTTTCACTACTTTTCCTCCTTAGATTTTGTTGTTGAGCTCGATTAAATAAACCGCTTTCAATACCAAAAGCATAACGAAAAGCAGGATTTCCAGCAATTGACATTTTTTGTTAATCGTTGATATATGGCTGGGTAGGGAGTTTTGCTCTACATTTGCAGGTATCGTAAATTATAGGAAAAAAGAATAAATAGTTCTTCGTGTTCTTAGTTCGCTCAATCAATTTAATTATCGCAGTTTTTCTGATTCCTATCATTCTTAAATTCTCATTGTAGAAAGGGTAGCCTAAGTACTGATGTTCTTATTCGTGAGAGATTTGGAAACACCTTATCATGAAAAAAAGACCAACTCATTGGTCTTCTTTGATAATTCATCAGTTTTGTAGTACTAAGCGGATCACCACTTATTCATATTTGACAGAAAGAGTACTACCGCTCATACACATCATTTTGATCCAAGGTTGGCGCTAACGCAGTGACGATCGTTTCCACCATCTTTAAGTTCTCAACCCCTGCAATCTTGCCGAACTCATCGGCATGAATGAAAAGATTTTTCAATGTTAGATTGCGGATCGGTTCTGCTGGGCTGGCCTCGATGAAAAAAGCACGCACGCTTTGTTGTCCTGTTTTGGTAGCTTGCACGTTTTCAATAGTAATGTCGCAGACCTTTGCTGGACCTACTGGAATAGCTGGTTGTGCCATCAATTTGTGCCAATAGTCGGGAATCTCTTCCGCATAATCAGCTGGCAGTTCTGGATAACTATAATCTGGGTACCAATTTGTTTGTAAGAGAAAAGGAAAGCCAACATCCTTCATCGTTAAATCCGAAGCAGTGACCTTGCGTATAAATCCACCTCGATTGTTGGCGGATTTGATCCGAAACCCTGCGCCAGTTTGCTCAAAGACGACTTTTTGGATTTTGATCTCTTCGATCCCACCCGAAGTTTCACTACCAATGGCAATTCCTGAACCGTACCCTAACTGACAGTCTTTGATCGTGATTTTCCGACAGCTTCTTTGCTGGGCTAAGGCTTCTGCCCCACGTCCCGCCTTGATCGAGATATTGTCATCGTTGCAGGAAATGTAGGCATTTTGAATCGTGACTTCTTCACAGGAATCAATATCGATGCCATCAGTACTAGGCCCTTTTCGATTGTCTATCGTGATGCCGTCGATCAATATGTGGTGAGAATATGTGATTTGGGTATTCCAAAAACCCGACTGTACCGACGAAATATCTTTGATGGTTACTTGCTGACTTTCATAAACAAGGATATTTCGTGGCCGCTTGCAATCATAATCTGCTGCCCAGCGTAAGCCTTTCTTTGCATAATCCGCCATCATCCCGCTGGCTTCATCTGTTCCCCAAAACGTTTGCCACCATGTTTCTCCACGACCATCAAGTTTCCCTTTTCCCGAGATCATGACATTTTCTGCGTGAAAAACATTGATCATCGCTGCAGGCCACTTCATATTGATCCCTGCGACCCGATTATCTACTTCGGGATAATCGGCCAGTTCTTGACTACCATACAGAATCGTATCCTCTGAGACAATCAAGTGCACATTGCTTTTTAAAAACAATGCGCCGATTTGATAGGCGCCGGGTGGTGTAATCACTGTTCCCTGCACAGTTGATGCTTGGTCAATTTCTCGTTGCAATAATTGCGTGATGTCTTCCATTCTTGCTTACCTCCTACGCTTTTGTTTTACGCTACAAATAGGTTTGTCGATATGCATGACTTTTAAAAATTTGCGCATCGCCAACCTTTTTTCATCTATCATTTATTTGGATAGAACTAAGTGCTTCTTACTGGCGCTGTCCATCAAGTAAAGCGTTCCTCTTGGCACATCTCGTTGTCTTTTCCCATGTGCTTTCTGGCGTCCTTTTTTCCTACATTCTTTACTATAGTCCCCTTAGCGGCAAAAGAAAGTCCTTTTTGATTTCTGAGGATCGTCTTTTTTTGTAACGTCCTTTCTTATTAGAAAAATGCGCCTTTTTGTCTACGAAAGCAAAAAGGCGCAACCTCTCAAGGAAGGAAATAAGGTGCTTAACTAACTGTTTCTCATTGGGAAAACCAACGCAGATCATTTCCAAAAGCTTGTTCTACGTGCGTTTCTTTTGCCCCATCAAGGATAGCTCGACTGTTTCTCGGCAACTTATTGCGTCACTTATGGCCGCTTGATCAATGATCGATGCTTCTTTAAAGCAGATCTCCTGACACTGTTCAAAAATCATTTTCTTTTGCCCTTTAGCTGATTCAAAGGCAACTGACTCAAAAGTAACGCGTTGGATCGGTGAAACCTGCTGTGTTTGTTCATCGACAAACCCTTTTAGCTCGACCAAAGGGTTCTGCCCTACGATACAGGTATTCTTGACCAAAATATCCGAAATGATTGGTAACTGTTGTGCGGCCTGACCATCGGCATTGTAAGCAACAGGATGAGCCATGAAACGATCCAACAGGCAATCGATGATTGTCACTTGACGAATATAGCCGCCACGATCATTCTGCGCTTTCAATTCTAGCCCATAAAGCGTATTGGTCAGTTGACAATCTCGAAAAGCGATATTTTCGACACCACCAGATTGCTCACTACCAATCGCGATGCCATGTCCCCCTCGAATAGCCAAATCAAACAGCCGAATATTTTTCGCTGGTCTATTGATCTGATTTCCTTCTGGATTTTTGCCAGATTTGATTGCGATACAATCATCGCCCGTATCAAAAACGGTGTCAAAAATCAGCAAATTTTGCGAAGAATCTGGGTCCCAACCATCGCCATTGTCAATGCCTTTGGACTGAATAATCACCCCATGGGTCACAACGGTGTCACAGTAAATCATATGAACAGTCCAGCATGGTGGATCAATCAACGTCAGCTCTGTCAAATGGATGTTTTTGGCCTGCATCATACAGATCAAACGTCCCCTTACTCGTCTTCCAGGTTTTCCATCAGAAACATATTCTGGATACTGTTCACGGTCTGCATAAGGGTTTCGCATCGCTAGTCCTAATGGATTTCCGCCACCAATGATCGTCCCTTTGCCACAAAGACGGACATTTTCACAAACGATACGCCCTCGATCGCCTTGATCGATATACCCAATGTTGATCAATGAACGAAAGCAAAACAGTTCCCAGCCTTCATAACGGCTTAATGGTAAGCCCTCTTGATTCACGCTTCCTAAATACTCGTGAGGGGCAACCCGATACGTTTCTATGTCGAGGCTTGCTTGCAATGTGCCATCTACCTGAAAAATCATATTGCTTTTTAGCTCCAACGCACCAGAAAGGATCACCGCCCCTGTTGGGATCCAGACAGTGCCATTGCTAGGGCAATCGTTGATCGCTTGCTGGAGAATGGCGGTACTATCTTCTTTGCCTGCGCTATCAGCATGGTAGGGTGCTTGCGTAACATCTAACACAACACTTTTTTTCTTTGTACGAAAGGTCGTCGTGACTGCGGTATTTGTAAGCAGGCATCCCTGAAGATCGAGGCAGATGATCGTTACTTGATACGTTTGATCGGCAGATAAGTTTGTCAACGTCCAATGCGTCTTGTTTGTTGGTCTGGTTTGGATCAAATCGTTGTCTAAAAACAATTGATAACCAAAAATAGCTTGAGCGTGCAGCGGCTTCTCCCAAATAAGGGTCGCTTGATGAGCGCCGATCGTGCTTGGTACGAGATGAAAATCAATTACTTGAAATGGTTCCATCGGTTTGTCCTTTCTTCAACGAATTCATTCAATAGAAAAAAGATATTCCAAAACAGCGAATATCTTTTTCCACACTTATTTAAGACCAGTCGTGCTGATGCCTTCAACAATGTATTTTTGGAAAATAAAGAAGATGATCAACACAGGCAGCAAGGAGACCACAGACATCGCGAACATCGCTCCCCAATTGGAGGTGCTGCTAGCATCTAGGAACTGCTTTAAGGCAATCGATACCGTGTAGTTTTGCGGACGTGTAAGGTACAGCATCGGTCCGATCAGTTCTTCCCATTTCCAATAGAAAGAGAAGATCGCAGCGTTTGCCAAGGAAGGCTTCATCAACGGTAGAATCACGCGGAAGAAAATACCGACCCGTCCACAGCCGTCCATTTTTGCTGCTTCATCTAAATCTGTCGGGATCGCAGAGACGAATTGGACCATCATGAAAATAAAGAAGGCTTGTCCGAAGTATGAAGGAACGGTTACCGGACGAATCGAGTTAAGCCAGCCTAATTGATTAAACCAAAGATACTGAGGCACCATGATGATCTCTTGCGGCAGCATCATCGTGACCAAGATACAAGCAAACCAAAAACCTTTTCCTTTGAAAGGAATTCGACCAAATCCATAAGAAATGACAGCCGAAGAACAGACCGCCCCTACCATTGAAATCAACGCGATTTGCAACGAGTTGAAAATATAGCGAATGAAGGGAATCCCTGCGATCCCTTCAAACCCTTTGGTAAAGTTTTCTAACGTCCAGCTTCGGGGGATCAACTCTGTTGCCGTTCGAAAAATGTCACTACTAGGTTTAAAGGCACTAAACAGCAGCCAGAAAATCGGATAAAGCATCAGTAATGCAGCAACTAAGATCACGGCATCAAAGAAATAATTTTGTTTTTGTTCACGCATCAATCAAACCTCCTCGTTTTCTTTAAACACCCAAAATTTCGATGTTGCGAATAACAGAATCGTAATCAACCCAACGATGACCAGTAAAATCCACGCTAAGGCTGAAGCATAGCCCATTTTGAAATCGGTAAAGGCTCGTTGATACATGTACAAGGAATAGACTAACGTGCCGTTACGGGGTGAACCCGTCCCATTCGAAATGATAAACGCAGGTGTAAACGTCAAAAAGGCCATGATCGTTTGATAGATCAGATTAAAAAAGATGATTGGCGTCAGGACTGGAACCGTGATATTGAAAAACTGTCTGATTTTTCCTGCCCCATCAATTTCCGCCGCTTCGTAATAATCTTTTGGAATATTTTTCAAACCGGATAAGAAAATCAACATCGACGAGCCAAATTGCCACGCTGCTAATAAAATCAAGGTCATCAATGCTAAGCCAGGACTTTTAAAGAAGTAGATCGGGTCTAAGCCGATCGCCGCTAGCACGCCATTGATCAATCCTGAATCGCCAAAAAGATTCCGCCACATGATCGAGACCGCTACGCTCCCACCTAAAATCGAAGGGATATAAAATAATACCCGATAAGCGCCGCTTAATTTCGATGGGCGGTTGATCAGCATTGCCACTGCTAATGCGACGATCAACCGTAAAGGAACTGCCAACACAACATATTTCAGCGTAACAGTCAGTGACTGAACAAACTTGGGATCATTCGTAAAAATCGTTTTAAAGTTATTCCAGCCAACAAATTGCGCCTCTGTCAATAAATCATAGTCATGAAAAGACATAAAAAGAGAAATCCCCATCGGGACGATAATAAAAGCAAAAAAGCCAATGATGAAGGGTGAGATAAATAAGTAGCCTGTAACCATATTCTGTTTAGATTCTGGTAATCGATTAAACCAGCTTTTGAGTTTCCCAGGTTCTTTGGCCGTGGGTGATTTTGATTGTAGTTCCATAATTTTCACTTCCTACCTCCTATATTTGATTACGCTTACAAGTTGATTTTAACGAAGTGCTTCTTAAGAATGAATAGAAAAAAAAGCACAGAAATGTGAAAAACTAGAGGACCTATATTTTTTGCCTCCATTGTTTCTCCTAAAAAAACGCCTTTACTGAAAAAGTCAGTAAAGGCGCCGCAGCTAAGCTTATTGATAGTTTTCTGCAAAAATTTCTTCGCAGCGTTGCGCAAAGGCATCATAGGTTTCTTCTGGTGTCATCGTGCCATAAGTGATCTCTGCGTACAGCTCTTTAAAGTACGTGTTGATTTCAGCAAACCCAATTGGTGGGATTGGGGATGGATCACCGACGATGTCTGCAATATCATCTAAGAAATCAGAGGACTCTTGTTCTTCTGGTGTCATGTCGTCATAAAGCAATTCTTTGATGGCATCATTAGAAGGAATTCCCCGCTCAGTACCGATGATCTTATTGGCTTCTTCACTATTCACTAAAAAGTCAACAAACTTCGCAGCTGCTTCTTTTGATTCAGAAGCATTCGCGATCGAATAAAAGAACCCTGGTCGATACGCCATCGCCCCGTTTTCTGAGTCGAATGGACGAGCCAAGTTGATTTCGACATCTTCTGCGGCGGAGGCCTTATAGGTCAAGTATTGATTGGACCAAGTCATCATATAGGCTGCTTTTCCTTGTGAAAACGGATATTGATCCATACTGTTGGCATTGCTAGTCACTTCTGCGGTTGGCATTGCTTTGGCTTCCGTAAGGTCCGCGATAGCTCCCATAAATTCAACCCAGTTTTCTTTGGTAAAACCGATCTCTGGTTTGCCGTCCGCATCGTATTGGTATAGATCTTCGCCTTTAGTACGTAAAAAGTATTGCAAAATCGTACTGTTGTCATTGTTATCATTCCAACCATAATCACCGGTTGCTTCAGCGATCGCTGCCGTACTTTCTACAAGGTCATCGAAGGTATAATTGCTAAAGTCGATCCCAGTGCCCCCTTGTTCTACCAATGATGGATTGTAGAGCATCGCCATAGTATTGACAGAAGTAGGTATGCCGAAAACGTTTCCATCTAACTCGCCAGTTGCTAAAATCGATTCTTTGATATCATCGGTTTGAATCTCATTGCCGATAAATTCCGACATATCTGCTAATTGATTTTTCGTTCCATATTGCGCAATGTACTGCACATCCATCTGGATCACATCAGGTAATTCTCCAGAAGCCGCTTTTGTTGCTAGTTTTTTCCAATGGTCATCCCAAGAACCATATTCATATTCAACTTTGATGTCAGGATTTTGTTTCTCAAATTCTTTGATCGATTCGATATACTTCTCGTGTCTGACTTCTGAGCCCCACCAGGTAAAGGAAATCGTCGTTTTCCCATCTGCATCAGCTTCTGAGCTTCCGCTACTATTGCCGTTATTGCCACAAGCTGCTAAGGTCGCACCAAGAAACAACAAGCTCGCTGCTTTTAAAAAAGTTTTCTTCATTCTTCTACACTCCTTTTTGTTTGCGCTTACAAGGTGATTGTAATGGAAATCCTCGTTAATAAAAATGAAAAAACAAGAGCAAATATGTGAAAAACTAGACTGTCGTTTTTGCTGAAGGCTAAGCCTTCACGGGCAATAGCTAGAAAAAAATAGAAAAACAGATGAAAAATGTAAAAAAACAGACATGCTCTATTTTTTCCAATATACTATGCTATACTAGCGTTGAAAAGGCTTACTTTTCAAAAAACAAGGTAGGTGGAAACAATGAAAAAAATACAAACCGGACTGTTTCGTCTTTTTACGGTAACAGCTTATTTTGCTAAATTAAACCTTTTATGGCTTTTCTTTACCCTTTTAGGGTTGGGAATCTTTGGCTTCGGTCCTGCCACCGCTGTCACGATCAAATGTTTACATGATTTTCGTAAAACTGGCCATGACTATTCAGCTGTTGCCTTCTGGCAAGCCTACAAGCAAGCCTTTCGCACCTTTACCCTTTTTGGCATTGGACTATTAAGTACAGTACTCCTGTTATTGTTTAACTTACGGATCACTCATTTTTTCCCGACTGAAATGGCTTGGCTGCGTCCTGTCTATTTACTTTTAACGATTCTCCTCCTCTACACTGCATTCATCAGCTTTATGACCTATGCCAAAGCCGAACAACACGCTTGGAAACAGACCTTGTACGTCAGTATCTTTCTAGTCTTTCGCTACCCACTGCAAGGCCTTGCCTTGTTGTTTACCTGGTATTTATTGTTTCTCTTATTGACTGCCAAAACCTCTTTGTTACTCGTCTTTGGACTGGTGATTTTCTTGTTCTTCGCTGAATTTTTTCATGGTCAGATGATTGAAAAAACCAAACAATTGCAAGCAAAGCGAGGCAGTGTCCATGAAGTCCCAGAAGCTGATCAATCATTTTAAAAAGCAGCCTTTTGAGCGACAGTTACATTTTGTTTTTTTTGCGACGGTGGCAATTATCGTCTCATTGGCTGTTCTCCTGACCTTAGTTTGGCGACAAGTCTACATGGCGCAGCTGAAAGAAGCTGCGTATAAAGATGTCTCGATCATTTCAACAAATATCGCCAAACGTTTAACTGCCGTCGAAACCCTCTCTTTTCGCATTATCGATAGTGCACCGATCCAAAATGGCCTACAAAGGATCTTGGCACAAGATTCCTTACAATCCTTAGAGGCGATCGACCAAAAGAATGCCTTAAGTGCAGAAATCAACGCCCTCGTACGCAATGAATCAACGATTCAAAACGTCTATCTCTTTACCCCAACGAACGAAAACATGATCAACTTTCTAGCCGAGACCGACCATATCTTTAATGGCCAAACCATCAAAGATATGATCGAGACTTTGCCCGATAAGCCTGCCAAAGGGAGTTGGTTTTTTGCAAAAGACCTTTCTCAAGGTGTCTACCTGCGAAAAATCTATTCAACAGCCGATCTTTCTTTAACCTATATTGGTACGGTGATATTTCTAGTCAATACGTCCTTCTTTCGTAACGAGATCGAAAGTCTTCCTATTGTCTCTGAACAAAACCAATTTTTCATGGCGTATCAGAACCAATTTTATAGTACCGCACATGACGAGCAAACCCTCGCTGCGGATCAAAATACCTTGCAGCAAAAAATGGAAACCTTCCAGCGATCGATCGGCTCCATGACGTTTGATAATCGCCAGTACTACTACGCAATGGATCGGAAGACGATGCCGAATATGACCTTCATTTATTTACTGCCTGAAAATCAAGTCTTAGCTGATCTTTATAAACTACAAGGCCTTTCCATCGCTGTGAGTTTGCCTTTTTTATGTTTGATTATTGTTGTGATTCGGAAAATAAGCAATCAGCTGACCCGCCCTTTAGCTGACTTGGCTTCGCAAATGGCAGTTCTGCGGAAAACGAAAAAACTGGCCTCTTTAAAGACCCTCGCTGTCCCAGAAAATAGTCAAGAAGAGATCATGGTCCTTTATGAAAGCTACAATACGATGATCGATGAATTAAATGCCTTGATCAAGGACAATTATGAAATGCGTATATTGTCCCAAGAAATCGAATTTAAAGGATTGCAAGCGCAATTAGATCCACATTTTCTCTACAATACGTTAGACTCGATCAACTGGATCGCCATTGAAAATCAGCAGTGGCAGATCTCAGAGATGGTCACCTCCCTTGCCTATTTGTTTCGAAAAAAAATCGATACCAAGTCTGACTTCACAACGCTACAAGATGAGTTAGATATCGTGCACGCCTATATCAATATTCAAAACGTTCGCTTCGGGAAACGGATCGAGTATATCGAAGTAATTTTGGTGAATGACTTGTCCTTTAAGATTCCTAAGTTACTGATTCAACCATTGATTGAAAATGTCTTTAAATACGCCGTCAATGATATGAAGGAAACGTGTCGCCTCGTCCTTACGATTGAACAACAAGCAACTTTTCTCCAAGTCAGTGTCTCTGACAATGGCCCTGGTTTTAAAGCCAACTTCTCGATTGAAAAAGAAGGCGGCATCGGATTGACCAATATTCAAAAACGATTGCAACTGCATTATGGTGATCAAGCGTCGTTAGCCATCGTCTCCTCGATTCCCTTCAAAAAGACGACGGTGCGCTTTGTGATCCCCTTTAAAAGGAGTGAGTAAAACATGAAAAACATCCTCGTTGTTGACGATGAACCCTTGATAGCAAATGGTGTGGCTAACCTCGTTGCTTCTTTTGATTTTCCATTAGTGGTCAAAGGAATTTATACAGACAGTGAAGAAGCCTTGGCATTTTGTCAGCAAAACACCATCGACATCGTGATTACCGACATCAATATGCCTAAAGTCAATGGACTTGCCTTGATCAAAAAATTAAAAGCCATCAATCCTGCGATTCAAATCATTATTTTGACAGGCTTTGGCAGCTTCTCCTTTGCCAAAGAAGCGATGGCTTTAGGAGTCAAATTTTTCCTTGAAAAACCTGTTTTTCCGAGCAAGCTTTCAGAAGCGTTGGCTGAGACGATCGAACGCTCTGAACGTCGCCAAATGGAATCTACCCTCTATTTAAAACAACAAATTGAGCAATACATCAATAGCTGCGGAGAAGAACCGCTGCCTGAATCATTCGTTTTTCCATTTTGTATGTACTTATTTGATTCGAAATTCTATCACGCCATCGCTAAGCGGATCGAAAGCTATGAGAACCATCACGAGTTGGTGATCGGTCATCAAAACAAAGTTGGCTATATCCTGAACTTCAGTACGGAAAATACCTTTAATCTCTTTTTTAAAACGAAGGTACAGGCTGCGCATCTAGGAAAAGGGATCGCTATCAATTGCTGGGTCGAAACTCCCGAAAAATTTTTACTCAGTTATCATTTAGGCAAGCGGAACTTGGATAAGGAGTTTTATTTTGATACATTTGAAGTCATCCAAGAAGCCCAAATCTCACAAGAAAATGTCTATGAAAATAGTCTCTACATGGAATACCGTGAAAAACTTTTGGCATTGATCGACAAAGGCGAACTGACTTTAGCCCAAGTTCTTACGGAAAACTTTTTTTCTACCTGCCGCATGGAGCTTTACCCTGTCCAACTATTGCGGCTGCAGGTCAACGATTTGTTATCGGCAATTTTTGAAAACCATCGCATCAAAAAAGACATTTACTTTGATGACTATTCCCCAAAGATCATGCTCTTGAATAATTGGCACGAACTCCAGTTTATGCTGCTTCACTGTATCGATTTGATGCGGGGCAGCTTAGATGATAGCGAGAACATGCAGCTGTCCCAAAAAGTCAACCTGATCATCGAAGAATATTATGACCATGAAGCATTGTCATTGAAATGGATCGCCGCCCATCTTTTGTACTTAAATCCTGAATACTTAGGAAAAACCTATTACAAAGAAACCGGGATTCGCTTCAATCAAAAATTAGCCGAATACCGCATCCAAAAAGCACAAGAACTGCTGAAGAAAAACTACAAAGTCTACGAAGTGGCAGCGATGACGGGCTTTAGCAATGCGCCTGAATATTTTGTTCAAACATTCAAAAAGATTACTGGTATGACACCAAAGAAATTTTTGAAGCAGCAAGAAAAAGCTCTTCTCTCTTAACGTTTCTTCTATACGAAAGCATTGTTTTGCTATTTCAACAAAAGAGGTAGTCCGCTCACATTCGTGAGCGAACTACCTCTTTGACTAACCAGTAATTGATGTCAAACAATTGATGCGACCGTATTCGTTTTAAAAAATGAACATTTTTGTTTAGCTTACAGCGTAAAGACTTCCCTTAACTCCTGTGTCACTGGCGAATCATCCGAATTTGTTTCCATGAGTTCTGCCATGTAATGCCACCATTTTTGGTTGATCTCGGTTGCCGCTAAATGCTGCCAGCGGGTTTCATCTTCAATCTCAAGGTAGCCAAACAACGCAAGGGTTTCTGGATCTAAGAAAATCTGGTAGCTTTTCGCCCCGTGTGCTATGAGCTGCTCTTTTAGTTCTGGCCATAGTTCGCGATGCCGTTTTTCATATTCTGCTTCATAACCAGGATGTAACTTCATCCGAATCGCTTTTTTGATCATCTTTGTCTGCTCCTCTCTTTATTACGTAAGGTGTTCAAATTAACAAAATGAAACCAATAGTTCAGTAAATGCTAAGACTGTCAGTGATTGTCCGTAAGGCATCGCCGTAATCGCAATGTTTTTGTAGTACGCCAAGTCTTCTCCCATTCCAGTACCGATGGAAACATTTTGGACTTCTCCATCTTCTGCGACTTGTTCGATCAAACCGGCTAAAGCTTTATAGGCAACATCTTCCCAAGCTTTGTCAATGTAACGCTTATGAACGGCTTTTAAAATCCCATAGGCAAAACCAGCCGTCGCAGAAGCCTCCACATACGAGCTAGGATCGTCTAACAAGGTGTGCCACAGGCCACTTTCATCTTGCATTTCTTGCAAGGCAGTTAGTTGGTCTAAGAGGGTATTGATCAAGAAGCTACGTAACGCATCTCCTTCTTGCAAGTCGAGAATGTCAATGATCTCAGGAATCGCAATGGTGATCCAGCAGTTGCCTCTTGCCCAAAGCGCTTGTGCATAATTGTGGCGTTCTTCAAAGGTCCAGCCGTGGAACCAAAGCCCAGTTTTTTTATCCACTAAGTATTTGATATGGATTATAAATTGTTGTTTTGCTTCTTCGATATAAGCCGGACGATTCAGCAACATGCCAATTTTCGCCAAAGGCAAAGCAGTCATCATCAAGGTATCGTCCCAAAGCTGGTTGCGATTTTCTGGTCCATAGGTCGCATGCTGCAGACCATTTTCGTCGGTTCGCGGCATATCATGCATGACCCATTCCGCCCATTGTTCAAGGTAAGGCAAGTAACGAGAATCTTTGGTGTCTTCATAAAGATACGCCATTGCCAAAAGCGGCGCCATCGTGTTGACATTTTTAGGCGGCGCGCCTTCTAACATCCGCTGCTCAAACCATTCTTCCACAACTTGGAGCGCTTTAAGATTTTTGGTGATTTGGTAGTTTTTATAAATGCCATATAGTCCCACCCCTTGCGGCCAGTTCCAAATCCCCCAGCTTTTATCATCAACGATCAAGCCGTCAAAGTCTATTAGAAATTCACCATTATCATCCTTGATCGTCGTTAAATTTTCGATCATGCGATCAATTTTTTCTTCCACGACACGTTTTTCCACAAATAACTGTTCTAAAATCACCATTGGGTTCATCCTCTCATTTCTCTTTGATAGATTGATCGTAACACGCTTACATTTACACAAAAATAGCAGTTATTGACACTTTACTATCTATTCTTGTATGATAAAATCAAACGAGCACGAAAGGAGCCAATCATGGAGAAGCAAAGTGCGGACACGATGATCAACGATCGCTTTGAGGCCTTTCATATCAAAGACATCGTAGAAGAAAGCAATACCCTTTATCATTACCATAGTTTTTATGAGATTCACTGTACCCTAAAAGGATCAGCGATCTTCTTTATCGATGGCGGAGAATTCCCTCTAGAACCTGGTACGATCATCTTGATTCCTCCAAACGTCTTGCATCGAATCGTCCATCAAACTTCTGATTTTTTCGAGCGAACCTACCTGTATATCAATCCTAGTTATCTCACTGCCCTCTCCACTACCCAAACAGATCTCACTGCCTGTTTTCGTAGCAACGGCGGCATCAACAGTCGTATTTTATCGATCGATGCCGACCAATTAGACCAGCTATTGCGACCTTTGCGCAAAAAAACGGATAGCAATTATGGCACCGACTTACTTTATCAAAATCATTTGATCGCGTTTTTGATTTCCATCAATACGATTGCCTATCAGGAAAAAGAACCGCTGTTTTTATCCGACTCACTCTATAAAAATAAAGACATTTTGGCTGCCATTACCTATATCAATCAGCATTTGACCGCTGATCTCTCCTTAGAGACCGTCGCCAAAGCCCTTTTCATGAGTCCATACTCGCTTTCTCGGACCTTCAAAAAAGAAACTGGCGTCGCCTTTCATGCCTATGTCGTCAAGAAACGACTCTTAAAGAGCAAAGAAATTTTACGTAGGACCAGAAGCGCCACCGCCACCTTCGAAGCTTGCGGCTTCAACTCCTATACCCATTTTTTACGCTGCTTTAAACAAGAGTTTCAACTGACACCAAAAGAATTTTTACAAGAAGAATCCCAAAATCAGTTTGTCCGTTTTACGCATTTCGCAGGGAAAAAATAGCAAGCCGATGAAAAGATTTGCTTAAAAAAAGACTCTCTTACATTGACGATCGTAAGAGAGTTTTTCATTCAATCTTTTAAAAACAGCTACCCAAGTTCTTCAGCAGTTCCCCGCTCAAAATAAAGAAAATAGCGATTGCTGATCACTGACACAATCCCAATCATAACCAACAAGCCCCCTGATAGGATCATCTGCATCCCTGCTGTTTCATTGCCGCTGACTAGTATCAGCAAGCGTGATGCATAAGGTGCTAACGTGACTCCTAAGTTGTAAGCAACGATCGAGACGACCGTGCCAAACTTAGCTTCCGCTTCACCACCAGTCGTCAGTAAGTGGGTGAAAAAAGGCATGATGCTGCGAAAGGCAAAGCCTAATAATAAAGAACAACCCAAGAGTAGCCCCACCGTCTGCAAGGGATAGGTCAAATAGATGCTGCTTCCTGCAAGCAATGCCGCAATGGGCAGCAACCAGCGATGTAAGCGACTGTATATCAAGCCAAAGGCATTGCCGGCGATAAATGCCCCCGTCGCAATGGCGGCAATCATGTTACTGCCTTCGGTGGCGTCCCCGATTCCTTTTTCCAACAACAACGGTGTGATCTGTAAATTGTAATTGATAAACAAGACAACGATTAGAAACAAGAGCACACCCAAAACGAATGATCGCTGTTTCCGTTCTTTTGAAACCGTGACGTTCGCCAATAACGTCTCATTAGTCACAGCCTGTGTTTCGTTGGGAATAAATAGCTGGACAAAGAAGAGACTGATCAGGGCAAAGCCATAAACCAAGAAGGACATTTCCCAACTAATCTTCACTAGCTGTCCTACGAGCAAAGTCATAAAGATACCACCTAAACCACCGACGGCACTTTCTAATCCAAGAGCTTTGGCTTTCTTTTGCGGCTCATTTTGAAACAGCAAACTAATCATTTGAATCGCCAAACGATTGAATAAGCCGATCCCGAAGCCAAGAATCCCTCGAGAAAGAAACAAGACGGGAAAGCTCCCCTGATACCATGCCGGCAGCGTGCCAAAAATCGCCACAATGACCAATCCGGTGACCATCGTGTATTTTTTGCCGATCCTTTTTTCGATCATGCTAGTAGTAAAAATCCCCAGCAAAAGAAACAATGACGGAATCGTGGTCAGTAACCCAATGTAGACCGCATCAACTTCTGGAAAGCTTGCCGCAATCGCTGGGACATTGGCAGAAATCGCCGGTGCCGAATAGACGACCATTGCCACCGACAACAGTGCCAACAACTTCATAGAAAAAAATTTCATAAATACCCCTTTCCTTAAAAACACCTTTTCTTCCTTGTCTCTGAACCCAATAGTCCAAGATGACAAGTGATCCTTTCACTACCTTATTATTCGCTAGATTATCCTCGTTGACCAATGCTTAACGCGCTTGGGCTTTATGCTTGAAAAGCATTGGTCTTCTGTATTTTGCTGCAAATCATCACCGATTGTTTGCGAAAAAACCTTGCAGTCTGTTTTTCTGCAAGGTTTCCTTCGATCATTCATTTTTTAACAATCATATCAGCTACACAAGACACCCTAAGAGAACTTATTTCTGCAGCTGTTCTATGACATCTTTCGTAATTTCCTCAGCAGTGATACCAAGTTCAGATAAAACGTCTGCTGCCCGGTAATTATCATAAAATTTCTTTTCTAAGCCATAGTTTTTGACGGCAATCTCACGATCACCCAGGTAGCTGGCAATCATTTGTCCATAGCCACCCTCTCGTATACCATCTTCCAACGTGACAACGAGTTTGTGCGATCGTGCCACAGCATCCAACAACTCTTTGTCGACCCCTGAAATAAACTTAGGATTGATCACCGTTGGCGTAATTCCATGTTGCATCTTCAATTGATCTGCGATCTCTTCCGCTAGCGCATAAAAGTTCCCAACACCGACGATGGCTACCTGCGTGCCAGCTTGAGTCACTTCATTTTTTTGATCGCTATAGTCAGTAGAGACTGCTACTGCCGTTTCGTTGACAGGTCCAACCGGTACCCGGATCGCAACTGGTGCGTTGGTTTGTTCCAGCGACCAATCCAACATTGCCAGATATTCTTCTTTAGAGGTTGGCGCAAGATAAATAAGGTTGGGAATATGTGCCAAAAATGGAATATCAAAAATTCCCAAATGGCTCTCGTCATTCATGCCGTGAATCGATGCACCATATACCAAAATCGTTCCAGGCAGATGATTTAAGGACAAATCATGGGAAATTTGATCAAAACTACGTTGCATAAAGGTAGAAAAAACGGCCCAGACAGGTTTTGCTCCATTTTTTGCTAACCCAGCAACCATCGATACCGCATGTTCTTCTGCAATACCCACATCTACAAATTGTTTGCCTGCTTTTTCTCTTTGTTCCGGAGAAAAAAGCAGCATCGGTGTACCAGCGTTTACTGCCACGACTTTAGGATCTGTCGCCATTTTTTCTAATAAATAATCCGTCGTTAAGCTGTTGTAGGTTACTTGATTGCCGCCAGCAGAAATATATTCGCCGGTTTCTAAACTAAAGGGACCGCCTGCATGAAACTTTTCACGATTTTCTTCCGCAAACTTGAAGCCTTTGCCTTTGATCGTATGAATGTGTAATAAAACAGGATGATCAACATCTTTCACTTTTTCAAATAAAGCGATCAATGCAGCGAGGTCATTTCCTTCATCTAAATAATGGTACTCAAAACCAATCGCTTTGAACAGATTGTCTGCTGCTTGCCCCTTGGTTTCCCGCAATGCCCGCAAATTCTGGTACATCCCTCCATGGTTTTCTGCAATCGATTGGTCATTGTCGTTGAGGATCACGATAGTATTGGTGCCTAATTCCACGATATTGTTCAAGCCTTCAAACGCTAAGCCACCTGATAGAGAACCATCGCCAATCACGGCAACGACATTATACGTTTCATTTTTTAGGTCACGGGCTTTCGCCACACCATTTGCTAACGAAACTGAGGTGGAGGTATGACCGACCGTAAAGAGATCGTGCTCGCTTTCTTTCGGATTCGTGTAACCAGAAACCGCATCATACTGCGCAGCATCAAGAAAGGCATGGGCGCGTCCCGTCAACATTTTATGGATATAGGTCTGATGAGACACATCAAAAATCAGCTTATCTGTGGGAGAATCAAAGACTTTATGCAACGCGATCGTCATCTCAACCATCCCCAGATTGGGGCCATTATGCCCCCCATGGTGACTGATTTTTTCCAATAAAGCAGTTCGTGCTTCTACTACCAGTTCTTGAAGTTGCCCACTGGTCAATTCTTTTAACTCTTTGGGGCTTTTGATTTTTTCTAATAACATGTACGTACCTCCTGTAGAAATGTTTGAATGGTTCGTGTGTTTACTCACAAGGAAAAAGACACGAAGTCGAAATGAGTGGATCGTTTTCTAGAATGAAAAAAAGCGGCAATCGGAGCTAGACGCTCTTTTTAGAATTCCTATCAAACCGAGAAATAGCAAGTTATCCTAAAGGGAAATCGTGATTTTTTGAGTTTCAACAATCGCTGCTCATTTCTTCTATCTAAAAAGATACCACCTAGAGTTAACTTTAGGTCAAGCACTTTTTGAAACATTTTGAACAAAGTGAGGCTGATTTTTTCTAATACATATTCCTAGAGGTTCATTTGATATGTCATAGTAAATTATAAAAAACTGCCATTAAACAGGATCCATTCCCTGCTTAATGGCAGTTTGCTTATTTCCGATACATCTTCAATTCCAAGAACAAATCATTATAGATGCCCAGATACTCAGCACCTAAGTTTTCATAGACTTCGAGGTGTTCCATCAATTCATCGGATGGATAGAATTGTTCGTCTTCGGTGATCTCGTCTGGCAGTAATGCCATGGCTGCTTGGTTAGGTGTGGAATAGCCGATGTATTCTGCGTTTTGTGCAGCGTTCTCGGGTTCCAGCATAAAGTTCAAGAAGGCGTAGGCGCCGGCTTCGTTTTGTGAGGTCTTAGGAATGACCATATTATCGAACCACAGGTTGGAGCCTTCTGAAGGGATCACGTAATGAATGTGCTCGTTCTCGTACATCATGTCGGCTGCTTCCCCAGAAAATGTGACCGCAACCGATGCTTCTTCATTGGCCATGTACATCTTGATTTCATCTGCAACGATGGCTTTGATGTTTGGGGTCATGGTCCGAAGCTTATTGAATGCCTCTTGCAGCTGATCATCGTCTTTGCTGTTTAGAGAATAGCCTAAGCTGTCCAAACCTAATCCCATTACTTCACGCGCGCCATCGATCAGCATGATGCTATTTGCTAATTCGGGTTTCCAAAGATCGTCCCATTGGGTGATTTCACCTTCATCAAAGAACTTATCGTTATAGACGATCCCCAGTGTTCCCCAGAAATAAGGGATCGAATATTGATTGCCAGGATCAAAACTCAGGTCCAAAAAGCGAGGGTCGATATTGTCTAGCCCTTTGATTTTGCTGTGATCCAATGGTTTTAAAAGATTTTGTTCCATCATTTTCTCAATCATGTATTCACTCGGTATGGCGATGTCATAAGACGTACCGCCTTGTTGGATCTTCGTGAACATCGCTTCATTTGAGTCAAAGGTTTCATAATTGACTTTGTAGCCTGTCTCCTCTTCAAACTTACTGATCAAATCAGGGTCGATGTAGTCGCCCCAGTTGTAGATGTTGACGACCTCAGCGCCTGCCATACCAGAGGAGCGTTCCAATTGACGGACACCAAAGAGCAAGATCAGGACGATCGCAACAATACCGATAATCAGAGATTGTAGTCGTTTCATCGCAGATTTGCCACCTCCACACGGCGGTTTTTACGCAATTTCTTCGCGCCGTTTTCTTTACTGATAAAGTAATAGCCTACCACCAGGATCATGGAGAATAAGAAGACAAGTGTGCTTAATGCATTGATTTCTAAACTGATTCCTTGACGTGCTCTAGAATAGATCTCTACCGATAAGGTACTAAAGCCATTGCCTGTCACAAAGAATGTCACGGCAAAATCATCGAGTGAATAAGTAAATGCCATGAAATAGCCGGCGATGATGCCCGGCGTCAAGAAAGGCAAAATGATATTTTTAATGACTTGAAAATTATTCGCGCCTAAATCACGGGCAGCGTCGATCATTGAATCGTTCATCTCTTGCAGTTTCGGCAAGACCATCAAGACCACGATCGGGATACTAAAGGCGATATGCGAAAGCAACACGCTGAAAAAGCCTAAGCTAAACCCACGGAACAAGTTGCCGATCATCGTAAAGAAAATCAAGAAGCTGGCACCGATGATGACATCTGGTGAAACCAACAAAATATTATTCAAACTCAACAATGCCGTTCTCGTTCGACGTTTGCGGGTATAGTAGATGCCCATCGCACCAAATGTGCCGATGATCGTTGCCAGTAATGCTGATAAAAATGCCAGCATAAAGGTGTTCAACACGATGATCATCAAGCGGGTATCTTGAAAGACGGATTGGTAATGTTCAAAAGTGAAACCCGTAAAAGCATTCATGGTGCCTCCTTCATTGAAGGAATAGAAAATCAAATAAAAGATCGGCACGTACAAAAGAATAAAGACGACGATCAGATAAAGATTGGACCAGCGAAATTTTTTCATTTACGTTGCCCTCCTTTTTTCTTTTCTCCCGTAAACAACATCACGAGGAACATGGCGATGATCAAAATGACGCCGATGGTCGAACCCATGCCCCAGTTTTGGGTAACGAGAAAGTGCTGCTCGATCGCTGTACCAAGCGTGATCACGCGATTGCCCCCAATCAAACGGGTCAACATGAAGAGGGAGAGCGACGGAATGAAGACGGCTTGGACGCCGCTTTTCACACCGTTTAACGACAGAGGGAAAATCACTCGTCGGAAAGTATCATAGCTGTTTGCCCCTAAATCGCGACTGGCACTGATCAAAGAGGGATTCATTTCTTCTAAGGCATTAAAAATCGGCATGATCATAAAGGGCAGTTCGATATAGACGGCAACCGTCAAAAAGCTGAAGTCGGTAAACAAAATCTGCTTTGGTCCAACACCCATGATTTCTAGGAAGTTGTTGACACTGCCATGAATGCCGAAAATCCCAATAAACGCATAGGCTTTTAACAATAAGTTGACCCACGTCGGTAAGATGATCAGCAGCAGCCACAAATCTTTGTGACGCAGCTTAGTTAAGAAATAGGCTGTCGGGTAGCTGATCACTAAGGTAATCAAGGTGATCAAAAAGGCATACCAAACCGAGTTTAAGGTCATGATCAAATATTTGCCAGAACCTAAGTAGCTTTGATAGTTGACCAGCGAAAAGTTGCCGTTCATATCAAAAAAGGATTGGTAGATGATCAATAAGACTGGTGCAATAACAAATAGCAATAACCAAAAGACATAGGGTATCGCATAAAAACGACGCATTTTCGTCATTAGCTTTCCCTCCTAATCTTCGTAGCTCTCTAAACGAGCATCAAAATCTTCTTCGGACTCATTGAAACGCATGACGTGGATATCTTCTGGTTCAAAGGAAAGCCCGATCTTGCTTCCTTCAGTAGCTTTTCTTGTAGAGTGAACCATCCATTCGTTGCCTTGTTCGTCATAACAAATGATCTCGTAATGCACGCCTCGGAACAATTGCGTGTCTACTTCAACGACCAGCTTGCCATTTTCCGCCGTCGTCAAATTCAAATCTTCTGGACGGATCACGATCTCAACGGCTTCATTCGGCCGCATCCCGCCATCTACACATTCAAATTGCTTGCCGACAAACTCCACTAAGTTGTCTTCGATCATCGTGCCTGTGACGATGTTGCTTTCACCGACAAAATCCGCCACGAAATGGTTGATTGGTTCATCGTAGATATCCACTGGTGTGCCGCTTTGGACGATCTTCCCTTTGTTCATAACGAAAATCTCATCACTCATGGCCAACGCTTCTTCTTGGTCATGGGTGACAAAAATAAAGGTGATGCCTAGTCGCTGCTGCAATTCCCGCAGCTCGTATTGCATGTCAGTTCGCAATTTCAAGTCCAATGCGGACAATGGTTCATCAAGAAGCAATACTTTGGGTTCATTGACGATCGCTCGTGCGATTGCGACCCGTTGGCGTTGACCTCCTGACATTTCGCTGATTTCACGATTCTCGTAACCAGGAAGTTGTACTAACCGTAACGCTTCTAAGACTTTTCTATTCACTTCATCTTTTGGTAATTTTTTGATTCGCAGACCAAATGCCACATTTTCAAAAACGTTCATATGTGGGAATAAGGCATAATCTTGAAAGACAGTATTCACTTGCCGTTGATTGGCAGGAACGTCATTGATTCTTTGTCCATCAAAATAAACGTCGCCTTCTGTTGCGTCCGAAAAACCCGCAATGATACGTAAAATAGTTGTTTTTCCACAACCTGAAGGACCTAACAATGTATAAAAGCGACCTTCTTCAATATCAAAACTCACTTTTTTCAAAACTGTTTCATCATCATCAAATCGCTTCACCACATTGTTGAATGAAATTATTGTTTTTCCCACACTCTTTCCTCCTGTACTATAAATAAGAATCTGTCACAACTACAAGCACACGGCTTTTTTTGCCCGCAATATTTTTTAATTGATGCGGCTCAGTCGCCTGATAATAAATCGATTGGCCTTTACGAGCCTTGTACTGCGTTTCTCCAAGTGTCAACGCCACACTGCCCTCTAAGACATAGATAAATGTTTCTGCTAATGATGGTTCAAAGGTCTTGTATTCGCCCGCTTTATCAAAAGTCAGCAAGACTGGCTCCATTTCTTTTTCATTGGAATCGGGAATCAGCCACTTCAATTCATAGCCATTTTCTTCATCATAATAAAGCGTACTGTCTTCTTCGCGATAAACCACTTGATGCTGCGCATTTTCTTCTCGGAAAAATTCCTCTGGTGTCACGCCTAAAACTTCTAAGATCGTAAAAAAAGTTTCCATAGAAGGCGAACTCAAATCACGTTCCAACTGTGAGATATAGCCTTTCGTCAAATCGGTCCGCTCGCCTAATTCTTCTTGGGTCAAATTCTTTTGAACGCGCAAATTGCGCAGCTTCTCGCCAATCTCCATGTTCATTCCCCCTTTGATTGACACAACTTCAAATAAAAAAGTTTGCTATAAGTAAACTTCATGTTTAATTTCACTTTTTCTAGTATACAAATAATTGCAAAAAACACAAGCCTTTTTTCTGTATTTCTTTGAATTCTTTTCTTCCTGATCAAAAAAAGGAGTGACGCTAAATGCTTGTGCTATAAAGGAAAGGATTGGCGATCCCGTCATTTTCGCTTTTCACAGGTTTAAAAGAACAGCTTCTATTTTAACGAAGAAAAGGTAGATTTAATAATGATCTGTTTTTGCTGATTTTTTGATAAGAAGCCCTGCCTTTTCTTGCTTCACTGGTTAAAAAAATAAAACTTATGGTATTATGAGTACAAACCATCAAAGGAGTGTCTGAAATGACGAATTTCTCTACCTTTCGTGTCATGAATGAACCAAATTTTACTGCTTCACTCACAACTGCAACCCTTGACGAGCTGCCAGCAGGCGATGTGCTTGTCCGTGTTGATTACTCAGATGTCAATTACAAAGATGCCTTGGCAGCAAAAGAAAATGGCGGCGTGATCCGTACGTATCCGATGACGCCGGGAATCGATTTAGCAGGGGAAGTCGTGGACAGTCAGTCTGCTGATTTTGCCCCAGGCGACCAAGTCTTAGTGACAGGTTATGGCTTAGGGGTTTCTCACCCAGGCGGTTACAGTCAATTTCAACGGGTCCCAGCCGAGTGGCTCGTGAAACGTTCTGCTGGTTTTTCAGCAAAAGACAGTATGACTTATGGCACTGCTGGGTTCACAGCAGCTTTAGCGGTGCAAGAATTAGAACAGCTGCACTTAGCAAAAGACGCTGCTATTTTGGTGACAGGTGCGAGCGGTGGCGTCGGCAGTGTCAGCATTGCTTTATTGAAAAAACTGGGCTATACAAATATAGTGGCGCTATCTCGGAAAACCGATGCGCAATGGTTGTTGGACCTAGGCGCAGCAAAAATCGTCAGTCCTGATGAAGTGGTACCCGAAAAGGTCAAACCATTAGCAAAACAATCGTTTGCAGCGGTCATCGATACTGTTGGCGGTCCATTGCTTGCGGCAGTGCTTCCGCAAATCGCTTATGGGGGCGGTGCCTTCTTATGCGGCAATGCTGGTGGAATCAAAATCGAAACGACTGTCTTACCCTTTATTTTGCGTGGGATTCGCGTAATTGGGATCGATTCAGTCAATGTTTCCCATGAGATCCGCACGGCATTATGGGAGAAATTAGCGGGTGAGTGGAATGTGATCGATCAGCTTTACACGAAAGCCATCACTTTGGAAGACTTGCCAGAAACGTTGGCAGCTTTATTAGCTGGCACGCACCAGGGACGAACGATCGTTGAGGTGTCACAAGGGCAATGAGAATTTTGATTACGGCTGGCGGTACTTCTGAAAAAATCGATGATGTCCGTGCAATCACGAATCATTCCACGGGTTCACTTGGTCAAGCGATTGCCAAGGAATGGCTGCAGTCCCCTGAGGTGACCATCGATTACGTTACGACGAAAACTGCCAAGCAACCGCCGACCGATCCACGCGTTACCTGTCATTTCATTGAAGGGACCACGGACTTGTTGGCGCAATTGACCGATTTATTGACGACCCATTCGTATGCTGCCGTGATCCACAGTATGGCAGTTAGTGATTTTACCCCTGCTGCTCATTTTTCAGAAGCAGCCTTTTATGAAGCAATCAACGATGCCCTACCGACTTATGACAACCAGGTCACTCCGGCATTGATGGCACACGTGCTCGCACAATCTGAAGCAACGGCAGGCAAAGTTTCTTCCAATACTGATCATTTGTTTTTAGTGTTGAAGAAAACCCCGAAAGTGATCCAAACCATCAAAGCATTACAGCCGACAACCTTATTAGTCGGATTCAAATTATTAGTAGACGTCGCAGAAGACGAGTTGTTTGCGGTCGCACGAAAAAGTTTACTGGCTAGCCAAGCGGACTATGTGTTGGCCAACGACTTGACGCAAATTTCAGGAAACCAGCATGTTGGCCACCTTTTGACACAAGAAGGACAAATCGGGACTGGTCGCACAAAAGCTGAGATTGCAACCTTGATCGTTGACACATTACGCAATGACCTGCGTGCTTAGCTAGATGTTTTTTTAGAAAAGGAGAAAGAATCATGAAACAAAAACACGTTCTGCTTGGCGTCAGCGGCAGTATCTCTGCATACAAAGCAGCCGACCTGACCAATGAATTAACCAAAAAGGGCTATGCAGTGGATGTCTTAATGACTCAAAATAGCACACAATTTATTACGCCTTTGACGTTACAGTCATTATCCAAACGCCCGATCCATGTGGATGTTATGCAAGAGCGCCAACCAGATCGGATCAACCATATTGAACTAGCCAAACAAGCCGATCTTTTCTTGCTCGCCCCAGCCAGTGCCAACAGTATTGGCAAGCTGGCGCATGGTTTAGCCGATGATTTGATCTCAACAGTTGCCTTAGCGTTGCCGTTATCCGTGCCCCGCTTGATTGCGCCAGCCATGAATACCGTCATGTATGAAAACCCGATTGTTCAAAGAAATTTGGGGATTTTGAAAGAAGTCGGCTTCCAAGAGATTGAACCCCGTGAAGCGTTACTGGCTTGCGGTGATTTCGGCAGAGGCGCATTAGCAGCAACAGAAACGATTCTTGAAAAAGCATTGACTGCTTTGGAAGTACGGAGTGTCTAACAATGAAAAAAATATCAACTTTTGAACTTGTCTTAACAGCTTTCTTTTTAGGAATCTTGATTCTTTTAGCATCGGTACCCTTTCTTGGGTTTATTCCCTTAGGACCAATCAATGCGACAACGATGCACATTCCTGTCATCATTGCTTCCATTGTATTGGGCCCTCGGATCGGCGGCTTTTTAGGTGGCGCCTTTGGGATCATCAGTATGGTGCGTTCGACGTGGATCATCACCCCGCTTTCTTTTGTCTTCTCTCCTTTCGTACCGATTTATGGGAGTGATCAAGGAAGCTGGAAAGCGATCCTCGTAGCGCTGATTCCCCGTATTTTGATTGGTGTCGTTCCTTACTTTGTTTATAAGGGCTGTCAAAAAATCTGGAAAAACAAACAGCAAAGTCTCTCGCTACTGATTGCTGGTGTTGCTGGAGGCTTGACGAATACGATTCTGGTAATGAACTTGATCTACTTCTTGTTCCAGCAAGAATATGCGGAGGTTGTGGGGAAAGCTGGCAATGCTGTCTATGCAGCGATTTTAGGTGTAATCTTCGCCCAAGGTGTACCTGAAGCCATTGTAGCGGGAATCGCCACGATGGCAGTTGGAACCGTCCTTTTGCGCTTAGTCATGAACCGCAAAAAAAATCGTATCTAAAAAAATAGCGACCGCCCAAAGTTAGCTTTTTGGCTAACTTAGGCGGTCGCTTCCCTTTTGAGTGACTCATAGACTTCGCACTTGGAGTGCTTCGACAAGCTCTTGATACTGCTCTTGGGTCAAATACTCTTCATAAAATGTCAGATAATCATCGATATCTGCTTGGGTCAAATAAGGCAGCTCTTGCTTGATTTGCAGCAGCAGTTCTTCAAACTCCTCATCACTCAGCATATAAGAAGACCAATCATCGGCTTCATCATAGCTATCCCAGTACTCATCATCATAATCATTTTCATCCCCATCGTCATAGCTGTCATCCCAGCCATAATCATAGGGAGAAAACAATTCTTCTGGGTCAATCAATTCTTCCGCTGTGGGAATCGCAACCGCAGTATCACTTTTCTTCCCTGTAAAAGTCACCGTGGCTCCGATAGTGGTTTGCAGCTCATCTGCTTGCACGAAGTGAAAAGCCATTTTCTGCTGATTTGTTTTCGTATTGACGGTCATAGCTAAGTCAAACTGCTCGACTTCTTCCAGCATCGTTTCTAATTCGGCGACTTGCTTTTGATCAGCGCCGTGTTCTTGAGCATAGGTTGCATAATCTGCCAATTCTTCTTTGGTAAACGTGTGGCTGATCGTATCTCCATCTCTTTTGAAAGCATCCGGTTCAAAGGTTTTCAAATAGTCTGCAAATGTCTCATTATGAAAAAGACTGTTCATGGTAAAGAGGTTTTCAGGCTCTTTTTCTGCTTCGGTCGTCCCCTCGTCGTCCTCTGCAAAAGTTCCTTCGCCAAAGTAAGAATCTAAGGTTTCTTGATCGATGCGCAGGTATTTGCCCTCATATTCCCCAGCGTCTGGTTTTGTTCCATAACTGTCATCACCAAATGCGCTGATATACCCTTGCAGTGTTTCATAGATTTCAGCTGACACATATGCTTCTTGTTTTTCTGGATCGACGATCAGCTTGATCGGCAGCTCCTGCCCCCCAAAAGCGACTGCCAGGTTGAGTAAAATCGCTTTGGTTTCTTTGTCTTGGACGAAGTCCCCTTTAAATGACGAGCCGACTAACTGTGACATCAACATAGAGGCGTACCTATCGGCTTCTTGACCGTATTCGCTGCTATTGCCTATCTCAAAGGTATCGATCGTCGCTTGGAATTCACCAGCATTCGTTGCTTGCTGATTCGTCAACTGTTCGGCAAACTGTTCTTGCGGTAATTTCGTACAACCACCGAAAAGAAAGGCGAACCCAACAAACAAAATGACGCGTCCCCACTTTTTCATCCTGCTCACTCCTTTTCGTTTATTGTACCGAAGACTGCGAAAGCTTACAATCCTAAGCTCTTTTTATTAGCTCTCATGAAAAAAAGATTGCCCCTCGGGACAATCTTTTCGCTAATCTATTCTTCGCCGATGATTCGGACTTCTGTTTCTAAGGTGACATCAAAGGTTTCTTTGATGACTTGTTGGATATGAGCGATCAGTTCAACGTAATCCGTGGCTGTTGCTTGATCGACATTCACGATAAAGCCCGCATGTTTTTCCGAAATTTGGGCTCCGCCCCATTTCAATCCTTGTAAGCCTGCATCTTGGATCAGCTTGCCGGTAAAATGACCGACTGGGCGTTTGAAGACACTCCCACATGAGGGGTATTCTAGCGGTTGCTTCAATTGCCGCAATTCTGTCAGTTCATCCATCCGCTTTTTGATTTGTTCTTGATCGCCTTTTGCTAAATCAAAGCGACTGCTCAAAATAATCATCTTTTGCTCTTGCAATTTGCTATGACGATAAGCAAATTCCATTTCTTCCTTGGTATAAGTCACGATTTGACCATTAGCCAGCAAAACGTCGCAGGACGCGAAGACATCTTGGATCTCGCCATCATAGGCGCCAGCATTCATAAAGACGGCACCGCCGACACTGCCGGGGATCCCGCAGGCAAATTCAAAACCAGTCAACGATTCATGCAAAGCGACATAGGTAGTATCGATCAACTTTGCTCCAGCATCGACGATCAAAGAAGTGCCGTCCACCACGATTTGGTTCATTTCTGATAGCATGATCACCACGCCACGAATACCACCGTCACGGACGATCAAGTTGCTGGCATTTCCTAAGACGATCCAAGGAATCGCTTGTTCTCGGCAATAATCAAGCAGCTGTTTGGCTTCATCTGCTGTTTTGGGAAAAGCCAAAATGTCTGCCGGTCCACCAGTTTTTGTATACGTATAGTTCAATAAGGGTTCATCTTTTAATAAGGCAATTTCAGGGAATTGCGCAATCATCAAGTCTTTATTCACGAGAAGGTTTCCTTTCACAATAAACATCTCACTTATTTTAGCATGTTCAAGGAAAAGTTGCTACCTCTGGTGAATCAAAGAAAAGCTTAATAATCGAATGACCTATAAGCGCCTCTTTTCGAATGACCTGATTAATAAAGAGTAAGCTTCAAAAAAAGTGTTTTGTTATTTCAGATAATCGTTCTTTCATCTCCGTAGTGACTTTATCGACTACTTCTAAGTTGCTGCGATGCAAGAAGTCCACACTGCAAATATGCTGACAAAGAATCGTCCCTTGAACTTTACTTTATTGTGTTTCGGTAACTGTTTGAAACGCATTCGATCGAGCAAATTTTTCTTCTACATATTTTTTTGAGCTACTGAGTGGCATCACTAAGATGGTATTGAAACTCTTGTTATAATAATCATTACTAACCACTACACACGGTCTTTTTTTGCCATTTCATTTCCTTTGGTGGGATTTAAGTCAATAAAAGAATATCTCCTTGCCTTACCATTCAATGTTCTCCTCACCTAAATCTTTTTCAAAAAACATCTCACCTGTGTCAAATTTTCCCATTTCTTCTATGATCGCTAATTCTTGTTTCCAAAAAGCTTCAAAAGAAGGTGCTGCTTTTTCGCCTCTTACCTTGATCTCACCTTCTGGGGTAAATTCAAAAATTACCCAGTGATTCTCTTTTAAGCCTAGTATTTGCCGCACACTTTTTGGAATAGTTATTTGATTTTTCGAAGTCATTTTCGCTGAAACTTGCGCTTTGATCGTCATGAAACAGCCCCCCTTTTCAAAATGACTGTATCATAAAATGGAAGTAAACGTAAGGAGCCATCGTTCCTTTTTCGTACCACAAACGAATTTTCTCTAGCATCCAAATTTAATCCTCATTCTTCCTCCTTGTTTTCCTCATTCCGCTCACTTGCTTTGCGCTTCTGGCTTTTTTAGGTAAAATGGGAGGCGTAGTGGAAAATAAGGAGGAGTCTCAATGAAATTTATTTCTTGGAATGTGAATGGTTTACGGGCCATCGTTAAAAAAAATTTTTCTGAAGTGTTTGAAGCCCTCGATGCTGATTTCTTTTGTTTACAAGAAACAAAGCTGCAAGAAGGTCAGATCAAATTGGATTTACCAGGCTATCATCAATACTGGAATTATGCGGAGAAGAAAGGCTATTCTGGCACAGCAATTTTCGCAAAAGAACCTGCACTATCGGTCCGGTATGGATTAGGAATCGAAGAACATGATACGGAAGGTCGCGTCATCACGCTGGAGTATCCTGAATTTTTCTTGATTACTTGCTACACACCAAATTCCCAAAATGAATTGCGCCGCTTGGATTATCGCATGACTTGGGAAGATGCCTTTTTGGCTTACTTGACTGAATTGAAACAACAAAAGCCAGTGATTCTCTGTGGTGATTTGAATGTTGCCCATAAAAATATCGACATCAAAAACTGGAAAACCAATCAAAAAAGTGCTGGGTTTACACCTGAAGAACGGGAAAAGTTTTCGACTCTTTTGGCTGCTGGCTTTACCGATACGTTCCGCTATTTCTATCCAGATGCAGAAGGTATTTATTCTTGGTGGAGCTACCGTTTCAACGCTCGCAAAAACAATGCTGGCTGGCGCATCGATTACTTTGTCGTTTCGGATGACTTAAATGAGCGCTTGCTAGACGCCAAGATCCATACAGATATCATTGGCAGTGACCATTGTCCGGTGGAACTGGATCTCAACTAACCGTAGGAAAACTTCAGTTTTTCTTAACGTTTGTTCGCTTTTCATTCTTTGATTTTGTGCTAGAATGGCAATGAGGTGAGTCTGATGAATTTTATCGCAATGGACTTTGAAACAGCAAATTATCAAAAGCATAGTGCCTGTTCCCTTGCACTAGTCATGGTACAAGATAGCAAAATCGTGGGCGAATATTACACATTGATCCAACCGGAAACGGAATTTTTTTGGAAAAACATTCAAATTCATGGCATCCGTCCAGAAGATGTACAAGAAGCGCCTAAGTTTCCTGACGTATGGAAACAAATCCAACAATATTATCAACTGAACAGTTTGATCGTTGCGCATAACGCTGGTTTTGATACTGGAGTTTTGGCGGGATGTCTTGATTATTATGGGTTGTCACAACCAAATTATCTTTCCTTATGCACGGTGCGAACGAGCCGCAAGCTGTATCCAGAATTTACGAACCACAAATTAAACACGGTTTGTGAGCAATTACAGATTCCTTTACTAAACCACCATGATGCACTAGAAGATAGTCGGGCATGTGCCCAAATCTTATTGCGTCAAGAAGAAGAATTTGGTATCGATCCATTAAAAAAATTGGTTTTAGTCAAATAAATAAGAACGTGCGTCCTAAAGTCAGCATTGCGCTAGCCTTTAGGACGCACGTTTTCATTTAAGGAAGGATTCATTTTAAGTCAGATCGATCCAATAATGACAGATTATAGCGCCATCTTCAGGATCAATGACTTTTTCTGTCAATTTACCACCGTTGTTTTCAATGACTTTGGCGGAGGCGCGATTGGCTTCTTCACAGGTTACTAACACGTTGTTCAAGCCAAATTGTTTGGCCTTTACCAATGACTGTGCCAACATTGCCGAGCCGATGCCTTGCTTTCGATGGTCTGGGTGCACTGAATACCCGATGTGTCCGCCAATTTGGCGCAAATACGCATTAAGTGTCAGACGCAGATTCAAGAGACCGACCACTTTTTGATCTTGGATAGCCAGATAGGTACGGGCGGGAACGAATCCTTCTGGTACCGTTTCTGCTGTTTTAAAATCCACCAATCCCTCTAGCCAGTCTTTGGCTGTCGGACTTTCTACAAGTCCTGCCCCACCATGGATGACTTCTTGATTCTTCTCGAAGGCTTGCCGATACGCTTCGATTTGATCGCAGTCTGCGATCGTCGGTTCCCGAAACTCCATTTCCTTCACTCCTTTTTTATGATTCAAAAAGACGTGCCATCATCAAGACGTCAACTTTTTGCCCCTCGCGGGTTTGCACCGCTTCTTTCATGCAGCCTTCTGTTAAAAAACCAAATTTTTGATACAGATGGATCGCTCGTAGATTTCTCGCTTGGACGGTCAATTCGATGCGGGTCAATTCGCCAACTTCTACTACCCAGTCCAGTAATTCTTCAATCAGGAGTGAACCTAAGCCCAAGCCCCAATAGTCTTTTAAAATTGAGATACCGATCTCCCCGACATGGGCTAATTGCCACTCTTCATTGCCTTTGACTGATGCCATGGCGATCAACTGTTCTTGATCAAATGCCAACAACAGCAAATAGTCCTCCCGTTCATAGATAGCATCCAGCTGTTCTGCCAATAAGGCTTCTGGCAACGCCAAGCCGCTTTCGTCCATTAAGAGAAAATCCGTTTCTTCTCCTAGCTGTTGACTGACTGCTAACACGGCTTTCGCATCAGCACCCGTGGCTTCTTTGATCTGTAATTGGATCTCACTCATGGGCTGCCTGCCATTTGGTTGTGATCCGTTGCAAAAAGGCGGTTGCTTTGGTGCCATATGCATGACATTTCACAAAACGTTTTTGTTCATCTGTATCATCTTTTTCCAAAATCAGTTCTAAATAATCCTCTGGCAGGGAGGCTTCTAAGAGATTGCCCCACTCGATCACACACAAGCCATCCCCTTCGAAATAATCATCCAGTCCTAAATCTTCTGCACCGTATTCCACCCGATAGACATCCATATGGTACAGTGGTAGCCGCCCATTGGTATATTCACGAATGATCGTATAGGTCGGACTTTTGATCAGTTGCTCGATTCCTAGCCCCAAGGCGATGCCTTTCGTCATGGTTGTTTTGCCAGCACCTAAGTCGCCCGTCAATACCAGATTATCCCCTGGCTCGGCTACCTCTCCAATGATTTTTGCAAATGCTGCGGTTGCTTCTAAGTCGTTAATGGTAAACATAGTCCCCATCCTTTGATCAATCTAATTTACTAGTTGCTAGTATAGCCTGTTTTTCAAGGAATTGTAAAGAAGGAGCTTAGGGAAAATTTCCCGACGATCACTGGATCGTTTCTTTTGCGCTCACTTCCTCCTTTGCTGCCCTCAACTTTCCAAGAGCAAAACAAAAAACTGACCCTCAAGGGATCAGTTTTTCATCAGTGCAGCGATTGGCTGCTTATTTTTCCATTAGTGTTTGTGCCGCAGTAATGATTGATAATTTGTAGACATCTTCTTCATTTGAACCACGAGACAAATCAGAGATTGGTTTGTTCAATCCTTGCAAGATTGGTCCAATCGCTTCAAAGTTACCGAAACGTTGGGCGATCTTGTAACCAATGTTTCCTGATTGTAAATCTGGGAAAACAAAGACGGTTGCTTTACCAGCTACTTCAGATTCAGGAGCTTTCAATTGCGCAACTGCTGAGATATACGCAGCATCGAATTGCAATTCTCCATCGATTTGGTATTCTGGTGCCAATTCTTTGGCGATTTTTGTTGCTTCAACGACTTTATCTACTTCTGGTGCTTTCGCAGAACCTTTCGTTGAGAAGCTTAACATAGCAACTTTTGGATCGATTTCAAATAATTCAGCGGTTTTCGCTGAGTCAACAGCGATTTCTGCTAATTCTTGTGCAGTTGGGTTTACATTGATGGCACAGTCTGAGAACAAGTATTTTTCTTGGTCACGACCACGAACCATTAAGAATGCACCACTTGTACGGCTCACACCTGGTTTTGTTTTGATGATTTGTAAAGCGGGTCTTACTGTATCACCCGTAGAATGGATCGCTCCTGAAACCATTCCTTCAGTAATGCCCATGTAAGTCAACATTGTACCGAAATAGTTGACATCTTTTAAGATTTCTTCTGCTTGTTCTTTCGTTGCTTTGCCGTTGCGGCGTTCCACAAAAGCTTCAACCATTTCATCCCAACGATCATAATTTTCAGGATCTAAAATTTCAAAGTTTGATACGTTGATTCCGCGAGCTTCTGCTGCTTTTTCGATTTCAACCGGGTTACCGATCAAAACGGGTTCAATCAATTCTTCTGAACGTAAACGGCTAGCAGCACCTAGGATACGAGGATCTGTTGCTTCTGGAAAAACGATTTTGATATGACGACGCACGATTTTAAATTTTAAACTTTCGAATAATTCCACGGGTAAAGACCTCCAGTTTTTTTATACCCTTCCATTGTACAATAACTGCGAAAAAAAGAACAGATAAAAATCCTGTATTAGTCGATTATTTTAAATATCGTTACCTTTTTCACAAATCCACTCATTCTAAATAACACAGTTTTACAACTGTGTTATTTTTTCTGGCAACGCCCAGGAAATTGGTTCTTCCCCTAATGCCAGCAACGCTTGATTGATCTTAGAAAAAGGTTTTGAACCAAAGAATCCTCGATGTGCCGACAACGGACTTGGATGAGGCGCTGTTATAATAATATGCTTGCTGGTATCTAGCAAAGCGGCTTTCTTTTGAGCGGGTTTGCCCCAAAGCACAAAAATGACCGGTTTTTCTCGTTGATTCAATTTTTCAATAATCGTATCTGTCAGCTGCTCCCAGCCACGTCCATGATGTGAATAGGCTTGCCCTTCACGTACCGTCAATACGGTATTCAACAATAAGACCCCTTGTTGCGCCCATGGCACAAGATAGCCATGGGACACAGGTGCAATCCCTAAGTCATCGGCTAATTCCTTGTAAATATTGCGTAAGGAAGGCGGTATTTTGACCCCCGGCTGCACGGAAAACGACAGTCCGTGGGCTTGGTGCGGGCCATGATAAGGATCTTGACCTAAGATGACAACTTTTACGTCATGGTATGGCGTCAGTTTAAGTGCTTCATAAATATGATCCATCGCTGGATGGATCGTTTGCTGGGCATATTCTTGTTTCAAGAAAGCCCGTAGTTGTTGGTAATAGGGTTGCTCAAATGATTCTTGCAATTGCTCTTGCCAATCATTGTCCAATAGTCGTTTCATGGCGAATCTCCTTTGTTTTCTTCTAGGATAACAAATCCCTCCCCTTAGAAACAAGAATTACTCTTCGAAAGAAAAAAATCCGTGATTTATGGTACACTATTTGTAGAAACGATTAAGAAAGGACGCTGACAATGATCAAATTAATTGCTTCTGATATGGATGGTACGCTTTTAAATGCCAGTATGCAGATTTCAGAAGAAAATATCCAAGCAATCAAATATGCCCAATCCAAAGGAATCGAATTTATGGTCGCAACTGGCCGTAACCGTAAAGAGGCATTGCCGCCGCTGCAAGAAGCCGGGATCGACTGTGCCATGATCACCTTGAATGGGGCCCAAGTCTATGACGAAGCGGGTAATTCATTATTTACTGTGCCGATCAGCCATGAACAAACTCGTTCGTTGATCGACCTACTAAAAGAAAACGACATCTATTTTGAGATCTCAACGAGCAATGGGATCTACTCGGAAAGTCAGACACGTCGGATCGAAAATTTTGCGATCCATACGGCAGAAGCAATGCCCCATCTCACTCATAAGATGGCGATTGCTATGACAGCTGCCCGTTTAGAATTTTTACCGATCAATTATGTCGATGATTTCAGTGAGTTGTTTTCGATCGAAGAATTAGAATTTTTGAAAGTGATCTGCTTCCACCAAGACGGTGCCCGGGTATTGGGTCCTATCACGAAAATCATCGATGGGTACGGCGATCTAGTGGTGACTTCTTCTGGACAAAACAATATTGAGATCAACCACCGAAACGCGCAAAAAGGAATCGCAGTGGCACATGTCGCCAAAGATCGGATGATCTCACTGGCGGAAGTGTTGACGATCGGTGACAACTTAAATGATGTAAGTATGCTGCAACTGGCAGGCGTTAGTTTTGCAATGGGAAATGGCGAGTTAGAGGTAAAAGAAGCCGCGAAGTATTTGACGGACACCAATATTGAGGCTGGTGTCGGCAAAGCAATCGTTCGGGCAATTGATGAAAATCTTTAAACCACGCAGCTTTTTGGGGATACATGAGGAGGCGTAAGTATGTCAGAATTTTTCATCCAAGATAGGCAACTTAGCAGAGTCACACGAACCATTGTCAAAGATGAAACAGGCAAATCACTATTTTTGATGGTGGGACGTTGGGGAACTAAGGGCGATGCCCTCTCCCTTTACCGTTTAAATGGGCAAATGGTCGCTAGTATCAAACAAATCAGTTTTACTTTTGGTACACGCTTTGAGATCTACAAAGACTTTGAGAAAGTCGGTACACTGCAAAAAATCTTTAACTGGCCAGGTGATTTCTACTATATCCAACAGCTTCACTGGGCAGTCCACGGCGATATCTACAATCATCGCTATGGGATCCATCATTTCAATAAAAAGATTATGGAGATGAACAAAGCGACCTTGTTGACGGGGGATTATTATGTACTGGATGTTGTCGATGACCGGGATGCGCCGGTCTGCATTTGTATTGCGGCCGTCATGGATTACTGGCTGTACAATCGGCACCGCAAAAAAGACCATCCTCTTGAGCTTCGACTAACAAATGGAACCAGCTGAAAAATCAGCTGGTTCTTTTTTGCATATGGTCGTAAAGATGGCCACTGATCTCTCTTTGGGCCACGACTTCAAAGCCGTGCTTTTCATAGAGCCGCTTCGCATGGGGATTTGCTCGGTCAACACTCAAGCCGATCACCTCATAGCCATCTCTAGAAGCAATTTTTGGCAATGCTTCTAATAAGGCTGAGCCGACACCTTTGCCCCGAAATTTCTCAGCCACACAGATGGTATCTAAGTACCATTCATTTGGTAAAGTCTCTTCATCGATAAACAGCTTCATGTCTTTACTCAAACCGTACTGTTCCAGCACTTTATCTAGAGGCTGATCGATCGTCGCCTCTTCTTTGTCTGGGTATCCAAAGGCGACCCCAGCAACTTCTCCGTCGATCTCATTGACTAGCGCACGGCGAAAGCCGTAACGATAATCGGGTTCTAGCATGGCATCTGCCAAGATCTCTAAGGTCTTGGCTTCTCCGATCTCTTTGACAAACGGCAATTCCATGTCCTTTAAAATGACTAAAACGAGTTCAGCCATGACAAACCGATCTTCTTCTTTTGCAAATCTTATCACGTTTTTTCCTCCTTGCTTCTATACATAGAATAACAATTCTTTTAAGAAAAACCAAGTTGAATCAAAAAAATGTCCTACCTGAAGTTCCCTCTATTTATTCATGCAATTCCAAAGGCAAGCCGTCTGGATCTTGGAAAAAGGTCATTTTCTTATTCGTAAAGGTATCAAAACGAATCGGTTCGCACACAATCCCTTTAGCGGCTAACTCCGCTACGACTGCTTCAATATTTTCCACCGCAAAGGCCAAATGCCGCAAGCCGGCTGCTTCGGGAAAACTTGGTCGTGCTGGTGGGTTTTCCACCACAAACAGTTCTATTTCTGATTCCCCAAAGCGCAAGTCGATTTTTACATCTTTCTTTTCTGGGCGTGCGTGTTCACGAATCACTTCAAAGCCTAATTTTTCTACATAAAATTCTTTGGTCTGCTGGTAATCACTGGCGATGATCGCCACATGATGCATTTTTGAAAACATTATTGCCACTCCTTTGTATTGGACTCCTCTCTCAGTTTAAAGCCTTTGGCTGCATTTTACTAGAAAAGACTGCCGAAGTTCTCCTCTTTTCATAAATGGTTTCTGTTATACTAGAAAGCGGAAGGTGATGAAAAAAATGAAACTACTTTATATTTCAATCTCTGGAAATACCCGTGCATTCGTCAACCGCTTGTTGGCCTATGCGGATCAGCAAGACACTCCGAGTACTTGGGAAGCCAAAGAAATTCATGACAACAGTGTGTTTGAACAAGAAGACGAACCTTATGTGGTTTTTGTCCCTACCTATTTAGAAGGTGGAAATGGCGTCGATAACGGCGATCAGGAGATTCTCACAGAAACCATGCGGGAATACATTGACTATGAAAACAACGCAGCTCTTTGCTTAGGCGTGATCGGCAGTGGCAACAAAAACTTCAATTATCAATATTGCTTGACCGCAAAGCAATATGCGGAGCAATTTTCGATCCCGTTCTTAGCGGATTTCGAGCTGCGAGGCACGACCCAAGATATTGAACGGATCTATGCTTGTTTGAAAGAAATCGATCCTGCCCACAGCAACACTTAACTTTAGCCAGCATTCATTAGCCATTAGGAGGACTTTTGCATATGGAACCACAAACGATGGTCATTTTGATCATACTCGCCAGCATTCTCATCTTGACCGCACTAGATATCTGGAATCGATACAAAGTACGCCGTTACGTTCGGCTTGCTTGGGGAAAGCTTCCCCGTCAGCCCCGCTTTGATAAAGAAGCGAGTTTGAAAAAGGCTTGGCTGACTGAGAAGAAGTTTCACGATTTTGATAGTGAGATCGATGACATCACTTGGTATGACTTGGATGGCTTTTCGTTGTTTGAGTCCATTAATCTGACGTTTTCCAGTGTTGGTTCAGAAGCATTGTACCAGCAATTACGCAATTTTCGCTTCAAGACGGACAAACAGCTGACCAAATTGATCGACTTTTTTGCTGCTGACAGTGCCGCACGCGAACAATCCCAATATACGTTTGCTCGTTTAGGAAAACAAGATGATAATTTTTCGAAAGCCTACTTGGCCAATGAAGCTGCGCAATCGATCGGCTCTCTGCCGTTCTTTGTCTTTTTAGGTGTGCTGCCGTTAGTCGGCATCTTGCTGCTCCTGCTGGGGTTTGTCCAAGGCATCCTGTTGACGTTGGTTAGTGTCGTTTTCAATACGATCTATTACTCCATCAAAAAAGCCAAGCTGGAAACAGAACTGAACAGCATGCGCTATTTGGTTCAAACAATTGCCTGTGGCAGTCAGATCGCTAAAATCAACACGCCCCTCCAAGATGAGATCAAACAATCCTTGGCACCATTAAAGAAGATCACTCGTTTCGCTTTTTCGTTTCGTGCCAAAAACGGCAGCGAAGGAGACATGTTGTTTGAATACATTAATATCATTTTTATGCTGCCGTTTATTTCCTATCAAACGGTCACTACTACCCTGGCAAAGCACCAACAAGCAGCCATCGATCTGTGGAATTTGCTGGGAAAATTGGAAGTCGCAGCCGCCATTTTAAATTTTCGCACGTATATGCCCATCACTTGCCTACCGACCTTCCAAACAAGCGGAGGTGTAGAAGCAACGGGTACGTATCATCCCCTTCTGAGTGAAGCAGTCATGAATGATGTCACTTGGACCCACAATACCCTTGTAACTGGCTCCAATGCCTCAGGCAAATCGACATATGTCAAAAGTGTCGCCATCAACTGTATTTTGGCACAAACGATCCAGACAGCAGTAGCTGAAACCTTTACGATGGTTCCTGGTCACGTCATTACCTCGATGGCTGTCGAAGATGATCTATTTGAAGGCGACAGCTATTTCGTGGCGGAGATCAAATCCATCAAACGCCTGCTAGATACCGTTGCCACGAAACAGCGCTGCTACTGTTTTGTTGATGAGATTTTAAAAGGAACCAATACGGTGGAACGAATCGCTTCTTCTGCTAGCATCATCCATTGGTTGCGAGCCTACCCATCATTAGCCTTTGTCGCTACCCATGATATTGAGCTGACTGAAATTTTGAAAAATGATTGCCGCAACATTCATTTTTCTGAACAAGTCACGGAAGATGACGGCATCTCCTTTGATTATAAGGTCAAATCCGGTCCTGCCTTGAGCCGCAACGCGATCGCCCTCTTAAAAGTCATGGGCTACCCTGAAATGATCGTTCAAGACGCCTATGCCGCCGCCAATGATTTTGATCAAAACCGTAAATGGCAGGAATTATAACTTCACACACAAAAAAGCGCCTTATCCCAGTGTCAGTCACAGGATAGGGCGCTATTTTATGTTTCATTTAGTCAAACAAACCAGTCGTTAAACTGTATTGCTCTCCTTGTAGCACATCGTATTGGATCAAACTATAGGCATCATAGATTTCTTGGGCTTCTTGATCCAACGCAAGAGTCGTCTGCCATTGTCCCTCTTGATAATATTGACCCAGTTCAAAAGCCGGCAACTCATCTTGCAAGGCCAACAACAACTGGTAAAACCCGCTGGTTGGTTGATCACTGGCTTCTAATAGGTTCGGCGCAAAGTAAAAAGGACTTGTTACTGGTACATCTTCTGGTGCAAAATTCCCTTGCGAATCAACCATCAAAAACTCGGTTTCATGCAGGGCAGCCGTTTCATTTTGATCCTTGATCTCATCGGCATAAATGCCTGGTAAATGATCGCCCCAAAAGACGACCAGCGTTCGCCGATCCAGCTGCTCTAATTCAGCCACAAAGTTTTTCAACGCTGTACTGCTATAAGAGATATCCTGTAGGTAGTTTTCCAAGGAAGCCATATTGCCCGGACCGCTCGCTTGGTAATTCAGCGTATCGTATTTGCCAGCATAGGGCATATGGGTCTGCATCGTCACTAAATGGACAAATTGCGGTTGCTGATCGTTTTCCAACAATGCCAGCACTTCTTTGTAGGCCGCCTCATCAGAGATGTAAGGATTATTTTCGATTTTGTCGGTATAGGTCATCGTCTCTTGATCGATAAACTGTTCAAACCCCATCACCCCATAGACATCCTTGCGTTTGTACATCGATGTATCGTAAGGATGGATCGCCGTTGCCGTATACCCGGACTGTTCCAAGAAAGAAACGAGGGATGGCAGTTGCGTCAATTTCGGCACCAGCATCGTATAAGGTGTCGTCATTTGCGGATTCAATAGACCCATGGCAAAACCAGTCAACGCTTCAAACTCGATGTTTGCCGTACCGCCCCCATAATTTTGCGAAAGCATTTTTCCACTGATGGTTTGATCAGCGACGTGGTAATAGTCTTTCAACGGATCGCCGGTGATCGACAAGCCATTTAAATGGCTCGGGTCGGAAAAGCTTTCACTCATCACATAAACGATACTCGGAGCTTCACTTTCACGATCTTGGTTTTTCTCCGCCGCCTGTGCATTGTAGGTGTCCGCAATCGCTTGGATCGCTTCTTTTGAATACCCCTCAGGCTTCGTCATGGCATCTACCCGCAAGTTGTACAAAAACCCACCGATAAATCCCGTATTGTAATAGTTCATTTTTTGTGAATACGGAATCCAGAGCGCCGTCTGATTGTAGGCTTTGCGTAAAAGGTTGTTGCTGTCGTTGAAGTGAGAAACATAGACTAAGCCTAGCGAGCATACGACCAGCACTGCCCCTCGCATCACTTGCAAACGCCGGTTTAATTTGCGGCTGCGATAGATACTCCAGCCGATCGCTCCGATCGCCGCCAGAGCGAAGAGGATGGCTAAGAAAAAGGCGCCATTGCCGATCATAGTTCGTAGAAGGTCGAATTGAGTGACCATCTTTAAATCATCGGGATAGATTGGTTCTTGGCGATAGACCATCTTCGTGTGGTTGGCATATCCTAAGATTCCGATGACGACACTATAAAAGATGCCCCCGATCAGTACCGAACCTGCCAAGCTGGCAAACACCCCATACACCAGCAGTAACACCCCACAAGCCAAGAAAAACTTTGCTGTATGCCACGAAAAGGCAAATTTCAAGGCTAATTCAACGGAAAGATTGTTTTGACACCATTGCAAATATAAATTACTGAAAATGATCAACAGGACGATGGCGATGCCTTTTAATGCGATCTTCAGATAAGGATGGCTATTTATTTTCACGAAGGAACATTCCTCCTTTTCTACACGTTCTAGGTACCCCCGTATTTTATGCTTTCAGGACAAGAAAGTAAAGCCAGGGCAAGAAGCTTTTGTTATTTTTAAAGAAAGCAACCCTCATATAAAAAGAGTCTAAGGTTTCTTGCCCCCTAGACTCTTCTTTCTATCTGAATGGAACGGAATCACTGGTTTCGTTTATTTCCAAAAATCGTCAAAAATCGTGACGGGCAAGTGGCGTTTGTGTTGCGTTTTGTTCCACCAGTTTTCAATGGTTTGTTGGGCTTCAGCCGAAATTTCCTTGCCTTCTAAATAGTCATCGATGTCGTTGTAGGTCACTCCTAAAGCTGCTTCATCTGCCACTAAAGGTTTACCATCTTCCAAGTCCGCAGTTGGGACTTTTGTATACAACGCTTCTGGCGCGCCTAAGTATTGCAAGAGTTGACGGCCTTGGCGTTTATTCAAACGAAATAGTGGTAAAATATCGGCTCCGCCATCCCCATACTTCGTAAAGAAGCCGGTGATGTTTTCCGCAGCATGATCTGTTCCCAGAACAGCCCCTGCTTTTTCACCCGCAATGGCATATTGTGTGATCATCCGTTGACGGGCTTTGATATTGCCTTTATTAAAGTCAGAAACCGCTAAGCCTGCTTCTTCCACCGCTTGCACTTGGGCATCGACGGCGGCTTTGATGTTTACCCGCAGCTCAATATCTGGTTTGATAAATTCAATGGCTTTTTTGGCATCTTCTTCATCTGCTTGTTCCCCATAAGGTAAGCGTACCCCTATGAACTGATAGTTGGGATTCCCGGTTTCGCTACGCATTTCCTCCATCGTCAATTGCGCGATTCGGCCGGCTAACGTCGAATCTTGTCCACCACTGATCCCCAAGACAAACGTATGCAAGAACGGATTCTTTTGCAGATACGCCTTTAAAAAATCAATACTCTTACGAACTTCTTCTTTCGGGTCGATGGTCGGTAAGACTCCTAATTCTTTGATAATTTCTTGTTGCATGGTCATAGAAACGCCTCCTCTTATTTTTTGAACCAGCTGACTGATCTTAGGACCAGCGCAGTTGCGGATTACAAAATCGCGCCATTGGTCTGTTTGCGTACTTTTTCAATCGTGCGCATTTTATGATCCCAGCATTCTTGCGAGAGATCGACTGGGTATTTCTGTGGATTCAAATCACGTTTGTACTCATCCCAAAGGGAATCCAAGCAATTCGTCGCATAGGCTTTGACGTGTTCTAAGTCAGGCACTTGATACACTTGCTGGCCATCTACAAAGATGTCTTGCAATAATGGTCGCGCATCAAAGTCCGTCACTGTTTTGTTGATAAAAGTGTGAACAGGATGGAACATGAACAGTTCGTCTGCTGCTTGGGGATTTTCTTCCCATAACGTGACATAATCGCCTTCGGACTTGCCGTCCGATTTACGGGTGATCCGCCAGACTTGTTTTTTCCCAGGGGTCGAAACCTTTTCGGCATTGCTGGATAATTTGATGGTGTCGATCATTTCTCCCTGCTCATTTTCGATGGCAACCAGTTTATAAACCGCACCTAATGCCGGTTGATCGTAAGCGGTGATCAGCTTGGTGCCGACACCCCACACATCGATTTTCGCCTTTTGCATTTTCAAGCTTAAAATCGTATTTTCGTCTAGATCATTGGAAGCATAGACTTTGGCTTCCGTGAATCCCGCTTCATCCAGCTGTTCACGGACTTTTTTCGAGATATACGCCATATCGCCGCTGTCGATCCGCACACCTAAGAAATTGATTTTATCCCCCATCTCTTTGGCCACACGAATCGCATTTGGCACACCTAAGCGCAATGTATCATAGGTATCGACTAAGAATACGCAATCTTTGTGGGTTTGGGCATACGCCATAAATGCATCATAGTCATTGCCGTAGGATTGCACGAGGGAATGGGCGTGGGTTCCGCTGGCTGGGATGCCAAAAATCTTCCCTGCCCGCACATTACTCGTTGCATCCGCTCCGCCAATATAGGCCGCTCGAGTCCCCCAAATGGCTGCATCCAATTCTTGTGCCCGCCGTGAACCAAATTCCAACAAGGGATCCGTGCCGATCACGGATTTGATGCGGGCAGCTTTCGTGGCGATCAAGGTTTGGAAATTGACCATATTTAGTAACGCTGTTTCGATCAGCTGCGCTTGTGCCAACGGCCCTTCTACTTGAATGATCGGTTCATTGTTGAAGACCAAATCGCCTTCTAACGCTGAACGAACGGTACAAGCAAACTTGAACTCTTTTAGATACTCTAAAAAGGCTTCTGGGTAGCCGCCGATTTCTCGCAAGTAGGCAATATCCGTTTCTGAAAAGGATAAATCGTTCAAATAATCGATCAATCGTTCCAGACCGGCAAAGATCGCATAGCCGTTTTCAAAAGGCATGTCACGGAAATAGCATTCAAACACCGCATTACGATCGGCTCTGCCTAACTCCCAATAGGTTTGCATCATGTTGATTTGGTAGAGATCGGTGTGTAGCGTCAAGCTGTCATCTTTAAATAATTTCTGCATGTTCTTACTCCCTCTAGCTTACTTCTTCTCATTATAGCAAAAAAAACACAAAAGACAGAAAAACTTGTTTTTTCAAAAAAAAGTTGGGTTTTTGCCAGTACAAGACAATCCACCTGAGAACAAATTGCTCAAAGCATGGGTCAACCTCCTACTTATTGCGCATTATTTACGCGCTCGTATAAGGTCGCCCCTTTGTTCAACGTTTGATTACTCTTGCAACGTGCATGTCCCAACTTCTTTCAACTAGTGTTCTTTCACAGGCAATTGAACAAGAATGACATCTTTTCTCGGTTTAGAAAAGGTGATGCCTCTTGCTTCCATTTCTTTACGAATATTAACATTGACGGTCACGTCTTTGCGATCGACCTTCAGCAAACGATGAATCGCTGTGTCGACTTCTTCCCGACTGATTTTCTTTTTATTGTTGATCAATACTAAAGAAATCGTATCAAAACTACCCACATAGAGAATCTGCGTCCGATCAAGCGAGTACAATTTATAGTATTTGATCGCTATTTTGTCGAATAGGTACTTGGAGATGTTCGGGTAAAAAGTTTCCATATTTAGATTTTGGTTTACTGGGGTTTCAATCAACTTCATGCACAACATCCTCTCTCGAAACTAATTCTGTTAAAATAAAGCGGCCAACACCGCCGTCTTCCGCGCGCTCAATGGTTCGATCACAAACTGCTTTGATCGCTGGGCTGGCATTTGCTACAGCCAAAGAAACATCCACCGCTTCAAACATCGCAAGGTCATTTTCACCATCACCGATCCCATAGCTTTTGGCAGCGGGAAAAGCTTCTAAAAAGGAACGGATCGCGGCACCTTTGGTCGCCAATGGATCAACGATCTCCAGTGTTTGGACAAAGGATTGAAAAATCGCAGCCGTTTCTGATTGGATCATCTCCCGCAGCCGTTCTCTTTTTTCGTCTGACGCTTCCATCAGTTCGATTTTGATGACCTTTATCTCTGGATGTTCCTTCATAAACTGCAGCACGTCGTCTTTATGAAGACATTCGTTGTAGAAGAACTCGTATTTGTAGTCAGCGATGATTTGTCCTCGCTCCCCTAACTCCGCGAGTAACTGCTTGCGGCTTTCTTGAAATTGCGCTTCATACAAATGCGCTTGTGGGGAAATGATGCCATGGTCAGTATGTAAGAAATAAAAAACCTCTTCTGTTTCTAAGATACCAATCACTTGCGCCAAGGTCTTATAGGGCAAGGTATGCGTCAAAACAGGCGCTTCTCCTTTTACCATCAGACCAGCGCCGTTTCCAAAAATCACATCGCAGGAAAGGCCTTCTTCCGCCATCATATCTTGAACAAGCTCAAATCCTCGCCCTGTGACAAACACAAAGTGATCTCCTTGGGCTTGCAAACAACGGATGGCTTCTTTATTGATCTCATGAATCGGGTGCCCCATTTCTTGAAACGTCCCATCAATATCAGAAAAAACTATTTGCATCTTATCTTCCTTTCTTTGTTATAATTATAGCACATTTTAAAAAACGCAAAAAAATTTTCTTGACTTTGTCGTTACGTCAACCTTTAGGATACAGGTGTAAGGAGGGAAAAGCCGATGGAATATACGATCAGTGCCTTAGCCAAACTGTCAGGAGTCAGCAGCCGTACCCTGCGGTATTATGATCAGATCAAGTTGTTACAACCGCAACGCACCAACTCAGCTGGTTACCGTATCTACGGGAGGCAGGAAGTCGATCGCCTACAGCAGATTTTGTATTTTAAGTCTTTTGGGCTGTCATTAGAAACGATCCGCGGGATCTTGGATGAGCCGCAAGCGTCGATCCAAACGGTCTTGTTGCAGCATTACCAACAGCTTTTACAAGAACGAGCAGCCCTGGACAGTCTTTTGACCACCTTAGCGCAAACAATTGATTATTATGAAGGAGAAAAGACGATGACCGATCAAGAGAAATTCAGTTATTTTAAGGAACAAAAAATTCGTGAAAACGAAGCAAACTACGGTGCCGAGTTACGAGAATCCTACGGTGAGGAAATCATCGAACAAAGCAACCAAAAGTGGCAGCAGATTACCCAAGTCGATTATCAAGCACTGACCGACAACGAAAACCGCTTATTGCAGCTGTTAAAAGAGCTATTGACTGAAAAGGAAGGAAAACGAATCCCTTCTGACAAAGCCCAAATGGCTTTTGCTGCGCATCAAGCATGGCTTACACAAGCAGCGCCCTTTTACTCAGCAGAATATCACCGATCTTTAGGGGAAATGTACGTTCAAGACGAGCGTTTTACCGCCTATTACGATCAAAAAGCGGGTGTCGGCAGCGCCCAGCTGTTGAAACAGATCATTGACCATTACACCAAATCCCATTAAAAAAACGATGCGCAAGCACTGCCCGCTCAGGGGCTTTGTTTGCGCATCGTTTCGTCTATGCTATCGTTTGATGAACTCATAGGGCATGCGATAGTTGCCGCTTTTTTCCATTATCGCCAATTGGACGGCAGTCTCCCCGCAAGCTTGCAAGTGATGATCGATCGTTGAAAGCTGCAGCAGCTCGCTGATGTATAAATTGTCCCGTCCAATCACAAGCCATTCTCCCGGCGCCTGCGACTGGATCCCAGCTGCAACATGATCCCCATTGGTGAAGATCGCTTCGACCCCTTTATCTGCAAAATAAGCAGCTGCTTCTTTGCCATCTTCTTCCGTCAAACAATCCCAAAAGATCAAGTCTTCGGAAAAGGTCGGAAAATAGTCATGAGCCAAACGGACCGTGATTTTTGAATTGCTGCTTAGCTTACGGCTACGTCCCAATGTCACGCCGATTTTCTGGATACCTTGTTCCTTAAAATACGTAAAGACTTCTTTGATCGATTCCTCCCGATCGATATAGGTGCAGCCGTCAGTCAAATACGGGATATTCTCACAAAAGACGATGCGACCGTAAGAACGATAAGGCAATAAGGTTTCGATCGGATTCGCCCGCGAGGCAATGATCAAGGCATCAAAGCTTTTCGCCGCAAATTCTTGCAAATACGCTTCCTCTACTTGCGGATCATAGTTCGTGGCTAAAAGCGTCACCTTATAACCCCGGGCAAACGCTGCTGTCGTGATGCCGCTCAACAAGCGATCGAAGTACGGATGATTGACAAATGGCAGAATCACACCAATATTTTTGGTTTTGCCAACACTCAATGCCCGTGCCGTGTAATTCGGAATATAGTTGACCTCTTCCATGACAGCCAGGATCTTACGACGCTTTTCTTCACTTACATACGGATTGTTGTTAATGACTCGTGAAACTGTGGAGACCGAATAACCGGTCAAGCGTGCAATATCCCGAATGTTTGCCATGACTCACTGCTCCTTAAACGAATAATTGTTCTTTCATATAGTCTATCACACTTAACCCACATGTATAAAATTCATAGTAATCATTGTGATGAATAAAACCGATCCGCTGAGAACCGAAGTGTTCATCACATGTCAAATGACTGATCTCATCCACCGGAATTTCTACCAACCGTTCTTGAAAGAACCCTTTTGGTTTCGTCAATACCAATTGTTGTCCATCAAAAGCCAACGTTACATAACAACATTCCGCACCATTTTTCTTCATGTACGTATTCATTTTTTCATCCCGCCTTCCTTTTTATGAATCAAGCATACTGTATGAAACGCGTCTCAGAGCAAGTCATTTGTTTCACTTTTTAACAAAAACCGATCGACCTTCATGTGAATTACTTCGCATATTTTGCTTTTGTTGGTACAATAAAAAGAGAACAGTGCGAAAGGAAGCGCGATTTTTTTAAGGAGGACCGCAAAGTGACATTAGAAGAAGCTTTTTTATTAGACACCTTGCGATGCCGCTTCAAATTTTTAAGAGAAGAACGCGGATTGAGCCCAAAAGAAGTATGCCAGCATCTCGATGTGCCTTACCCCGATTACACCTTATATGAAGCAGGCGATCGCTTACCCGATGTATTGACGCTGCTACACGCAGCTTCCCTCTATAATGTCTCTGTCGATTACTTACTAGGACAGACAGAACGACCAGAACGGTATTTATGCTAACAATCGACTTTATCGAAAAAACGATCAAACGGTCGTTTTTTCTTTTGTCTCTTTCCCACTTTTAATCAATTAGCAACAATCGTTATCTAATCGAATGAAAAAATCAAAACATGCGGTTCTTCTTGAAAAAAAATGATAGAATAAACCATCATACATAGAAGGAGTTCAAACAAACATGACCTATGCACTAGAACTAACCGATTTACGCAAAGTCTATGCTACCGGCGTTGAAGCGTTGCGGGGCATAAATTTGACGGTGGAAGAAGGCGACTTTTATGCCTTGTTAGGCCCAAACGGCGCTGGAAAGTCCACCACCATCGGCATTATCACCTCTCTTGTCAATAAATCTTCCGGAAGCGTCAAAGTCTTCGGCTACGATTTAGATAAAGAATTGGTCCAAGTCAAACAACAGATTGGTCTAGTTCCCCAAGAATTCAATTTCAATCCCTTTGAAACGGTCCAGCAGATCGTGGTCAATCAAGCCGGGTATTATGGTGTCCCCCGCAACGAAGCCATCAAGCGCAGCGAAAAATACTTGAAGCAGTCGAATTTGTGGGAAAAACGCAATGTTCGTGCGCGGATGCTGTCGGGCGGGATGAAACGCCGTTTGATGATCGCTCGTGCCCTGATGCATGAACCACGGCTATTGATTTTGGATGAACCGACGGCAGGTGTCGATATCGAATTGCGTCGGGAAATGTGGAGCTTTTTGCGGGAGCTGAACCAAAATGGCACAACGATCATTTTGACGACCCATTATTTAGAAGAGGCGGAAATGCTTTGCCGCAACATCGGTATCATCCAATCTGGTGAACTGATCGAAAACACCAGCATGAAATCCTTGTTGGCAAAACTGCAATTTGAAACCTTTCTTTTTGATATCGCACCGATCAAACAAGCCCCAACGATCACTGGATATCCGATCCAAATGGAAGATGAACAGACCATCGCCGTTGAAGTCGCTCGAAACCAAGGCGTCAACGATCTTTTTGCTCAATTCAGCCAGCAAGGGATCAATGTCCTCTCCATGCGCAACAAATCCAATCGCTTGGAAGAACTATTTTTGAAAATCACCGAAGAAGCACACGAAGCGGAGGAAAACCATGTTTAGTCTTTATTTTACAGCCTTAAAAAGTTTAGCGGTCAAAGAGACCAACCGCTATCTACGGATTTGGGTGCAGACCCTCGTCCCACCCGTCATCACTACTTCCTTATACTTTATTATCTTTGGGAAAATGATCGGCAGCCGCATCGGCGAAATGGGCGGCTTTTCTTATATGGAATTTATCGTTCCTGGGCTGATCATGATGTCGACGATCACTAGTTCTTACTCTAATGTGTCTTCTTCCTTCTTTTCACAGAAGTTTCAAAAAAACATTGAGGAACTCTTAGTGGCGCCGGTTCCTACCCACGTCATCATTTGGGGCTTTGTCTTTGGCGGACTTGGCCGTAGTATCTTGGTGGGCACATTGGTGACCATCATTTCCCTTTTCTTCGTGCCATTACATGTGTATTCTTGGGTCATCGTTGTCTTAACCCTAGTCATGACCGCCATCTTATTTTCATTAGCAGGGTTGCTAAATGGGATCTTCGCCCAATCCTTTGACGATGTTTCCATCGTGCCAACCTTTGTTTTACAACCATTGACCTATCTTGGAGGCGTCTTTTACTCCATCAGCATGCTACCGCCGATTTGGCAAACGATCTCCAAAGTCAACCCGATCGTGTATATGATCTCTGGTTTCCGCTACGGCTTTTTAGGCACCATCGATGTCCCAATTTTCCTATCCATCGGTATTTTGGTCTTGTTCATTGTTGTCTTATACAGCGTATGCTGGTACTTGATCCAAAAAGGCCGCGGGCTGCGTAGTTAATTGCAAAGAAAAAAGATGAACTTCGTTAACGAAGCTCATCTTTTTTCTTTTATTAGACATTCAAAACAACTTTTTCCAGTAATGCCCCGGCTTGGTGTCTGCCTTCTAAATCAGTACTTCCAGAAAATTGCTGCACGCGATCCATGTTGGTGATCAAAACGATCACCATGGTTTCTTTGCCTTGCTGCTTGATAAACGGCAGATCCATTTGTGCCAGTTTGGTTTGCGGAGTGACTTGCTCCCCAGCTTTGACAAAGACTTCAAAGCCTTGACCGCCAAGGGAAACTGTATCGATCCCCATATGCACAAGAACTTCAACGCCGTTTTGGGTTTTGATCCCGACGGCATGTTTTGAAGGGAACACAGTGGTGACTTCGCCACTGACTGGTGCAAAGATTTGGCCATCTTGTGACTCGATGGCATAGCCTTCTCCCATCATTTTCGTTGAAAAAACTTCATCTGGTACATCTTCTAATGGGACGTATTCACCATGGGTCACGGCATGCAGATCCACTTCGTTGGTGTAACGATCGCCTTCTGCTGCTTGATTTGGCACCAAGAACCAGCTCATGGCAAAGGATAAGCCGATCGCCAAGATGATCCCTAGAACAGCGTAGATAAAGTATTCCCCGATATAGGCTGGCAAACTAAAGATACTTGAAAGAATGTACCCATAAATACGAACACCGAAGAAACTGATGAAGGCAGAAGCCACAGAACTACCAACTGTTGCTGCGATAAAGGCTTTTTTATACTTCGACAAAATCCCGAATAACGCAGGTTCTGTGATCCCTAACAAGCCTGAAACCGCCGACGATAGAATGATCGATTTTTCTTCTTTGGTTTTGACTTTGAAATAAATAGCTGCTGTTGCGCCGGTGATTGCCATATTTGCCATAAACATCATTGGCATCAGCATATCATATCCTTGATTGGCAAAGTTTTGCAAAGCGATCGGGGTCATGGCATGATGCAGTCCCGTGAAGATTGCGATTGGTCGAATCGCCCCTACCACGATTCCTGCTAAGACAGGCGAGATAGTGAATAACCCAGCCACGCCAGCAGCCAATAAGTTTCCTAGATGGATACTGATTGGACCAATGACCGTTAATGTCAAGATACCAGCGACAAACAACGAAATCGTCGGTGTAAACACGGTACGCAGCACTTGTGGTAAGAGTTTATCGACCCAACGGTAAATATAACTGAGCGCCAGCACAGCAAAGATAATGGGAATCACTGTCCCTGCATAGTTAAAGACGGGTACTGGCAATACGCCGAACAAACGAAAGGCGGAAATGCTCCCTTCGGCTACCGCATTGGTCATCGTTGGAAATTGCAGCGTTGCCGCGATTGCGATCGCTAAATATTGATTGGTTTTAAAAATCCGAGCGGCAGAAGCAGCAACAAAAAATGGCAAGAATGTAAATACGCCGCTCGCAATCATGTCGATCACTAAATAGGTATCTGTTTGATTAGAGATGACATTCAATGCCACCAATCCAGCCATCAATCCTTTGATCATTCCTGCGCCAGCGATAGCTGGAACGATCGGACCAAAAACACCAGAAACGGTATCCATAAATAAGGAAACGGCGCCTTTTTTCTCTGATGTTTCCCCTTGGTTCGCTTCATCAAGACCTAATTCTTTGGCTAGAGGTGCATAATAATCAGCAACGTCCGTTCCTATCACTACTTGCAGCTGATTGCTTTGATATTTTGTTCCTACGACTTTGGGTGTTTTTTCTAACGCCGCATAGTCGACTTTTTTCTCATCCTTTAAATCAAAACGCAAGCGAGTCATACAGTGCCACGCATTGTTGATATTGTCTGATCCGCCAACATCTTTAATGATCTGTTTTACGATGTCTTCTTTGGTCATCTTTTTTTCCCCCTGTTGTTTGCTAACGGTCCTGATCCTTTTGACGGGCGCCCTTTCAGGTGTTTCCGTTTTCACACACATAGTAGCATGCTCACACAGACTTGTAAAACCAGTCCTTTTTTGATAAAAGCAGAATAAAAACGCTATATATCAACGTTTCATTATAAAACACTCAAAAATTGGACTGGTTTTATGGTGTATATTCAGTTTTTATTAGACCAAATTGACAGCGGTTGCCAAGCATGTTTCAATGGCTATAGCACCTAGAGACAAAAATTGGAGTGAATGAAATGACACCAACGATCATCACCGACGTCAAAGCCTTTGCGATCAAACCTGATCGCCATAACCTTGTTGTCGTTAAAGTAGAAACGAACAAAGGCGTATCTGGGTTAGGTTGCGCAACCTTCCAGTTTCGCCCACTAGCCGTAAAAACCGTCGTTGACGAGTATTTACGCCCCCTCTTACTTGGCCGCGATGCCAATCAAATCGAAGATCTTTGGCAAGTGATGAATGTCAATTCTTACTGGCGGAATGGTCCGATCACCAACAATGCCATCTCAGGAGTCGACATGGCTTTATGGGACATCAAGGGACAATTAGCCGATATGCCATTGTATCAACTGTTAGGTGGAAAAGCGCGTACGGCGATTCCCGCCTATACTCATGCCGTGGCAGATAATCTCGAAGACCTTTACCAAGAAATCGATCGCTTCTTGGCTGAGGGGTATCGCTATATCCGTTGCCAATTAGGCTTTTATGGTGGAAATCCTAGCCAACTGCAAACACCCGATCAGCCCATCGCAGGTTCCTATTTTGATCAAACGGACTACATGGATACGACACTGAAGATGTTTGCTGCGATCCAAGAACGATACGGCAATCAATTCCAAATGCTGCACGACGTGCATGAACGGCTGCATCCAAACCAAGCGATTCAATTTGCAAAAGCCGCTGAACCTTTTAATCTCTTTTTCCTCGAAGATATTTTGCCGCCGGATCAAAACAAGTGGTTGCAGCAACTCCGCAGCCAGTCGGCGACCCCGATCGCGACCGGCGAATTGTTCAATAATCCGATGGAATGGCAAGAGCTGGTCAAAAATCAACAGATCGACTTTATGCGTGCCCATGTCTCACAAATCGGTGGGATCACGCCAGCATTGAAATTGGCTCACTTCTGCGATGCGATGGGCATTCGGATCGCTTGGCACACACCGTCTGATATCAGCCCTGTCGGCTTAGCCGTCAACACCCATCTAAATATCCATCTCCACAATGCCGCGATCCAAGAAACGATTGCGATCCCAGCAAATACCCAATCGGTCTTTGGTGGCAGTCCGCAACCAAAAAATGGCTATTTTTATCCCATCGAGAAAAGTGGGATCGGGATCACGTTTGATGAAGCAGCAGCTGCGGAATTTCCCGTGGTTTACCGTCCTCATGAATGGACCCAGAGCCGTACACCAGACGGCACATTGATCACTCCTTAAACACAACAAAAGACATCTCCTGTCCACCGACAGGGGATGTCTTTTGTTCTCTCTGGGTAAAGACGACTCAACTGGCACCTTTGCTTTCCCGAAATCAATCGATGCGTGAGCGATGGATCTCACGGTCAAAGGGACGGATGTAGGTCACGGCATAATCAATGGCAACGATATTGCTGAACTCATACACGCGGCCGTCTTCTAAAATCGCCCGATTGCTGATCTGCATTGCTGGCGTCCCCCGCTTGCACAATAAAATGCCGGATTGCGCGGTCGATGTGGTGATGGGAGTATAGCTGGTGATGTAGTGGGAAATGCGGTATCCGCAGCTTTCGACATAGCGTTGGATCGAGTGCTCCACGATTTCTTGTGTCAATTCGGGAAATAGGCTGACGGGCAATTTAGAAGTCTCCAGCTGTTCGATTTTGTAATTAACGATCCGCACTCGTTCAAAGGTCCAGACTTCCTCGTCTGGGCCTATTTGGAAAATCTGCTGTTCATCCAACGTTGCTGCCGCCTTATTCAAGGAAATCATTTTGGAACGGATTCGGTCATAAGGGGTGCGGGTCAAGGAATTAAAGATCATTGGGTTTTTGACCCATTTTTCATGGATAAAAATCCCTGAGCCTTGAACCACTTTGACGATCCCGATCTCTTCAAGGTTTTTGATTGCTTGCTGGATCGTAAACCGAGAAACACCATAGGTTTGCGCAAGGGTTCTTTGGTTGGGTAGTTTGCCGGCAGAAAATTCTTCCTGATAGATTTTACTCAACAGATCTTGTACGATAAATTCACGTTTTTTCATAACGGATCCTTCATTTGAGCGGGAGCGATCTCGCTCATGGACCAACTGCAAGCCTTCATATCGATACGACCACTGGCTTTGAAGACCACCCCTTCATCGACGAGTGCTGCTTTTCGCACATTGGCGGTAGGACCAACTAAGACGCCATCTGCCCGCACGACTCGATGGGCAGGGACATCCTGAGGGCTCAAGCGCATCGCTCGACCGACTGCCCGCGCACCGTTGATTTGTCCCAATTTCCATGCGATCTGACTATAGGAGACGACTTTACCAAAAGGGATCTGCCGCGCCAGCGCATAGACTTCTTCATAGAATGGATTCATACTGTTCGCTCCTTCTTTGATCTTTCTATCATAGTACTGGATTCCCTACCAATAGTAAATGAACAGACGCAACTTTAGCAATAGCCGTACAAAAACTCGATCCCTTCTCTAGTAAGCCAAGAACGAATCGAGTAGTCATTAGTTTGGAAAATCAAAGTAGGTTTTCGCATTGTGATAAGAGATATCTGCGACGATCTGTCCTAAATATATTTCATCTGCTGGCAGTTGACCGTCTTCCACCCATTCACTGATCACCTGACACAAAATCCGCCGGAAATACTCGTGGCGTGGATAAGACAAAAAGCTGCGGGAATCCGTCAGCATGCCGACGAAGTTTCCGAGAATCCCGCCTTCTGCTAGGGTCGTCAACTGATGCCGCATGCCAGAATACGTATCATTGAACCACCAAGCAGAGCCTAATTGCAGCTTACCTTTACTTTCTTCTTGGAACGCCCCCATCAGCGCAGTCAACACCGGATAATCTTTGGGATTCAGTGAATACAAAATTGTCTTCGGCAGTAAGCTTTCCGCCTGAAGCTGCGCCAATGTCCGACTTAAGCCCCTCGCTAGACGGTCGTCCCCCATCGCATCACCGCCGCTATCAGGTCCTCGTTGTTGGAAGAGCTTTTGACTGTTGTTGCGAGTCGCCATCAGATGCAATTGCGCGGTCCAGCCTTGTTTCGCATACTGGCGCATCAAGTCAATCAGCAAGCCGGTTTGAAACTGTCTGATTTCTTCATTAGTCAATGTCTCAGTGGTCAAACGCTTTTGAAAAATCGCTTCAAGTGCAGCGACATCATAAGCTTCCTCTCCAAGACGTGACAGACTGTGATCTGCTAAACGACAGCCCTGTTGCTGGAAATAAGAAATACGTACGGTCAATGCTTCAACTAGCGTTTGATAGCTAGTGATCTCTTTGCTCGCAGCTACAGCCAATTGCTTAAGGTATGCTGGAAATTCTGGATTCTGCAGATTGATTGCTTTGTCAGGACGAAAGGTAGGATACACAGCAAAGGATTCTTCTGCCAGCTTTTGATGATACGTCAACGAATCAATGGGATCATCCGTCGTACAGATCACCTCAACGGCCATCTTTTTGATCAGCCCTCGTGGTGAAAATTCCTTCGTTTGCAGCTGTTGATTGGCTTTTTCCCAAATGCTTGCTGCATTGGCTAGTGTCAACCGCTCATCAATACCAAAGATTCGTTTCAATTCCAAATTGGTCCAGACATATAAGGGATTGCCAATGCAAGCCTCCAAGGTCTGCGCCCAAGCACAGAATTTTTCGTAGTCGTCAGCATCGCCAGTGATCAATGATTCCGCAACACCATTGGCTCGCATCAAGCGCCATTTGTAATGGTCTTCCGCCAGCCACGCTTGGGTGAGATTGGTGAAGTTTTGGTTTTCGAAAATCTCTTTCGGCTCTAAATGGCAATGGTAATCAATGATCGGCTGCTTTTTTGCATACCCATGGTATAACTGTTTGGCAAAGCTGTTTTTCAAAATAAAATCATCAGTTAAAAACATTTCTTCGCTCCTTTTCTTAACGCCCCACGCTCTTGTCGATGGCTTCCCACAACCCTAATAAGTAAGAAGCGCCGATCGCCCGATCATACAAGCCATAGCCTGGACGTCCCGTCTCTCCCCAGATCATTCGCCCATGATCTGGTCGAATGTAGCCGTCAAAGCCATTTTTGTACATCGCTTCTAGGATTTGATACATGTCTAAAGAACCTTCAGAGGAGAGATGCGGTGCTTCATAAAAGTCTTTGTCATTACCCAAGTATTGAATGTTACGAACATGGGCAAAAGGAATCCGGTCCCGGCGACAAAACTCAGCCAAAATCTCATAGACATTATTGTCTGGGTCTTCGGCGATACTGCCAGTACAAAGTGTGATGCCATTTGACGGACTGTCGACCACGTTGCAGACCCAATCCAGATCATCGCGGTTTTTAACGATACGCGGCAGACCAAAAATCGAATAGGGGGGATCATCTGGATGAACAGCCATCTTGATGCCGACCTCTTCACAGGTGGGAATGATGGCTTTTAGGAAGTAAGCAAAGTTTTCTCTTAATTTGTCATCATCGACATCCTTATACGCAGCAAACAGTTCTTTGACATGTGCCAAACGTTCTGGTTCCCAGCCTGGCAAGGTATAGCCAGAGCTTGATTCCTCGACTTCTTTGACGATCTCTTCTGGGTCTTTGTCGATCCCTGCTTTTTCAAATGCCATCGTAGAAGAACCATCAGCCAATCGATAATCGAGATCCGTTTTGATCCAATCAAAAATCGGCATAAAATTATAGCAGATCACTTCGATCCCATATGCTGCCAAATTTCGAATCGTTTCTTTGTAGTTTTCGATATACAGGTCTCTCGAAGGCAAGCCAATCTTGATGTCATCATGAATATTGACACTTTCGATCACCTTGAGGGAAAGTCCAGCTGCTTCGACTTCTTCCACGAGCGCCTTGATCCGTTCTTTCGGCCAAACTGCCCCAGCAGGCAAATCAAAGAGTGTGCCGACAATGCCTTTCATCCCAGGAATTTGCCGGATATCTGCTAATTTGATTTTATCGTAGTCTTTTCCATACCAACGAAATGTCATTTCCATTTTTTATTCGATCCCTTCTACTGTTTCATGTAATGTTTTACGGACTGCGCCGGTTCCTGCCAGCATCTTAGCAAACAAGTGACCCACGTTTTCAGCGATTCCTGCTTGATAGAGATCCAAACCAAAAATCTGCGGATTTGCTAAGATTGGTCGAATGATCCCTTGAACATCGGCGACTGTCCCCAACTGACACTCATGTAAATTCTCTTGTAATTCTGCTAAGAGGGGATCAGGACTTGGGCCAAATGGATGGCCTTCATCATCGATCGCTAATAGATAACGCAACCAGCCTGCAATCGCTAAGGGAATGAAAGTCAGCTCAGAAGCCGAGCCTTCTTTTTCCACATACTTTTTGATGGTTTCGCCAAAACGGATGGCGATTTTCTGTGAGGTATCTGCGGCGATCCGCTGTGGAGTGTCAGGAATCAGCGGATTGGGTAAACGAAGGCCGACCACCTCATCGATAAATTTCTTTGGCTGAATGATCTCAGGATCTTCCACTACCGGCAAGCCTTCACGATAGCCGATTCCTTTGATCAAAGCAACAATATCAGGATCGGACATTTCCGCAGCAATGGATGTATAACCGAGTAAACAGCCGAACAAACTCATTGCGGTATGCAGTGGATTCAAACAAGTTGTGACTTTCATACTATCGGTTTTGTCGACGATCTCTCGACTCGTCAAGATCACCCCCGCTTTATCCAAATTCGGGCGACCATTTGGAAAATCATCTTCAATCACTAAGTAATGAGTCGCCTCTGTATTAGCAAACGGAGCGATCGTCGTTCCTTTATCGGTTCGGATGACTGGCAACTGCTGAATGCCAGCTGATGCTAATTCTTCTGCAACTGCTGTTGAAGGATTTGGCGTAATCCGATCGATCATTGACCACGGAAACGTCACCTGCGCGTTGTTTTCTAAGTATCGGACAAACGCTTCTGAAACATGCCCCAGCTTTTGCCATTCTTTTGCAATGGTGACAATCGCCGTTTGGAAACGGAGCCCATTTTGCGAAAAATTATCGGTGGAAACCATGGCGATCGGAAGTGCCCCTGATTGAAAACGATCCCATAAAAAGCTAGCCAAAATGCTCATTGTATGGTTGACCTGATGGGGACCCGCAGCGAGATCCGCTTGGACAACAGGTAAAAAATTCCCCTGACTGTCTTTTAAGCCATAGCCTTTTTCTGTGATCGTTACGGTAACCAACTGTAGTGACGGCTCCTGAAATACTTTGCGTATTTGCTCATAACTCGCAGCACGGGAAGGATGGCAATAATAACTAGCCGCCGTTGACTGGAGCAATTTTTTCTCCAACCGTCCCCCTTCGTGCATGATCACTTCTAAAATGTCATTCTCGTAAGGGGCATATACTTGATCAATTACCTGTTCATCAAAGGTTTCACAAACTACGATTCCTTTTGTCAGCGCTTGTTGATCGATCAACGTTTGGGCTACTTCTGCGTGAAATGCCCGATACAAATTTCCCCCACCAAAGTGTAGCCATTGAAACTGAGTATCTGATTGATCCGTCACTTCTTTGGGAACGATCGGCATCGTAACTCCTGCCTGCTTCAAGGCAGCAAAATCAAACATCCTACTTCCTCCTTTTTCTCGAAACTGATATATTAGTATTCTAGTTCATTCTATACTGAATTGCAAGCCTTTACAAAAGGTTATTCAACTTATATACTAGTTTTATTACTCAAAACTATCCCTAGGCACCTTCCTTCAGAGTTTTTCTTTAGAAGGGAATTGAATGCCTGATACAGAAAGAAGCGTTTATGTTGAACCCTACAAATTTTCAATCACAAGCTTATGAATCAATCAAAGAGTTGATCTTAACCGCCAAACTGATTCCCGGTCAAAAAATATCTGAAAAGGAATTGGAGCAACGGCTAACCATTGGCAGGACGCCGATCCGTGAAGCAATTATTCGTCTGCGCCGTGAAGCACTGATCCATGTCGTTCCCCAAAGCGGCACCTATATTTCTAAAATCAGTATCAAACAAATTGAAGAAGCTCGTTTTGTCAGAGAGACGCTTGAAAAAGAAGTATTCGTAGCTGCCTGCCAAGCCGTTACAGAAGAACAGCTGAAAGAACTAGAAAAACTCGTTGTTTTGCAGCGGACCTATGCCCAATTGAAGGATGAAATCGAGTTTTTCCAACTCGACGAGGCCTTCCATCAGTTGATTTATAAAATCGCCGACAAAGAAAATGTCTGGAATTGGCTACAAACGATCAATCTCCCTTTAAATCGCTTTCGCTTCTTACGTTTAGAGGTGGAGGAATTGTCTTGGGAAATTATTTTGCGGGATCACGAAGAAATCTTAGCCACTTTAAAAGAAAAAGACCAAGCCAAAATTGCTCCCTTGGTCGGACAACACATTGATGTCATTGATAACGATTTGATTTTTGTGGAAAAGGCCTTTCCCGATTACTTTACGGAGTAAAGCTATTTGAAAATCATGGACCCTAAAAACCACCCTCGTCGAGTAGATAGCCTACTTGACGAGGGTGGTTTCATACGCTGAACAAGCGAGAATACGCTCATTCGATTGGGTGATAACTAAAGCCTTGGCCCAGTACTTCTGAGACATTATTGACGATCACAAACGCTTTTGGGTCAATGGTCTCAATGATTTGTCTGATCTGCATAAACTCTTGGTCGCTGGCCACGATCAGCAACACTTGCTTGTCGGCTTGCTGGTAACCGCCTTGGGCAGCCAATAGAGTGGCACCACGAGCTGTTTTATCAAAGACCGCTTCTCGAATCTCATTCACGTGGTTCTCACTTAAGATCATGATGGATTTCTTCCGGTTAAAGCCCGTTTCAATGTAGGTCATCACACCAGAGGTGATCACGATCGATAATATCGCAAACAAGAACTCTTCAAACCCGAAAACGAACAAGTTCATGGAAACAACGATCGCATCGGTCGCCAGCAAGCCAATCGCTGGATTCAAATTAAAGTATTTCTTGAAAATCAGCGGTGGAATCGTTGTGCCGCCGCTGGAAGACTGATTTTTGTACAAAATCGCTACTCCTAAAGCAAAAATCGCACTGCCAAATATCACGGAAAGCAGCCGATCTTCAGCCACCATATATTCTGGGACTAAAGCAATTGCTACTGGAAAAGCAAAACTACCATAGAGGACTTTCAGAAAAGGCCCCTTCCCTAAGAAAGCATAGGCCAGAATAAGCATAAAAATATTCAACACCATAATAACAGCCGCTCGATCCCAACCGAGTGCTGACTCTAATAAAATACCGATTCCGCTGACACCGCCAGCTGCCACATGATGCGGGCCTAAAAATAAATTGATGCTTGCCGCTAGCAAAAAAAGTGCTGCGGTAATTTTTCCATAAGTTTTCAGAATTGTCATTTGTTTCCTCTTTTCTTTGTCATTTTCACAAGTTGATTCCGTCAGTGACCGCCTAGCAGCCATTCTTACTCCTCACTATACGCCCATTTGATGTCTCCGACAAAATTTATGTTTAGCCAGAGGGAATAACCGGATATCTGTCGGCTGATTGCTTGATTCAACCGTTCTCGCAAGGGATCTTGCCGCCCAACTGTATCGAGAGGACTGGCAGGTAAAATCACCACATCTAATTCCACAATGACTTGATTGCCGACTTTGGCGGTACGTAACACAAAGTCCACCACTTCTTCTGCGCGCAATTCTTTTTCAACGATCGTCATGATGGACTCTCGTAGTTCTTCTTTCGGTGTTGAAGAAGTCAATTCCAGAATGGCCGCTTTCAACTCTTTAATCGAAAGCTGAATAAAGAACAAGGTGATCCCGATGGAGATGATTGGGTCGACATACATTGCGAAATTTCCATAGGGACTGGCTTGGATCAGCCAGGACACAAGAAACGAACCGACAACACCCAGACTAAAGAAAAAGCCGAAACGCCATTGTTCTAGTTCCACCCAATAAAAGGGATGAGTCAGTGGTTTCTTTTTTAAGTACAAGTAAAAAGAGAAACAGTAGATCGTACCAACCAGTGAGAAATACAAACCGATTGGATCAATCATGCCGTCACTAACGTGTAACAAACTAAAGGCAGACTCAATAATCCCATAAATTGAGATCAGCAGGATGATACTATATTGAATAAATACCACTAATGGCATCAATGCCTCTTTACCGAATGGGAAACGTTCAAAATCTTGGGCTTGGATATACTTTGCTACATATAAAGCAATCAGCGACATCACTGCACCAATCAATGTATAAACTCCATCTAACAAGAGAACGTTATAACTGACCAGTAACCCAAAAAGCAAGGCACCGCCGCCATAGATACTTCCAGCGACAATCGATGCCAGCAAGAGCTTGCGTATTTTTTTCTTTTCACTCATGATATTCCTCTTTCTTTTTTTCAAAAAAACTATCAATTTGATTGCATTCTTCTATCTATAAGCCTATCTTCCCATATAAATAACATAAAAAACAGTCATTTTTTTCATACAAAGCGGAAAAAAATAGTGTTGCTGTCACTCATTCTTCCTAGTCCTCGTTACAGATACTCGATTTCCCCGGCCTATTCTTTTTACATTCTGGTGTAAATTCCCTTGACTACGCAGATTGATTCCCTTATCATCAAGGGTAACCATATTCAATCAGAATTTTCAGAATATTCCGTTATATTTTTCATAACGGCGATTCATTGGAAGACAGGGAGGATGAAGAGAGTGAATGAAGCAAAACAAGTCCCATGGACAGGAGAACCTAACCAACGAGCGATCAACTATTTGAATGAAGAAGGCAAAGTGATCGTCTGCCCCACCAAAGTCGGCTATATTATTGCCGTCTCTGATAAAAAAGGGCTGGAACGCAAGTTTTCGGCAAAGAATCGCAAACGTAATAAACCAGGTGTCGTTCTTTGCAGCTCATTGGAGCAGCTACACGAACTAGCTGAATTAAATACGGAAACCGCCGCTGTTTATGAAACGTGTTGGAACAATGACGTGTTATTCGGTGCGATTTTGCCTTGGAAAGAATCAGGAAAAGCCTATATCCCAAACGATGGCTCAGAAGAATTGATGACGGACGTTCGGGGAACTAGCTGTTTCGTGATCAAATTCGGTGTCCCTGGTGAGCAGATCTCAAAAGAACTTTGGGATCAAAAAAAGAAATTGCTTTTCGCCAGCTCAGCGAACCCTTCAGGCAAAGGAAATCGTGGACTTGTTGAAGGGATCGGTGAACAAATCGCTCAAGAAGCCGATCTGATCATCGAAGGAAACGACTATGTTGCATCGATCCAACCAGATAAAACGCTGGAAACCCGCTATGAGCAAGGAGTCATGGTTTCTTTCGTTGACCAAGACGGCAACTTGATTCCAGAGCAAGGAGACCAACGCTCCATCACGCCAGCACCTGTCTTGATCCGTAAAGGACTCGATGTTGAAAAAATCCAAATGTACCTTTCTGATCAGTTCAACTCATGGGACTATCGCCACGGGGAGTACTATTAATCTTTCATCGTCAACAAAGAACCGAAGAACCAGCTAGCTGCCTCCTTTTCAAGGAAAAACGCTCAGCTCGTTCTTCGGTTTTTCTATCGCGTCTCATACATTTTTTGCTACTGTTCCGTTTGAATCTTCAGCTTTCTAGTTAGCGGAAGACCTCATGGCATTCCTTTCATTCAATTACCCTTTCTCCATGCTATGAATCAGTGTCTCTTCTTTTATAAATAAAATTCAACTGGAAGCTATCTACTTATACAAAAAATATGAGCATTATATATAAATCATTATATTTTTTACGAAAAACGAATCCATAATTAGGATCAATATTTTTATCTATTTTAGAATTCCAATTCTTTCTCTGCTATAATACCCTCATAAACACATAGGAGGGACTCTATGAAAAAGCATTCCTCAATTGCTTTCTAGGGGACGACGCCAATGACAGTGACTTTGGACTACACTTACTGCTGGGTTGTGGGCTGCCGCAACACAGTGCTTAGCACAAAACAAAAAAACTAAGCGTGGTACGGATTGCGAAATCGCATGAAGCTGGAAGCAGAAGTAATCGTTACGGACGGTGAATGTGTCCCTAGCCAAAGAAGCCTGATGAAGAACGAACGGAACCCTTTTCTCTCAAAAGAAATCATTCTTTTGGAGGAAAGCAAAATGAGAAAAGATGAAAACACGACCTTTGTTTGTAAAAACTGCAGTACGCCTGTTGCCCCCTTGACCAATGGTTCGTACCGCAACCATTGTCCCCAATGCCTCTACTCGTTACACGTGGATATTCGCCCGGGTGATCGTCAAAATACTTGCCATGGCCTGATGCGACCGATCGACTATCGCCAACACTCCAAAAAAGGCTATCAGCTGCTGCATGAATGCACTCGTTGCAAAGACCAGCAGTGGAATATCGTGGCACAGGATAGGCAACAGCCAGACCATTTTATTGAGTGGTTGGCACAAACCGCTGCGTATCACTAAAAACCAAAGAAGACCATGTTTCAGGCTGGTCTTTTTTTGGTTATCAGAACAACGGACCCCTTATACCACTAACTGCTCATAGACATTGTGGTCATAAGAAGCGCTTACTCTAACCTAAAAAACAGCCCGCTGTTTCGTCGATTGGTTGACGAAATCAGCGGGCTGTCCTGCTAGTGTCTTCTTAATGATTTTACGTTGGTTTGCGCTTATTCAAAAACGAATTGATTGTGATACAGTTCCGCATAAAAGCCGTCGGCAGCCACCAACTGATGGTGATTGCCTTCTTCAATGACTTCGCCGTCCTTCAAGACAACAATACGATCGGCATTCAAAATCGTCTTCAAACGATGGGCGATCACAAAACTGGTTCGTCCTTTGATTGCTTCATCCATTGCTCGTTGAATTTTCGCTTCAGTCACGGTATCAACGTTACTGGTGGCTTCATCCAAAATCAACAATTCTGGATTGGTCAAAATCGTTCGGGCAATACTCATCAATTGTTTTTGACCAGTACTGAAAAGATTGTTCTCTTCGGTGATCTCCGTGTCATAGCCTTTTTCCAACGTCATAACAAACTCATGGATATTGGCTTGTTTCGCTGCTGCAATGACTTCGGCTTCAGTCGCTTCTGGTTTCCCAAAAGCAATGTTTTCACGAATCGTCCCTGAGAACAACACGGATTCTTGCAAAACGATCCCCACTTGAGAACGCAGCAGATCCAAGTCTAGCTCCCGGATGTCGATGCCGTCAAAGGTCACAGAACCACCATTCACATCATAGAACCGATTCAACAAGTTCATGATGGTCGTTTTTCCAGAACCAGTCGGCCCGACCAATGCGACCATTTCGCCTTTGTTGACCGTGATCGAGACATCTTTTAGGACTAATTCTTGACTGTCATACCCAAAGTCCACATGATTCAAAGCAACCGCCTCTTTGATGCCCTTCACTTTGATCCCGTCTTTTGGTTTGATTTCATCAGGTTCATCAAACATTTCATTGATTCTGCGCGCACCGGTGATCGCCAACTGAATCATGCTGTAACCAGAAGAGATCTGCATCAACGGTTGGTAATATTGCTGCGAATACTGGACAAAGGTCACAACTAATCCTAAGGCAACGGAACGTTCTAAGTCACCGTTCAATGCTAACCAGCCACCAAAGAAAATCACGATTGCCGTGTTCAACAAGGACATCCCTTGCATCAAGGGGAAAAGCAGCCCAGAGTAGACTTGCCCTTTGTAGGTAGCTTCGCGGACTTGTTGGTTGTGGACCAAGAAACCGTCGATGGTTTCTTCTTGCAGTCCATTGGTGATGATGATTCGTTGCCCACTGATTTTTTCATCGATATAGCCGTTTAATTTTCCGACTTCATCTTGCTGTAGATCGACATATTTGCGGGCTTTTTGGATCACGATCACCGCGATTAAGACCGCAATCGGGGTAGAAGCAATCGTTGCCCATGCCAATTCAACGTTTTGACGGAACATCATGATCAAGATCCCCACCATTAAGACTACATTGGTCAGCACTTGCAACAATGCTTGGTTCAGACTATTTTGGATGTTATCCAAGTCACTGGTGAAACGGCTCAAAATATCACCGTCTTGATGGGAATCAAAGAATTTGATCGTCAATTTTTCCAGTTTATTGAATAAGCCGATCCGCATTCTGTTGGTTGATTTTCCCACCACTTGCGTGAACAAGATACTATAAACAAAATTGGCTGCACTGGCTAAGACATAAAAAATCAACAATTTCCAAATGATTGATAGAAAAGCCGATTTATCATCGACCCCTTGCATCAAACCACCAACATAATTCGCCAACTCTTGGAACGCTTCTCCAACAAAAACTGGTGCTTGCACTTGCAGATACGTTGCCAGAATCACCGTTACAAAAATGAATAGAAACGACCACTTGTATTGTTTTAAGTAATGATAGAAAAATTTACTCGCTTTGAACAAATCTGTCATGGTTACTCCTCTCCTTTCTGTGTTGCGAAGATTTCTTGATAGATGGCATTGTTATTGGCTAAAAATTCATGGCTTCCTTCACCAACCAGACGTCCATTATCTAAAACGAAGATACGGTCGGCTTTCACAACAGAGGCAATCTTTTGCGCGATAATGATTGTTGTCATGTCTTTTAATTGTTTTTCAAATGCTTCGCGAACCAATTTCTCCGAACGCGCATCTAATGCACTCGTACTATCATCCAAAATCAAAATTTTCGGTTCACCGATCACGCCTCGAGAAATCGATAAGCGTTGCTTTTGTCCTCCAGAAAAATTGCTGCTGCGCTCGGAGACCGGCGCTTCAAAACCCGCTGTCAATTTTTGAATAAATTCACTGGCTTGGGCGATTTCTGTTGCCCGAGACATCTCAGACTCTGAAGCATCTTTTTTCCCTTGCCGCAAGTTTTGGGCAATCGTTCCTGAAAAGAGGATCGCTTTTTGCAAGACAAAGGCGACCGTTTTTCGCAAGCTTTGTTCATTGACTTCTTTTAGGTCAACGCCGCCAACCCGCACGACACCTTCCGTTGGGTCAAACAAACGGGGAATCAGCTGCGCCAGTGTTGATTTGCCGGCACCAGTCGCCCCTACAATCCCAATCATTTCGCCAGGTTTGATGGTAAAACTGATATCCGTTAGGGCATTTTTTTCATCCCCAGGGTAACGGAAGCTGACGTTTTCAAAAGCGACACTTCCAGACAATTCTTGTTCTGGGACATCTTGGTATTGCAGATCTGGTTCGGTATCTAGAATCTCTTTGATCCGTTTTAGCGAAACTGCAGCCCGTGATGTCATCATCATCATCATGCCGCCGATAATGATCGCCATCATAATTTGCATCAAATAGTTCATGAATGAGGCAATTCCCCCAATCAAGGTTGGGTCATCTTTCGCTAGATCACTGACAAAGAAAATCGCGCCGACCACTGCTAAGTTGGCCGCCAGCATAAAGGAGGGGATCATTACAGAGAACAGGGTTCCTACAATAATATTATGCTTCGTTAACGTTTCACTGACTTTGGAAAAGCCTTGCAGTTGGTTGTCTTCTTGGACAAAGGATTTCACCACACGAATCCCCATCAAATTTTCTTTGGCGATCCCGTTGATTTTATCGATCAAGTTTTGGATGATCATAAAGTGTTTCCCCATCCGTGTAAAGGAGAGTGCCGTAATCACTAGAACAGCGATAATCAGTAAGACGATGATCCACCACAGTTGTGGCATGGTTGCCATCGCCAAAATGAAGGCACCGATAAATAAGAACGGGATGCGAAACAACGATTGTAGAGAGATCATCACTAAGTTTTGAATTTGCGTGATGTCATTGGTCAAACGCACCACTAAGTTTCCTGCCGAGAAGGTTTCGATATTACCAAATGAGAAGGTCTGGATTTTCCGAAACATTTCTTCTCGAATATCGGCACTAACGCCTTGCGCCACTTTCGCAGAAAAAACCGTATTGATGATCCCTGCAACAAGGCCTAGCAATGCTAGCCCAATCAGCTGCACACCAATTTTTTTCATTTCATCATTGTTTTCGGTAATAATTGACTCTAGCACTTGCTGCAAGAGCTTCGGCTGCCATAATGCAGCAACGACCATTAAAATGACCGATAATAAGGCAATGCCAGTTGCCGCTTTGTACTTTTTGACATGGCGTAAGACCAGATCCATATACGTACCACTCCTTTGTGTTTAGCAGAAAAGACTGCCAAAAAATTTCGGTTGCACAACAATTTACCATGGATCACGACTAGAAACAAGCGAACAAATAAAACAAAAAGAGCTTTCATGAAAGCTCTTTGAAAATATTGCATAAACGTTGGCGAAAATAACGAATAATAAAGGGATTATGATGATCCTCAATAGGGTCTTCCTTATTTTCTGTCGCTAAATCTTTGACTTACGATTCGCTGTTTTCCAGCTCACTTTTTTGTTTTTTTGTCAGTTTTTGTTTGACTAGATCGTAGGAAACCAAAATCATTTGTTCGATGTTTTCTTCCATCAAGGCATCAGATGCCAACTTGATGGTATTCCAATGGGTCTTATTGGCATAATACCCCGGAATGATGACGTCAGGAAATTGCTCTCGCAGCGTTTCGTTGACCTCGGGCAGATTTTTCAAAGTCAAAAACGCTGTTTCTTCTGCTTGCGGACTCATGATCCCAAACTGTTTTCCTACTAAATCAAAGTAGATTGCATCCCAATCTTCGCGGTAATAGACTTTGGCTCCCGGCAAGCCTTCCCCAAATGCTTGAAATCGCTGCATTTTTTGTGCAATTTTTTCTTCAATCGATGTACTCATTGTGTGCCCCTCACTTTCTACTATCAAAACCGTCATTTTCTGTCTCAATTTTTGACAGATTGAATCGCCTTCTGCTCTACTTCCTACTATTATACATGGTTGCCGTGTAAAAAGGGATTTTTATCAATGGCATGTCGACTGAAAATGACTCTAGAGAGTTGCATGCGGCGTTACATTCATCTCTCTCAGAAGATACAAAAAAACCCTTATCAGCGAGTAAGATGTACTCGCCAATAAGGGCAATTGATTACTAGATGTCATGGACAAGATTCATTTTAGAATCTTAGTACCAACCATTTGCTTCCCAGAATGCTTTGGCAGCAGACCAAGAACCATAACGTGATGCTACATATTCATCGGCAACCTTTTCTTGGTTAGCAGCTGAATAGTCACCATTTAAGTAAGAGTTGGTTAATTGGTAACGACCATAGTATTGTCCGTTTGTCGCTGTGTAAGAACCACCAGATTCTTTGTTTGCGATCCATTCTTTTGCTGAAGCTTCTGAGCCGCTAGCTGAAGAGCTATAGCTTGAGCTGCTTTGAGTGCTTGCAGCAGCAGATTGTGTGTTGCTTGATTGTGAAGCTGCTGGTTCACTTGGTTGTTGTACACTTGCTGCAGCAGTCGTGTTTGCAGATTCTGTATAAGTTGCAGTGCCATCTGTAGGGATGATCAGTGCTTCCCCAACAAAAATCAAGTTTTTATCAGCAATCTCGTTTGCTTCAACGATCGCATTGATCGTATCATCAGAGCTATAACCATAAAAGTTAGTAGCGATTGTTGATAATGTATCACCAGATTGAACAGTGTATTGTTCGTCTGCAAAGGCGTCTTTCCCACCTAAGAAAAGGCCGAAACCGGCAAGGACAGCTGTACTAAGTAAAACAGTTTTTAAAGACTTCATATAATTAAATCTCCTTCTTTGAAACTCATTTTGCGTCATTTGAGATGACTCAAGCGCATAAACAAGTCTAACACCGAAGAATATTTCATAGGTAAAGAAATCATTACAGATGATTACGAAAACGACAGTTGCCTTACGTTTCGTAAGAATCGGAAAAGACTATCATATCAAGCTTTTCTCTGCTGTAATTTTTAACATTACAGTTATTTTGTTTTTAGGTAAACCAGTTAACCTTAGAAAACCTTTCCTATATTACAAAAAACCCTCTTTTTACACAGGTTTGTAACAAAAGAAGGAACGAGACAAAGGCTCATTCCTCATTTACTTCCTATTTTTTCTTCACTGGGATCAATTTATTCATGACGATCGCCGCAATAGCGCTTAAAGCAATCGGTGAATCTAATAAATATTGTAAGAATTGAGGCGCAGATTCTTTGATTTCTGCTGGCATAAACAACAAGCCGATGGCAATAATCAACGGTACCCCGATAATATACAACTCCCGCTCGGAAAACTCTTCATTCTTAATGACCCGAAAGCCGCTCAACAAAATAATGACGCAGACGACCGCGAACACGCCGCCGATGACAGCAGAAGGTACTGCGTGAATCAAGGCTGAAAGTTTTCCCATAAAGGACAATAGGATAAACCAGACGGATGCCATCACAAAGACTTTTTTACTAGCAACCCCTGTGATCGAAATGATCCCTGCATTGGTAGAATAACCAGTCACAGGGGTCGTTCCTACTAAGGCGGCAACCAAGCAGCCTAGCCCTTCGCCGATCACGCCTTTATTGATCTGTTCATCTGTAACAGGTTCTTCTGTCACAGAACTGACCGCATACCAAGTTCCTGTTGTTTCTGCTAGGAGTACCATATAGATCACTAGCATCGTTAAGATCGCTGAAACATCAAAGTGCAGGCCATAGTTTAGAAATACCAGTTTTGGCAGACTAAAGAAAGAAGCATCCGCCACCGACTGAAAATCAACGCCCCCCATAAAGGAAGCAATCACGGTACCGATAACCAATGCAATAATGACTGAACTGATCCGGAAGTATTTTCCCATTCCCGGAAAATAATCACCTAACATAGAAAACAAGATCAAAATCGCCGCAGTAATCGCAGCTAACAACATGTTTTGATTGGCACTTAGTGTTTCAGTGGCAGGATAGATATTGCTGGTAAATGCCGTTGGCAGCAAGGTCAACCCAACGATCATAATGATCGTTCCACTGACGATCGTAGGAATAAAATGACGAACGATATACTTATAGATGCCCGTAAAACCTAGTAAAATGACTGCTGCGGCACCAACGATGCTGGCTCCTAACACCGTGTCCATGCCGTTGGCACCAAAATAAATACCGATGATCGCTCCAACGGGGACAAAGGATGGTCCTTGACATACGGGTAATTTCAAGAAAAAGAGGACTTGGATCAAAGAAGCGATCCCTGCTCCTAAAAAGGTCGATTGGATCAAACCTGATGCGTCTGAAGAGGACATCGCCACCGCCGTTGCGATAATAAATGGCGGCACATACACGTCCATTGCCAACACATGCTGCAACCCTAAAAGTACTGCTTGACCAAAGGGAATGTCTTCATTCATTCCGATCGTTAAATGTTTGTTTTTCGTTGATTCCACTGTCTCATTCTCCTCGTTTTTCGTGTACTTTTTTTCCTTGGACCCAGACTTGGCGAATATTTTGCATCGTTGCTAAGTACAGGATTTTTTGTAATCTTGCTTCGGGTGAGGTGAACACACCGAAGTCAGGCAAAGGATTTTCTTTTTGTCGCTTATCGATCACTTGCACATCAAACGCATAACCTTCTTTGATGACACCTACAGGTAATTTCAGTGCCTCACCGCCGCCTTTTGTCGCCAATGAGAACGCATCGATCACGGATATACGAGAATCAGCTACTCCTCGTGTGTTTTGGGGAAGCGTGACGTCTACACCATCTTCTAACATTCTCGAAGACATCACAGCTTGTTTGATGTTGTCATACAAACTCGGTGAAAAACCACCGGAGATATCCGTCCCTAACCCAATCGTGACCCCTTGCTCTTTCAAGCGCTTGATTGGGATCACACCATTGGCAAAGTAGGCATTTGAGATGGGACAGTGCGCAACTGCGGCGCCGCTTTCGACAAAACGGGCGCCGTCAGCTGGGCTGATGAAATTGCCATGAGCCATCACTGCTTTTTCTCGCAACAAGCCGAAATCTTGCAGCACTTCGGTATCCGTTTTGCCAAATCGTTCTTGAACAAAGTCATGTTCCCATTGCCCTTCACTGCAGTGGGTCTGAACATGGACATCATACTTTTCAGCCAATGCGCCTAACCCTGCCAAGCCTTTATCGGTACAGCTGGGGACAAATCGCGGAGTAACCACAGGATAAACGCCTTGAGGTGCAGTCTTTGCGATTGCTTGTACTTCTTGAATAAAACGTTCTGTATCCGCTAATGCCTCTTCTGTTGACGCGTCCCGATAAAAAGCAGGATTGGCTTGGGGATCGTCCATAACGACTTTTCCGACTAATCCCCGTTGACCAAGAGCGGCACAAGTCTTCGCCAATTGAAGGCTCGCTTCTAGATGGATCGTTGCAAAATAAAGAACCGTTGTCGTTCCTCTTGCCAACAACTGTGCCACCAAATCCTGATAGACAGCTTTGGCAAATGCCGGATCGGCATATTTTGCCTCCAGCGGAAACGTGCATTCATCTAACCAGACATTTAACGGTTCATCTAACGCGATCCCTGCTTGCGGCCATTGTGGTGCATGGACATGCAGATCGACAAACCCTGGTAAAAAACACTGGCCTGCAGATAAAGCCTGCAGATTCTCTGATGCTTTCGCCAGCTCTGACTCATACCCTTGATCTGTTTTAGCAGTGACTTTTGTGATGATCCCTGCGTCATCGACTTGAATCAAAGCTTCTTCTATATACTCCAATTTTCCATCACTTGGCGTATGGAAAACATCTCCTTTAAAATAGCGAATGGTTGCCATTTGGTTGATTTCCCCCGTTCTCTAAGACATTGTCAGGAAAAAGCTGTTCATTTAATGTTCCTTTTTCACTAACACGATGTTCTTATTTTAACGCTATTCGAAAATAGTGCAATAAAATTCACTATCATAAAGGAAGATAAAACGCTGAACGTTCGGTTTTTATGCGATTTCAAAAAAAGACACCGTCTAGAAATAAGACAGTGTCTGCTTTTTGAGAATATTCGCTTGGTTTATCTATAACTAAGGCGTTACCTAAACTAGACTAACGGTCAGGGTTTTTCCGAGGGCGGAAGCAAGTTTGGATAATGTTTCGAAACTTGTATTATCCCCTCTCTCAATACGTGCAATGGTTGACTGAGGAACAGCGGCGAGCTCTGCAAGTTCTCTTTGTGTGAGTCCTGCACTTTCTCGCGCTTTCATCAATGCTACAGCACTAGCAAGTTTCGCTTTTTCAGCTTCATATTCAGCTTTGAATTCAGTGTCTTTCATTTTTTCTTTTAAAAAATCATTGAATTTAACTGTTGGCATCTTTGATCTCCTCCTCAAATTCTTTTCGGATCTCTATCGCTTTTGCTATTTCTTGAATTGGCGTCTTCTGCGTTTTCTTGGTGAAACCATGGGTAATAATGAATTTAGAACCTAGCCAATGAAAATATAAAGCTCTTTGAATGTTTCCTCCAATTCCTGATCTCAGCTCAAATAGGTTATCTCCCAGTTTTTTCACCCATTTCATTTTTTGAGCGATCAGTATTCCATGTTCTTCCACATTCGCAATGACTGCTAACATTTTTTTCTGGTCTTTCTCAGGTAACTGTTCAAAAAACTCAATAAATTCATTGTGTCCATTTGGTCGCTCATAAAACTCAAACTTAGGTTTGTCCATATACAAATGATAGCATATATGCCATCATTTGTCGATTCAAGTTACCGTTCATTATTCTTTCTTAGACTTTATTCCCTATAATTGGTTTCATCTTTTTTTCTAGTTGATACAAAACTACTTAACATTCTCTTTGTCGATGAAACCGAATCAACTCCAAATCATTTCTCCATCATTTTTCTTTACGATTCCTACGAAAAACCACCAGTCCACCTACTAGCAAACACAGTAATCCTGCAATCGAGCCCCATTTTGCTGGCTCTAAAAAGCTTTGGATCCTTGAGGTTTGATTCGTTGCCGTCGTTCCTGATAGCTGAAACAAGAACGCCAGCGGCTGATGTTCAAAACGAAGAATGACAAATAGGAGTGTCATCAAAAGAAATTGATGTACCAGACTCCCTTTGCTTTGTGTGGCATACTTGGCTAAGCTCTGCTGTTCAATTGCTTCCGGTTTTGCCGCCAAATACTGTTTCGTGAGCCATTGATTCAATCCCGCATTAAAGAAACTAATGACAAATAAACTTATTGGGATCAAAAGATCGCTGCTAAATAGAAGAACACCAACCATCAATCCAAGCAAATACGCCGGTACTAACTGTTTTTCTAGCAAGCGTGCGAGTTTTCCTCCGAGAAACATTGCGCCAAAGAGGCCCAGTGCATAAGGCAAGTAAACGTGAGTACTGAGCGCTTGTGCCCCAAATCGACCGGTAACATAGACCGAGCCGAAAAGAAAAAGAAAGTTACCGATCACTCCCCGAATAAAGGTGAGGATGTTCAAGTGAAGCGGCTGTCTCCACGACTTACTGCGTTTCGTTAAAGTGATCAGCAGCAAAGCAAAGAGAAACAAGAAACCAGTGATCGCCCACTCAAAGAGGGCATTCGACTTGATCAGCCTGGCTGCTCGCAAGCCAAACAGTAAGAGAAAGAAAAAGAAATACAACAAAAATTGCTTGTTGAATAACTGGTTGCGCTGCATCAGCGGTCTTTTCGGTAGGTTTTTGAAGGTTTGACTACTCTTAGCCGCAAGCACAAAGAGTGCAAGATAACTGCCAAATAGACCAATGCCTTGAAGGTCATCAGGCAACCGTAAGGCAAACAATAAAACGAAAAGAAAGAACAGCGCCTCCTTCCAATCATTTTTCAGCGGCTGTTCAGTGAGCTTGGCTTTTTGGCGTACCATCAGGTCAGCTGGCGGCAACCAAGAAGCACTGATCCCCAACAAACCAGCAGCTGGCAAGAGTGCAGCGCTCCACCAAGTGCTCAAGATACCTACCAATGCGCCGGCGCCGCCGATCAAGACACTGGCTGCTAAGAGCGATGGTGCGAAAAGCGCCGTAAGCGTCTGTAAGAAAAAGACCCCTGTCATGCGAAAGGTATAAAAGAGCGCAAAGGCTAATGCTGCACTTAGCGACTGCTCTTTGCTCAAAGATAAAAAATAAAGATACGGGATGATCGTGATCGTATTGCTGATGATCAAAAGTGCGGTATGGGATTTGAAAGCTTTCATCGTCCGACTCCTTGGTTTGATTTAAGGTTCCATCTTTCTTCTATCCTACACCTTCAAGCAATCCTGTCAACTTGCGTGTCAAATTTAAGCAAAAAGAAACCAAGTGTGTTGTCAAAGGACTGACACTTCGTTTCTTTTTCTTATTGCGATTTTCGGTTAGGAGCCAGTAGACTGAATCGTTTGCTTAATTGCCTGAATTTCTTCATACAACCCTTGAAACTCTTTTGCAAGCTCACTCATGATGTCTGCGCTCATCAAAAGATCTTCCGCATGACTTAATAGTAAGGACATCCAAACTTTGTCCCCTTGTGCTTCTTGTTGAACTAACTTCCGATGTGCCAAATGGGCTTCATGATAGTGTTCTTTTCCTTTTTCGATTGCTTGCAGTGCAGCCAGATTCTGGGCTTCTCTTCCTTTTTGAATACTTTCAAAAAAGCAACTTCTTGCCATACCCGCTTGCGAGATAATCTGAAAACAAATTTGTTCTTTTTCTTCCATTCTACTCTCCTATTAGTTCAAGTGCTTGTTCCAATGCTTTTTTTCCATCCATCATGCCATAGGTGCGCATGTCGATACTGGCTGCTGGACAAGCAACTAAACCTTGGACTTCATTTAATCTGTAAGAAACTTGCGGTCCTAACAGTACGCAATCAGCATCTTTTGCTGCAGTCGTGACCGATTCAATGGAGAACGCATCGATCGCCACCGTTTCTCCTTTTTCTTGCGCTGCTTTTTTCATATTATTTACTAAGACGCCAGTAGACATGCCGCCAGCGCAAACTAACACTATTTTTTTCATCATTGTTCCTCCATTTTCTCGTTATTTGTTACTCAACGACTGCCGCTTGGGTTTGCAGATTCTTTTCTTCAGCGAGTGCTGCTTTGTCTTGCAGACGCATAAAAGGGATGTAGATAATGACACATAAGACAAATTGAATCAATTGTGCAATGATCCCTTGCCAGCCATTCACTAAGAAGCCACCGAAAATAATCGGAAATCCAGTTGGGATATTGACTCCATTGTGATAAGGCAAAAAGCCGACAATTGTTAAGAGATATGCTGACAACACGGAAACAGCCGGTGTTAACATCAAGGGAAGCAGCATTCTGATATTCATCACCTGAGGAATCCCAAATTTGATTGGCTCAGAAATACCAAACATGGAAGGGATTAAACCAATTTTACCAACAGCTTTTAGCTGCTCTGATTTGCAACCAAAAATAGCCAATAAAGCGACTGCAAATGAACGAGCCCCGCGATTGTTCAAAATAAACCCAATCGTAAACAAATGTGGTAATGCTTGGCCGGCACTGTACGCCGCCAGATTATCAAGCCCTGGTTGGTAAAAGACCAACATCAAGATCGGATAAACAGCCAACACTCCATGAATGCCAAAGAACCAAAGAAATTCGATAAACGCCACAATGATCATACAAGCAAAAATATTCGCTCCTAGCAAGGTCAATGGAGCTTGTACCCAAGTATAGATCATATCTGTCAGCGTGCCGTAAGGCGTTGCCGCCATGCCCACATAAATGATGCCCATAATGGCTGAAACAATAATTGCTGGCACGATCGCTGCAAAGGATTTGTTGACGATCGGCGGTACCGAATCCGGCATTTTGATCATCAAATTCTTCTGTACACATAAAATGTAAATTCTGGCACCCAACAATCCGCCAAACATGGCGACAAACATCCCACCGGAGCCAAGGGACGACAACTCCATCGTACGGGTTTCTTCTAAAGTCGAAATCGGACTCAAGATCAAAAATGAGACCAAACTCATGATACCGGCATTTAGTTGATCCGCATTTAAATGCTCGGCTAATTTATAGCCGACTAGAAAGGCGACATAAACGGAAACGACATCGATTGTCATCGCGTTGACTTGGGTTAATAATGCTTTCAAACCAATTTGTTCCATTATCTGTTGCGTTGCCCCAATGTCGATCGCATTGATCAAGGAAGCAATGGAACTGATCATCATGACGGGCATTAAGCCCATCATTGCATTGGCAATGGCTTTCATATAAATATTGTTTTGTACTTGAACGGCTGCAGCTAGTATTTTATCTTTCAGTGTATTCATAAGGTCCTCCTTCACTTAATCCCGCAAGTATTTATCTTTAAGCAGCTGGATTTTCTGCTGTGAAAAACCCAGTTCTTCTTTTACATACGTTTCAATCCCCCCATGAGCCTCAATCAAATCCAAAGCGGTTTGTAAAAAACACCGATCAGCTTCTTTGAAGTATCGCATTGCTGCCACAAAATCGGGGTTGTTCGTTTCTTCTTGTATCAGCTTGAGACTCTTGGTATTTTTCTCCCTTTTGTACTCGTTGGTCAGCAGGTAATCTTCCATGACCTCTTCATAACTGACACCCAACAGTAACTGAATCAGGGCAACCCCATACCCGGTGCGGTCTTTGCCACCACGGCAGTGCTGAACCACTGCACCTTCAGCTTCCAAATGAATGTCCAATACTTCTTTAAAAACGGTCTTGCATTGACTGTTTTCAACAAATTCATAATTTTGCCGAATCATCAATTCTTTTGCAACTTCGGCGGTGATTTTTTCTGCAGAAAGCGCCATTGGCTCCCCTTCTTCTGAAGAAGCTAAAGCAGCAATATCAGCAATTGGCGTCAAATAAAGGATCTGAGCATTCCCAATGGGTTTGTCTTCATTGTCTGCTCTTTCTTGGGCATTACGGTAGTCAATAATTTTCTCAATTCCCAGAGCTGCTAATTTTTTTTGATCGGCTTCTGTCAATTTGCTCAACTCGTCTGAGCGGTATAGTTTTCCAGTCACTACGTATTTGCCCTCTTTGGTCCGATAGCCGCCAAAATCGCGAAAATTATACGCACCCTCTAAGGATACTTTTTCATTTGTCATATACTACTCCTTTAAAAAATTAATGAACGTCATAAAGTCCGTTGTCGCAGCTAGTTTGTTTACTTTATCCAACGAAGAACATTGTTTGATCAAATGATCATTCAGCGGTTTCACTTTTAAATGATCTTGTTCCGCAATCACTAATAAAAAAACGAGACGAACCGTCTGTTTGTACCAGAACACTGGCTTTTTCAAGTTTGCAACGGCAATCACGGTTTCTGAACCAATCAGTGCATTGGGATGAGGGAAAGCGACTGACGGTAAGAAATCGGTTCCAAAAAAGGCTTCTCGTTCAAAAACCAATGTTTCAAAATTCTCAGGCATTGAATACTGTTCTTTGATTTGTTGGCATAAAAAATGCAATACCGCTTCTTTTGTTTCAAATTCTTGTTCACAGATGAATAACGATTCCCTAAAGTAGTTCAAAAGCACTTCTTCTGTGAAGACAGCGGCCAATGCGGCTTCGATCTTTTTGATCATATCCGGTTGCATAAAATAATCAACATTCATAACAGGAATCGTTCCTTCGTAAGGAAGTGGAATCGAAGAAAAGATAAAATCGAACTCCTGCTCTTCGATCATTTGCAAAAATTCATATGGATTGCATACCGTGACTTTCTTGATATAATTGCGAAAATAAAACTCAAATTTCTCTTTAAGGAAGGTATTGGCCGCTCGGCCGAGGTCATTGACCACTAAAATATACTTGCGCTGTGTTTGCGAATCTTTCTTATTTAAAGCCACATCAAAGTGCATCGCCAAATAGCTGAGTTCATGATCACTGATGGTCTTTTCAAATTGCTTTGCAATGACTTGACCGGCAATGATGGCTAAATCATAAGCGACATTACAGTGTACCTTCACCTCATTCAACAAAGGATTTTTCAGCTCGATCCCCAATTCGATCCGATCGATCAGCGGAGCAAAGTGCAACATCAACATCGTTTGCAGATCCAAGTCTTTACTGAAATCGATTTGGCGGCTTTCCTTGATCGCTTTTAAAATTTTGCTGACCAATTCTGCTGCTTCATCAGAGACAGTCATCTTTTCATTTCTAGGGACTACTCGTTTGCCAACGATTTGCCCTAAAACATAATTTCGCTCGTATTCGGTAAAATGTACAGCACACTCTTTTTCAATTCTGGCGATGATTCGCTCTCCTAATAATGTCTGTTCATCATTGGTCCTGCCGCTGATCGGTAGGTTTCGATCTAAGTAGCGGCCGCTTTGCATGCGTAAGACAGCGATCGCTAAATGATTTACCAGATTGTTCAAAATAGCCTCCGACATGGGGTAGGCTTTTTGCGAAAACTCCGACGAAACGATCGCTTTTATCTGCTGGTGAAGAAGCGACGGTGTATTTTCGCTGATTGTGCCCTCTTCTAACTGCTTGATATGGGTTCTTTGCAAATAATTACTAGCCATAAATCGTCTCAAGTCAAATTCGCTGCCGCTAAGTTTCATTCCGTAATACGGCTTCGTTTGAATGGAGAGCTGGTAATGGCTTAGTATCCGTCGCAGCTTTTTCAATTCTTGAGATAGCTTGCTTTGAGAAATGAATAAGCGTTCGCAAAGCATTTCGGACTTAATATACGTTTCTTCTTGAATAAAGAATTCAATAATTCTAGAAACAAAGTCGTCATTGTGGGACGCTTGTTCTTTTCTTCGCTGAAAAGCTTCTTCGTTCGTTATTTGTAAATACAACCCACTCCCTTTTTTCGCTTGAATCATACAACCGTATCGTTCATGATGCTGGTTGATTTCTTCTGCATAACGGCGAACGGTTTTCCTGCTAACACCCAACTCGGCAGCAGCCGCTTTACTCGTCATAAAACCGTCATGCTCCGAAAGTGTTCTTAACAACAATAGGCTTAATTTTTCCATCTCTCTCTCCCTCGCTTACTAGTTTAGAGTCAAACCCAAACAACCTCCATAGGTATATCTTCCCTTTCATTAAGGGAAATTTCTACAAGAAGTTGCTTGACTTGTGCTTTGCTTCTTATCAAAAAAACGAATGGTCGTGACTTTCACTTTGTTGTTGCCACATATGACCGACCAATTTGTTTGAGTTTTCTTCTCCACAAAAAAAGACATGATCTTCACTAAATGAAGGTCATGTCTTTTTTATTTAGCAAACCTCGCTGATTTTCTCTACCGACTGTCGCACTTTTAATTGATGGGGACTAATTTTTCGATGGCTCGTTTCTGCTTGATTGGTGATGATGTCTGCTAGTAATTCAGCTGCTTCATAACCGATTCGTTCCATATCTTGAGCAACGGTTGTTAATTCAGGCGTTACGTAGCTAGCCAAAATAATATCATCGAACCCGATGACCGAAATGTCTTCAGGAACCCGCAAGCCCATGTCTTTGATTCCACGTATCGCTCCGATTGCCATAATATCACTAGCACAGAACAGTGCAGTGATTTCTTGATTGTTTTCTAACAGATTTTTACAAATCAAATAGGCAATTTCTTCTTCATAGTTGGCGTACTGGATATACGACTCATTCACTAACAAGCCATGCGCTGCCAAAGAAGCGCGGTAGCCTTTTTCTCTAAGTTCACTGACATTGGCATCACGACTCCCGTTGATCATGCCAATTTGTCGATGATTATTGGCAATCAAAAAATCCACAGCTTCTTGCGCCGCTTTTTCATTGTCAATCGAAACCAAGCCGATCTTAGGATTGTCGATTTCCATATCAATCAGAACTGTCGGCAAAGAGGTTTGCTGTACTTCCTGGTAGTAAGGATCGGTGGTTTTTAACCCTTGGATCACTACACCAGTGATATTGTGCTCATTGCAGAACTGACTAAACGTCTTTTGCTTTTGTTTCTCAGTACTTGTCCCATAAAAGACAAACTCAAAATCTGACTGATCCGTATAACGATAGACCCCATTCAACACTTCCAAAGGCATCGTTGATTTTCGGTTGAAATTCAACTCATTTAAAATCAAGGCGATGGTTTGTTGTTTCTTGGAAGACAGTGTCCTTGCTGCCATGTTTGGGGAATAGTCTAATTCTTTCGCTATTTTTAAAATTTCTTGCTTGGTTTGCTGGTTGATATCACTATACCCGTTAAAAACTTTGGATACAGTTGCTATTGATACACCGGCTGCCTTTGCCACATCGCGAATCGTTGTTCGCATTTGCTATCTCTCCTTTATCCAAATACCACTATCAGCTTTTGTAGCGAGCAATTGGGTTGTCTCCGCTAACTGACAGTCAATATCGCGATCCTTTAAACTGATTTTAACAGGTTCTCCTTGATAAAAGAGCGTAAATTTTAGTTCTTTTATTTTCTGTGGCAAGTGATTCGCTAATCGCAACCCTTGATCGTAATACAAACCAGCAAATCCGTAAATCAAGCTCAGCCAGCTTCCGCCCATATTGGCTGCGTGAATGCCATCGACAACATTTTTTTGTAAATCCGTTAAATCCATCAAAGCCGTATCCATGAAATAACGATACGCCTTCTCAGAGTCCCCAATTCGACTCGCCATCACGCTGAAAATAGAACGAGATAAGGAGGAATCATGCGTCGTTACTTGCTCGTAATAATCATAATCTTTTTTTAATTGCTCAAGACTGAAATCTCCTGTATAAAGCATTTGGGCCAAAACCGTATCGGCTTGTTTACAGACCTGATGTTTATAGATGACCATTGGATGATAATGTAACAGGAGAGGATACTTTTCAGCCGGTGTAGTTTCAAACGGCCAGACTGCTTGTTCTAAGAATCCATCATCTTGTTTCGTAATGCCTCGCTGTTCATCGTAGCCAAAATACATTAAATCGGCTGCCTGCTGCCAAGCACTAATTGATTCTTGGTATTTTCCAAATCGCTGTGCTAACTCAATTGCGTAGTAAAGATTGTTTTGAACCATTTTATTCGTATAAAAATTATTATTAACAAGGGCACTGTACTCATCAGGCCCAGTCACTCCATTGATGCAAAAGGCAAGCTTGCCGTCTTTTTCTACTAGATCGCCATAGCTCAACCAGAATTTCGCCGTTTCAAAAACAACTTCACTGCCAACCGTTTCGATGAATGCCTGGTCGCCAGTCACTCGTTCATACAATTGGAATGCATAAACGATATCCGCATTGATATGGACTTGGGCAGTTCCCGCTGGATAATAAGCACTCGTCTCATTTCCATCAATTGTTCGCCAAGCAAACAAAGCACCCTCTTGGCTTAGCTCCTGCGCCCGTTGTTTGGCTTGCGGCAAGATCTTCCCGCGATAGGAAAGCAATGCCTTGGCTATTTCAGGGTTCGTGAAAATAAAAAATGGCAACAGATACATTTCCGTATCCCAAAAGTAATGCCCTTCATATCCCTCGCCAGTCAATCCTTTGGCTGCGAAATTTGTTCTGCCGTCTCGCCCCGCACCTTGATTCAAATGAAACAAATTGAACCGAATGCCTTTTTGAAGAACTGGATCTCCTTCGATTTGGATATCACTTGCCGCCCAAAATTGCTGATAACTTTGTTGCTGCTCTTGCAAGAGAACTTCAAAATCGGCTAACTCTTTGTTAAAAGGTGTTTCGTGATTTTGATTATCTTCAAGTAGTTTCATTTGGAAAACCGTCGTAAGCGTTTCCTCTGCTTGTAATTGCTTTTCGCCATTGATTACTCGAATTGCTATACTTCGTTGACTATTTTCAGCCGTCCAAATCGCATAATCCTGATAATCAGCTTTTCGTAAGTGATGTGCTTTACTGGCAACCCGAGGATCATCTGTTTGAACAATTGCTGCTTTTTGTTCTAACGGATGTGTCATGGAAATTGGCTCTGAGAAATTGGTGTTCTTAATTTGATACTGACAGACGTAGAGTTCACTTCGTGTCACAGAGGCAAACGATTGCATCACCAATTCAAAAGTTTTACCAAGTGGCGTTACTACTTTATAGGATTCATCCAACACGCCTTTTTCCAAATCTAAAGTCATCTGTATAGGCTTTACTTGCCATTCTAAAGCACTAGAGTCCTCGTCACCAATCTGTAAACGTACGCCTCTTAGATTCGGCAGCTTGATGATCGTCTGATGCTCTTTGGCATAGCCGTATGCCCATTCACCATATTGGATCGGCTCACTATCAAAAAAGCCATTAACAAAGGAGCCTGGGTTTCCCTCGTAAAGCTCATTGACTTTTAAGGGATGACCTGCCCGCACGCCAATTTGACCATTGCCAACTGCAAACAATGTTTCTAAGTATTCAGGGGTTTGATGAGAAAGTTCCTGTGCTCTTACTTTAAATGAATCATTTTTCGCCATCCATTCGCACTCCTTGTAAGAAATATTTGTTGAACAGCAAGTAAATGATCACAATGGGAATGATCGTGATCACACTTGCCGCCATCGTCTGATCCCATCGTACACCACCATTTCGACTTTGGAAAGTCTGCAACCCTAGAGTCAAAGTATATTTACTTGGCGTGGTCAAATAGAGCATTGGTTTCATGAATTCATTCCAAAAGCCCATAAAAATAAAGACAGCTTGGGTTGCGATGGATGGTTTTGCTAATGGCATCACGATACGAAAGAATGTTTGAAATCTGCCGAGACCATCGATTGCCGCAGCTTCTTCCACATCTTTTGGAAAAGATAAAAAGAATTGACGCATCATAAAGATATTCCCGATGTTGATCGCAGCTGGTAAAATCAACGCTGAAAAACTATCTAACATTCCTAGATTCATCAAGATTAAGTAATTTGGAATCAACAAAACCTGAGCTGGCACCATCATCAATGCCAAAAACCCATAGTAAATTCGTTCACGCCCCGGAAAATTTAATCTTGCTAAGGCATAACCTGCCATCGTATTTAATAAAATATTGATGGTCGTTCCAATAACGGATATAATCACGGAGTTTAGAAACCAGCGCATAAACAAAGAAGAGCGCCCCAAGACATATCGAAAATTGTCTAAAGTAAACTCATTGGGGATCAAACTCATATCCCCAGAAACAATTTCTCTATAGGGTTTGAAAGATGCAGCAATTGCCCAGACAAAAGGATAAAAGGTCAGTACTGCATAAAGAATCAAGATCGTATAGAGCAAGATCTTTAAAATTTTTGTTTTCTCTTTTCCTCTCACGGACGTTACCCTCTTTCTTTGTTCAATTTTTCTGCTAAAAGTGACGTGATAAAGATAATAATTGCTAAAACGATCGCTAATGCTGCCGCATACCCCATCGTGTTCATTTGTCCAAAGGCGTATTGGTAAATCATTAGTGACAAGGTCAGAGTCGAATTGTTGGGTCCCCCTGATCCGTTCGAGAAGATATACGCCTGGTCAAACATCTGAAAGGTACCAATGATCCCCGTCAGCAGTACATAGGTAGTGATTGGGCGTAGATAAGGAATCGTGATATACCGTAATTTATCCACGGTTGTCGCACCATCGATCTCTGCTGCTTCGTACAAAGAATGAGGCAGATCAACTAAAGAAGCCAAATAGATTGTCATATAATAAGGCACGGTCGACCAGATATTCATTACCATAATCACTTTCAACGCATAGGCCGGTTCTTGTAAAAAATTGATTGGTTCTGAGTAAAATCCTAAATTCATAAATAAGTCATTGACTGGACCGTAAATATTAAAAATAAACATAAAGATGATCGTCAATGCTGAACTAGAAGTTAAAGTTGGCAAAAAATAAACCATCCGAAACAGTTTCTTCCCCTTGATTCCTTTGCTGCTTAAAATATACGCGATAATCAAAGCAAAAATCGTTTGTAACGGAACGACGACCAAGGCAAACGTGGCCGTATTTCTAAGAGCGATTCGCGCTTTTTGATCGGTGAAGATACGTAAATAGTTTTCTATCCCTTTAAAAGAAAATGTATTGGTAAACAAATTGACGTCGTTGAAAGATAGATAAAAAGCAAAGAGAACAGCTAAGACGAAAAAGATTCCTACGACAATGATTGCTGGAGCCAGAAAGAGCCACGCTTGTCGGATTTCTTGCCATTGGCTTTTTGTATAGTTAGTTTTTTTTCGTTCCATCATGTTGTCACCTTTCCCAAAAGAAAAGAGAGAGGAGTTCCTCTCCCTCGTTCAAATTCAGACTAGTTTGCTGTAATATCTGCGTTCGCTTGTTCATCAGCAGCTTCCATTGCTTCTTCAAAGGTCATGTTTCCATTTAAAGCATTCGGTAAAAAGTTTTGATAGGCTTTGTTGATCGTATCTAAAGTGGTGCCCTTTTGCCAAATCGTTGCATAATCCCAAGCCTCTAGGTGAACATTCAAGTCACTGTTTTCTGTGATTTTAGCTGCATCTGCTACATCTTGACGACTAGGTAATGTCCCGGTTCCTTCAACCCATGCTTGCATACCGCTTTGACCAGTAGCGTGTTGAATCCATTTATCTGCCAAGGCACTTTTTTCAGTCCCAACATATTTTCCCCAACCGACAGAAAACATCATTGACCCTTCCGTTCCTTTATACGTTGGCATTTCTTTTACAACAAAAGGAATATCAGGAAATTCTGTCTTAAGTGTCTCATACACCCAGTTTCCTTCATCCATGATCGCAATTTTTCCAGATCCAAAAGCTTCGCCATTCCAACCTGTTCCGATATCTTGCGGTGTAACAGCTGCTTTCGTATCGACCAACTCTTTTAAAATCGAAAGATTATCAACTACTGCTGGATCAGCTAAATTAGCCGTCCCATCTTCATTGACTGGTTGAGCATTTTCACGCGTTGCAAGATGATAGTTGCGAGCCATATCTTGGTTATAGCTCATGGCAAAAACATTTCCGTCACCATATGCCTCATTGATTTTTTCTTGGAACGACGGCAGCCACTCAACATACGCTTCAAGTGTGTCTGGCACTTCATCGATCGATACACCCGCTTCTTCAAAAATCGCTGTATTGAAATAGAGTGCTAAAGTTGACATATCTTTGGGAACAGCTTGCAGTTGTCCATCCGAAGTCGTAAAAGCATCGATCAAGCTATCATAAAACTGCTCACTTTCAAAATTAGCCGGATCCAGCTCTGCAAGTGTGCCATTCTCTGAGAACCATGGGAACATATAGGCATCCACGTAAAAGACATCTGGTGCCGTTCTACCAGCCATGTCAGCTTGAATTTGGGTATTATAATCGGTATATACTTTCTTTTCAATTGTTGCACCCGTTGCTTCTTCAAAAGATTGGATCATCTCATCCAACGATTTTTCTTCTGCCTCGTTGCCACCCCAAACACCGATCGTTAACGAATCCCCTGTGAAATCCGTCTGATTTGTCGAACTACTGGTGTCTTCGTTTCCGCCACAAGCTGCCAGCACCACTGCTGCAGACAATAGAAGCCCTGTTCCTACTACTTTTTTCCATCCAGTCATTTTATTTCCCCCTAAAAAGTGATTTTGATTTGTTCTTCAAGCAGATAAACCTTATCAAAAGCGATAAACTCAATCGCTTGTTCCCCATGGTTGGTGACCGTAAAACCTTCCTGTGTGACCTCAATCTTTAATGGCTGTTGGTGCCACATAATACCAAATTCAAGTGCTTCCCAAGCCTTTGGTAAATGTGGTTCGATTCTTAACTGGCCGTCTAAACAACGGACACCGCCATAGCCGAAGACCGTCATTTGCCAAATACCGCCGAGTGATGCTGCATGGATCCCTTCATTAGAAGACAGCATATTTTCTCCCATATCAATGTTGATTGCTTGTTGAAACAGATCATAAGAAAGTGCTATTTCCCCTAAATCAGCAGCGAGGATGGCATGTGTCGATAAGGATAAGGAAGAATCATGCAACGTTTTCGGCTCATAGTAATCCCAATTCAACCGTTTCTCTTCTTTTGGAAAAAGGTTCTCAAATAAGAACAAGAGCAAAAGAACATCCGCTTGTTTCGAAACTTGCATCTCGTTGACTTGTTCTAAGTTATACTCATGGAACAGTGTGCCTACCTGCGAATCATTTTTATATTTCGTGAGATCGATCTCTTTTTTCGTCAAATAGGTATCATCTTGCGGGATGATTCCCGCTTCATTCGGTTGCGGTAAATAAATAGCAGCTACTTTTGTTTGCCATTCTTGATAAGCTTCATTTAATGGTAATTTTTCAGCTAGTTTCGCAAATTGTTCTGGCTGGTTCTTTTTCAACTCTTCATACAATGAAATGGCTAATTGAATGTTCCAGTGCGCAGTATGATTCGTGAAAGCATTGTTATCGACATGCTCCTTATATTCATCTGGTCCGACTACGTCTAAAATTTCAAAGCGCTGGTTTTCTTCGGACCACTCTAAACGACTCGCCCAGAAGATCGCCGTATCAAAAATCACTTCATAGCCTTTTTCCCATGCAAATTGTTCATCATTCGTTACATCAATAAATTGTTTGATGCCATAGGTGACATCACTGGTAATATGCTGTTCAATAAATCCTGACCAAATTTTCGTTGGTAAGCCCGTAAGGATATCCGCAGCGCCCCAAACTGGCGTAGTCTCACCATCTTCAGGCCAAGCAGCTTCCCACGGAAATTGGGCGCCTTGATAGCCGTTCTCAGTAGCTTTTTTATGGGCACCAGCCAAACCTAAATAGCGATAAGTCACTAATTTTTTTGCGATTTCTGGGTGTGTGAAGGTAAAATATGGCAGCATAAAAATCTCTGTATCCCAAAAGGTATGTCCTTTGTACCCTTCACCAGATAGGCCTTTGGCACCTATGTTCATGCGTTCGTCATGGGCTGGTGTCATCACATGTAGATGATATTTTGCAAAATGAATCGCTAATTGATCTAGTGTGTTCTCTGTCTTGATTTTGATTGGAAAGACGGACCAGACTTCTTTGTCCCATGCCGCTGCTGAAGCTTTTGCTAATTCCTGATAGCCGTTTTTGCGAATCTCTTTCAGCTCTTCAAGGGCAATCTTCTTCAAATCTTGTGGTGTCTTTCCTAAATGCTCTTTGTCGATCGTGGTATAAACAGAAGAAAACTTCTCAAGCTTCAACGTCTCATTAGGTGCCAAGGTTTGCCAGTAACGATTGTAGATTTTCCGTCTTCCCATCTCGATCCGCTTCTTGGTTCCATCATAACAATCTTCCTTTTTTTCTAAATTATGTGCTGTCGAAAGAACAAAGGCGATCTTAGATTGAGTGGTCTTTGGCATCATTTGTAAGAAACGATTTTCTGTTAATGATTTGTCACCTTCAGTAAAATGCTGCGAGCCGCTATTTGTCTTTTGTCCGTCAATACCAGAAATAATTTCCAACGTGACTTCTTTTCCTAAATTTTTGACCAGCACTTGTTGCGCAAACACATGCTTTTGGGCAAAGGAAACACATCGCTTAAAGGTCAGTTCGACATGAATCTGACCATGTTTCCATTGAAAGGAGCGCGTGAGTTCCCCAGTTCTCAAATTTAAGACACGTGAATAGTTTGAATATTTGCCTTTTGATAAATCTAATCGTTCGCCATCAAAAAGGAGCTCCATTCCAATCATATCCGGCACATTAGGAAGCTCAGTCACTTCATTTTCGTCGAATTTATTAAAGGTTCCTGCAACAAAAAGATTACGCGTTTCGCCAACATATTTCTCTTCTGTCACAGAGCGCATCCCCAGATACCCGTTGCCCAAACACATGATGGCTTCTGCTTTGCCTAACCATTTTGTATCAAAGGTCTTTTCCGTAATTTTCCAAGGGTCTTCTTTTAAATACTGCATCGCTGTCTCCATTTTTTCCTCCTATTTCTTCAGAAAACGTTTTAGTTTCTTTCAAAAATTTTTTATTTATAAAAATAGTTATTGGACCGAAACAAAAGTACAATCAAGCCCATGAAATAACTACCAATTACTAGGACAATTGCTGCGTTAAGAAACACCCATCCTACGATCAAGTGGAGTGGCGCATAGTAAGCATAATCTCTAATTATTTTTGCGGCTTGGTATTCGTTTCGCCACTTCCAAGCAATAAGACTAGCACTAGCCCAAGCAAAAATAACTAACAAAAGTAGCGCTTGTGTATTGATCTCCAATAAAGGATTCCCTGTTAACAACTCATCGAAGGAGGTTTCGTTCATACTGATCATTCCCCTGTTTCTTATTGAACCCCACTACACTTTGTCCTAAAATGTCGTGTAACGTTTTTTTCGTACCTAGATAGAGGAAGAAAGAACCAGTGAAAAACAACCAACCGATCATTGGTAAAAAGTAGAGCAATTTTGCTACTTCCCTCATTCCTACAGTTAATATATTACGTTGATTCGTAAAAACAACGAGTTTCGCAAAATGTTTGCCAATCGTTTTCCCCTCAAAACTACTCAAACAAATCATGTTGTAGACCACAAAGAGAAGTTGTGGCAAGACAATCGTTACTCCAGCAGGTACCATTAGGAGATAGCTAAGCATGGTACTTGGTAAAAAAATGATCATGCAATCAATCAAAAATGCTAGCAATCTTAGTAACAGCATATTTGTCCCCTCTTTCCGAAAACCTTTTCGTTACATCCACATATTACCAGACATCTTTTCTCTATTCAAGCGTTTTCATAAAAAATAATTTTTATTTTTTTCGATTTCCTAATGGAAAATCGCGCAAACACTAAAACGTTTTAGATTGTCTGTTTTTTTGCAAGCGATTTGGTTGGGAACCAGCTTTACTTGTGATACCATGAAGCAAATACGAAAGAAGGCGATTTCTTGGATTTATGGCTTACAAATGTACAACTTGAGACGAGTTATTTAAAAGAAGGCGATTGGTCTTATGGAACCAAAACAGAAAATAAAGCAATCGGGATCAACGATGGAAAAATAGCGGAGATCGTGCCGATGACCGAATGGCAGGCATCAAGCGAAGCGACGATCATTGATGGGGAAAATCAGTTATTGTTGCCAGGATTGATCGAAAAACATTGTCATTTGGACAAAAGTAAATTAGGTACTCCTTGGCGTCCAGTAACGCCGGCAGCTAGCTTGGTAGAAAGATTTGAAACTGAGATTCCCCAATTAGATGCCTTACCACTATCGATCAAAGGACGTGGACAAGCGCTGATTGATTTAGAACTGCCTCATGGTGCGGTGATGTTCCGCTCACATATTGATATTGAACCAATGACTCAGCTGCGTTATTTTGATGCAATTACCGAATTAGTTGCCGAACAACCTTTTGGCTCGGAGTTGGTCTTATTCCCACAACATGGCTTATTGCGCTCAAATGCTGCTTCTTTGATTGAAGAAGCCTTAGCAACGGGCAAAGCTTCTTTTATTGGCGGTGTTGATCCGTATACACTCGATCAAGATTATAAAACTTCCTTACGGACAACTTTTGAACTTGCTCAAAAAGGGCATGTCGGTATTGACCTCCATCTTCATGATCGGCAAGAAGCTGGCAGAGCGACCGTCAAAGAAATGATTCGTTTGACGAAGGAATTCAATATGCAAGGAAAAGTGGCGATCAGTCACGCCTTTGGTCTAAATGACTTTGAAGGCGCAGAACGCAAAGAAGTCTTTCAAGCGTTAGCAGATTTAGAGATCCATATCATTTCAAGTATTCCCATCAGCCCTGGCACGATTCCACCGCTTAAAGAATTGCAAAGCTATGGCGTTGCTGTTCATATTGGTTGCGACAACGTCTATGATTCCTGGTCTTCTCTAGGAGATGGTTCTTTACAAGAAAAACTGGCCCGCTATTTAGAGATTTTTGCCGTCAAAAGTCAGGAAGACTTGACGCAAGCATTAGGTTTAGTCACGGATGGCAAAGTGCCATTGGATAAAAACGGTGCGCAGCAATGGCCTAAGGTTGGTGACTCAGCTGATTTCTTACTGACACCAGCTGCTTGTACGGCAGAATTCGTTGCCCGCAAAGGCTTCGTCAGCAAAAGTTTTTATCAAGGGAAAAATGTTTTCACCGCATAAAATTGCTTATATCAAAAGCAGCTGCGCTTCTAAAAGAAACGCAGCTGCTTTTTTGTACCCAAACAACGATTGTTAATGTGCAGAACTTTTCAGGCAAGTGAATCTGCATCTGCCTGCTGTTTCATAAACTCTTCTATTTCGCTTTTCAGAGGCATCCCTGTCTGAGCGCCAAGCTTTTGAACGGACAAACTAGCTCCATTATTCGCCATAGAAACGGCTTCATAAAAATCCGCTCCTTCCCCTAAAGCTGCTGCCAAGATGCCATTAAAGGTATCCCCCGCACCGGTAGTATCTACAACTGAAACTTTGTTCGATGGAATCGTCACAACTTGTGACTTTTCTACAAATGTTACCCCTTTGCTTCCTCGTGTGACAACGATTCGCGTAGCGTAGTTTTTTTGCCAATCAGCAATGACCTGCTCAATTTCGTCTTCCAAAATGGCCTCTTTACCGATCAAAGCGGCAAATTCCGTTTCATTTGGTGTCAAAATATCAATATATGGCAGGAGTTCCGGTACGATCTCATTGTAAGGAGCAGGATTCAAAATCGTCAGAACTCCTTTTTTCTTAGCAAGAATCAATGCTTGTTTGATTGCTTCCACAGGAATTTCCAGTTGAGTAAGTAAGATATCCCCCTGTGAAAGTTCACTGATCGTTTGCTGAACATACACTTCATCGATCAGTCCATTCGCACCAGGAACGACAGTGATACAATTATCCTCTGCTAATTTAAAAATACTCGCAATTCCTGTGAAAATATTTTTTTCACGGGAAACAGCCGACAAATCGAGAGCTTCTCTGCTGAGGTGCTGAAGAACCTTTTCCCCAAAAGTATCTTCCCCGATTTTCCCTAAAAATTTTGTTGATGCACCGTAACGAGAAGCTGCCACTGCTTGATTTGCTCCTTTGCCCCCGACAAAATAATCAATTTGCTCCCCAATGATCGTTTCGCCAATCCTCGGCATTCGTGTTGTCGTGATCACGATATCCATGTTCACACTACCTAAAATCGTTATCTTACTCAAAAAATCACCTATTTCTCTTGAATATATAAAAAGGACCAAAGGCTTCCCGACCCTCAATGGTCGTTTCACCAACCTTTAAAAACCCTGTTTTTACAAATAATCGCTGCATGGGCAGATTGGTATGATTTGTGATTGAAAGAAGTGTTTCCCCTTCATCACACTGTTGTTCCAAACAGCTTCTGATCCACTGGCGGCCAAAGCCTTGCCCCGCTTGAGATGGTCTCGCAACGAGTCGCTGAATCGTTCTTATCCCATGATATTCTTTGCTACAATTTGACAATGAGTAAACTGACAAAACACCGGCACTTACAATGTTTTTATTTTCATCCTTCAACACCAACAGTTCCTTTTTCTCGATATCCTTCGCTAAGATTTCTAGGGAGGGATAAGTATCAGTCCACTGGTAGATTTTCCTTCTATTCATCTGCTGCTTTGCTTCGATGAACATTTGAAAAATCTCTGCTAATTCTTGTTGTGACGCCCTTTGAAGTTCATTCATGACTCTAGTAAGGGAGCAATACCAACGACAAAATGACCACTGCTATAATCCCAACGATCGTTGGAACGCTGGTTCGTTTCAGTAACCGAACAGGGCTGACGTCGATTGAAGAAGACACAATCATAATTACAGCGGCAACTGGTGAGATCGTTCTGCCAAGATTGGCGATCATCTGCATTGGCAAGGCGATCAAAATCCCGTCAATTCCCGCTTTAGCGGCAATATCGGGAATCAGTTCAATCACAGCGTAAAACATCGCCAATCCTCCGCCACTCAAAATACCGAACAATGCGGTTGCGCCGCTGAATATCAATGCCGTTAACACGCCAGCAGATTGAGAATTTTCTACCGCACTCATTAGTGAATCAATCACTCCTAAGCTTTGGATAGCTGTGGTAAATAATGATCCACCCACAACCAACATGACTACTTGACTAAACCCTTGTCCCATTCCTTTGAATAGTTCCACTGCACTTTCTTGCGCGATTTTGAAAGATTTCTTTCTCAAACATTCAATCAGTAATGAGACAAAAAAGGAAATCATCGTTAGGACGAAAATATCCATTGTTACACCTTCTTTGAATATACCGATTATACCAACGATAATGATCAACACCAAAGGAAGGAGTGGTAAAATTGCATAAAATCCAGGAACAGCCGTTTCTTCTGACTTACTTTCAATTTCTTTTAGTTCTACAAAGGCATCTTTGCCTTCTTTTTTATCACAATACGTTTGCCAAAAGTAATGAACAATGGCCATGATCAGCAGTGTTGGGATGGAAATTTTCGCATGGTACAGAACATAAGTTAAGATGTTGTAATTCAATGTCTGAGCCGCAATCACATTATCCGCACCTAATGGCGTCGGCATGATCGTGGCAGTCATTGCGATAACTCCGGCTGCTGTTAAGGAAGAGATACCAATCCCTTGAAGCAGTGGATAAAGGATTGCCATCAAAATTATTGCCAAACTAGATGCACTTGGGACGACTAACGACATCAAATTCCCTAATAAGAAAACGATCGGAATAAATAATGCCTTAGACTTGATTTTGGTCATTGGCTGAACCAGGATATTGACAGCTTTTTGATTGGCACCAATGAGATTCATATAACCTGAATATCCGAATAAGATCATGATCACTAGACCAGCAGAACTTACTTGAGAGATGATCGTATCTTTAAGCTTTAAAAAAATATCGAATAAGGCCAAGCCAGTCCCTTCGCCTTCTGGGTAAAGCGGATTTCCTAAAGCAACGGATGCACAAAGCAATGCAAGTGCCCCAATAATCAAAATCAATGCTGGATTATAACTCTTAATAATAAAATATCCGACGATCCCCAAAACAACGAGTACTAAAATCGCTTCTATCATTTCTTTCCCCTCCTATTTACACTTGCTGATTGCCTGTAAAAACCATTCTTTAAAGAGCGCTTCATCGATATCGACACAAACACGGCAATTGTTTTTCTGCTTCAGACGATTGTTGAGATCGACAATTGTCGCACCTGCTGTGTAGGCTCCTTGTGTTTCGATCGCAACAAAAGTCTCTTGAACAGTGAACATCTCCGGATACAAAAGATAAGCGATCGCGCAACTGTCATACATTTTCAGCCCCGTACCAAAACTGCCACCACGGTATTTTTTGAATAATTGAACCATCATATCTCCGGTTTGATTCATTTCTTTGATTTTTGCACTGTCTTCTGGGTAAACAAGCGCTTTGGCGCCCACATCTAATGGTGCTACAGAAAGTGGTAAGCCGCTCTCAAAAACAATCGTTGCAGCCTCGGGGTCAATCGCAATATTGAACTCTGACAATACACCAAAGTTTCCTCTGCCTAAGGCTCCGCCCATTAAAACGATCTCATCGATTTTTTCTTTGACTTCTGGATAAATCTTAAGCAAAAGAGCAATATTCGTTAGAGGACCTAATGCGACAATTGTGATTTTTTCTTTATTCTTTTTGATCGTTTGATACATCGCTTCCACAGCTGAAGTTTCCAGCAGCAATGAACGATCTGGTTCTGGAAATGAATAGCCAGCCATTCCTGTGACCCCATGAACATCGCTGGCATCTTTGACTGCTCGCGTTAGTGGCTGAGATGCACCTTGTGCTGCTGGAATCGACAAATCCCAAAAGGAAAGCAGTTTCAGTAAATTATTGGTGACATGTTCAATACTAACATTTCCGGCCACTGTCGTGATCAACTTGACCTCCAAGACTTCACTAAATAGAGCAATTCCCAACGCAACTGCATCATCGATCCCCGGATCCGTATCAATAATGACTTCTTTTTTTGACATACGTATTCTCCTCTCACCTTTGATAAAACGTTTTATCATTTTTCTAAAAAAAGTGAACATCTGATAAAGCGTTTTATCTAATGTTCACACAAAGAATAGCATCGTTTTAAAGCGCTGTCAATAGTAAAAAAAGAGTTTCTCTAGGAAACTCTTTCAGTCACACTGTTCTTTTTTATCAATCTAGGTGTCAATTGGACGTAACGTGGCTTCTGTCCGCTGATTGCATTCATCAAGGCAAGAACCGTTTTTTCACCTAAATCATTTACATCTTGTTCCACAGACGTTAGAGATACTTCTAAAAGATCATTCAAAACAAGATTGTCGTATCCTACGATCGAAACATCCTCTGGAACCTTGATTCCTAGTTCTTTGGCACGCTTCATAATTCCCAATGCAATCAAGTCGTTGCCAGCAACAATGCCGGTTACATCTCGGTTTTTTAAGAGAATGTCTGCTTTTTCATAGGCGTCTTCAAATTGGAACTTTGTTACCACATGCCAACTGTCTTTTCGTTGGAGATTGAATTCCTTCAGCGCATCTAAATAGCCTTGGTATCGATACACACAATTGATATTTTTATCAGGGTTCATCATCGTGCCGATCTTTTTGTGTCCTTTTTTTATTAGCTCACTGGTAGCAATATATCCCCCATGCCGATTATTATAAAAGACTTGATCGACCTCAAAGTTATCTATTCCTCTATCAACCAAAACGATTGGAACCGAAAGATTCTTCAATCGTTCTTTGGTTTGTACCTCATCCGCGTAGGATTCGGTTGAAAGGGCGATGATCAACGCATCAACGTTGCGGTCAATCAGGAGCTGAATCAATTCCTTCTCAACGTCAACTTTATCATCTGAGTTGACCAAAATCAGCAGATACCCCTGTTTTCGCAGCAAATCTTCTAAGACCTTGGCCAAGTTGGCAAAAAAAGGATTGTTGATATCTGGGATGATCAGTCCGATCGTATTGGTTTTTTTCAAAACCAGGCTTTTAGCCGCAGCATTCGGCGTATAATTGTTTTCTGCCGCCAAGCGCTTGATTTGCTGTTTTTTTTCTTCTGTGATCCGAATCGGTTTGTCATTTAACACTTGAGAAACGGCTGCGATCGATACACCTACTTCTTTTGCAATGTCTTTTAATCTGACTTTCACTGAATACCCCTTTCGCTTTCCTAATTTTGTAAATGAACCAAGCACTCAATCTTGTGTTTTCAGTAAATCCTTTTTATGCTGCTGAAAAAACGGATTTGAGAATTAGACAAAGATGATTGATTAGAGATTATACTGTTTTCTTGCATTCCTCTTAGATGTTCCACTTCACCCAATCAGCAAACAATTCTGGCCAACGGACAACCGATGCTTCGATCCCGTGTTGATTGCCGTTGGCGGTTTCCGGTGTTCCTAAACTTAGTCCATGACCACCGCGAGGGAAAATGTGCAGCTCATAAGGTATATTAAATTTGCGCAGCTGTTCGGCAAAAAGGAGGCTGTTTTCCGCCAAGACTAATCCATCTTCTAACGTATGCCAAAGAAACGTCGGCGGTGTCTGTTCATTGACTAAAGTCTCTAAAGACAAGGCGGCTTTTTCTGTTTCATAGCGATCTGCTAATAATGAACGGAAGGAATCTTGGTGTCCAAGTTCACCACTAGATAAGACCGGATAACTCAACAGTAACCCGTTAGGTCGCCATTCTTCATTGGCTCCTTGTAAAGCCTCTGCTAGAAAAGGTTGCTGCCAAGACACACCCAGATTAGCAGCTAAGTGACCACCAGCTGAAAAACCGGCAACAATGATTCTTTCAGGATCGACGTGCCAGACCTCATGATTGGTGCGCACAAGACGAACGGCAGCCGCCAATTCCTTTAAGGCTAGCGGATAGACAGCCGGTTTGATACTATAATGCAACACAAAGGCTTGGAAACCAAAGCTCATCATTTTGATGGCGATGGGTTCCGCTTCACGATCCGACAACATTTCATAGCCGCCGCCAGGACAGATGATGACCGCCGGTCGGACACGATCTGGTTCCATTTCAGGAGAATTTTCGACGACATAGGTAGTTAAACTGGCTTGGCTTTCTGGTAAAAGTGCGGTTATTTTTTCATGTATCACGGATTGCGCCTCATTTCATTGTAATTTTATAGACAATTGGTTGGTCGGCTTCAATTGGTTCAAAAGTTAGTTGCAAGCCTTCATCGGTCACTTGCCAATCAACAGAATGTTCTTCGTATCCTAGAATCGTCACGGTTTGGATGATGCCGTGAAATTCTGGCAAATTTTGATCTTTAGACTGGGCCAGTGCTTGGATCCTTGCGTGTCCATTCTCAGGACTTGCCATGCCAATAGCATACAACGAATCCCCCTGAACCGTAAAGCGGAAATCCTGGCTCGTGTATGTCGTCGCCTGTGCCTCTTGAAATTGTCCTGAGACAACGGTCGTGGGTCCTTCACCGGCTTTGCGCCATGGTTTCGCTTCATAAATGGCTTCACCGTTTACATCCAGCCACGCACCGATTTCTTTTAAGATCGTTTGATCTTTTTCTGGGATCGAACCATCCCCTTTCGGCCCGATATTCAAAAGAAGATTGCCATTTTTACTGACGACTTCGATCAAATCCTGTAAAATCTCACGTGTTGTTTTGTAATCCAACGTTGTGGTATAACACCATGAATTACGAGCGATCGCTGTATCTGTTTGCCAGTAAAAAGGTTGTGGTTCGGCAAATTTTCCCCGTTCGATCTCCACAATACCACTGCCAAACATCATGGCATCATGTTTGTAACAGATACCAACTTGTTTGCCCCATTCAGACCCACGATTGTAATAGTAAGCAGCGAAAAGTTGCAGGTGCTCCTTGAAGGCTTCGTGTTGGATCCACCAATCAAAATAGAGCAGCTCTGGTTGATAGTTATCGACGAGTTCACAGGTTCGCAGTAGCCAATCATCTAAAAACTCTTTTGATGGATATGGCTCGCTATACAAATCTTGATTATCAGGTTCTGGCATAGCAGGCCAATAAAAGTCGCCTTTTTCTAACGGTTCCTTGATGTCGCTGTCGAATTCCTTACCGTGTCCCATAAAAAACCAATGTTCGGCACGATGAGATGATGTGCAAAAATGCAGGCCTTGTTCCTCAGCTGCTTCTTTTAATTCCGCAAGAATATCTTTTTTCGGTCCCATAACTGCCGCATTCCATTCAGACAGCTCGCTTTTGTACATCTGAAACCCATCGTGATGTTCTGCAACGGGAAAAAGATAATTGGCACCGGCTTGTTTGATCAGTCGAATCCACTCATTTGCATCGAATTTTTCTGCAGTAAACATGGGAATAAAGTCTTTGTAGCCAAAGTTTTTTTGTGGACCGTAGGTGTTGATATGGTGATCGTATTCCGGATGGTCTTTGATGTACATATTTCTGGAGTACCACTCGTTATTAAATGCAGGAACACTATACAATCCCCAATGAATGAAGACCCCGAATTTTGCTTTGGGGAACCATTCTGGTAGAACAAAAGCACCCAATGACTGCCAATTTGGGAAAAAGGGACCTTGGTGCGCGACTTGGCGGATCGTTTCTACTGTGATCATGGTTTTTCCTCCAAAATACCGACTGTTTCCAGCCATGTTTTTGCAATCAACACATGTCCTGCAGTCGACGGATGCACACGATCACTGCTTAAGACATAGGATGACTGATAAAGCAAAAAATCATCAAACTTTTCCTGCGTATCTCCTAAAAGGATACCATACTCTTGCGCTACTTTAGCAAGCACTTGTTGGTAGTTGGTAAGCATTTCTCTTAGTGGATCTTCTTTGTTGGCTTCAACCATAAACGGGGTCAAGAGAATCATTCCTTTGACACTCGGTAACGTCTGAGCGATCAAATCACGCAACTCTGATTCAAATCTTTCAATCCCCACCAGTTCCGTTTGAGCAAATGTGCCATCAAAATGCCGCCACACATCATTTACACCGATCATGATCGTTACCCAATCTGGTTGAAATGCCAATACATCATCCTTCCAACGCTTCTTCAAATCGACGACTGTATCTCCACTGATGCCTCGGTTAACGATCATTAATTCCATTTGTGGGAGTAATGCTGTGGTATAGGCGTTGATCAGATGAACATAGCCGTCCCCCCATGACGACCATCCCGCAGGTATCGCTTGATAATTTCGATTACTATCTGTGATCGAATCCCCCATAAAAAGCAGACGATCTTTTTTATCCACTATCATTGTTTTCCTCCTTAAAGAAAGAAGACTGATCCGCTGGTGCTGGATCAATCTTCTTAAGTGATTGCTTAACCAAACGCTGTTTACTCACTTTTGTCAAGGAACCGTTGACCAACCATTTCTATGATTCTTTGTTTTTGATTAGTCCCCAAATTCTTTTGCTACTTCTACCCGTTTTTCGTTTTGATCTTTCGCATTATTCATGTCAAATTCTAGCACTGTTTGATAGCCTAAGCCGTCTGCTGTTTCTTGCATTTCTTTTAGCAATTGGTCAAATTCTGCTTCATCTTTGGCAAAAACCATTCGCCAAGAGTACTCGATGATCGTCGCTTTGGCTTGATTCCGCAACGTAGAGATCTCTGAACTATCTTCTGGCGCTACATAGCTGGCACCAGGGGCAACTAACAATTGGTCGTTCTCCTCTAAATAGCCAATGGTCGATTCTGCACCACCCATATTTTTTGACCAATCTTCTTTTACAGGATCGGTTGTTTCATTTTGATAGCTTTCCCACATTGTGTAAGCATATGGGAAGCCGGTATCAGGATTGATATCGATCGGTAATACCGTATTGACGTTTAGTGCGGATACACCATCTTTGTAACTTCCGCCACCATATTCTTCTGGCACATCCCCATCGCCATCTAGCAACGCTTGTTTTCCGAACTCAGTTAAGACAGGCTCGCCATCTTTCATTTCCCAAGTTAAGCCTTCAGGGCCACTACTACCGCTTGTTTGAGAAGAATTTGCTAACACGCCTTCTGAAGAGTAGAGCCAGTCAATAAAGGCTGCGATTCGCTCTGGGTCTTCGGCATTTGAACCGATCCCGATAAATTGTTTGCCACCGTAAACTTCCGCACCATAAGAGAAGATTTTTTGGTCTTGAATCGGTGCCAACATAAAGCCTTTTCCTTCATTCAAGTTCGTAGTCGTATTAAAAGCCGCTTGACCTAACCAAGGCCACCATGAGAATAACACTTGTCCTTCTTGGAATTTGGCGAAAAGTGTATCGTAATTTTGCGTCGTTGATTCTGGATCTACTAAGCCCATTTGGTTGGCTTGGAAATAAAACTTAAGTGCGCGAATATATTCAGAATCACTATCGAGAATGCTTTGATAATCAGAACCATCCGCTTTTGCCAAGACAAATCCTGATTCATCGTACCCATAGTAGGTGACTAGCTGTTTGCCTGCATTCATCATGTTGCCGTCCCAATCGCTGAATAGAGAAAACCCATAAACTTTTTTCCCAGAATCTGTTGTTGGATTGTCTTCTTGCATTTTTTGAATCACAGGAAGCAGGTCTTCAAGTGTCCCGATTTCTGGGTATCCTTGCTCCCCATAAAGATCCCAACGCACGTAAGCACCAAATGTAGGGTCTAATCCTTCTGAGGGATCGGTGGCTTTTAATGTAGAAACGGAAGTTGGAAAGCCATATAGACCATCGGCATCTTTGTTTAGATTTTGAACAGCCGCATCAAAGCGCTGAACATTTTCCATAGTTTCATAATACTCGCTCGCATCGGTCAACAAACCAGCTTCAACCAATTCGTTGTATTGTTGGCCATTATCAACAATGATCAAATCGCCCAAATCACCTGCTGCCGTCCTCGTTTGATAAAGAGTGTCTCCGTTTCCAGCAACGTTTGGTGCGATGATGTTCAATTCCATATTGAATTTATCTCGCACGATTTTGGCAAACCAACCTTCTTGCATCCCCATATAGTTGGCTAACCCATTATAGACATCGATCGTGATCGTCTCATCGTAACCACTTTCGCTAGAAGCAGCGTCTGTGTCAGATTCAGCCGCTCCTCCACAGCCGGCTAAACTACCTAGCAATGTCATGCCTAACAAACCTGTTGTTACATATTTCGACATTTTTTTCATTTTCTTCCCTCTTTCTTTTTATTAACCTTTCACCGCACCCAACATAATTCCTTTGACAAAATATTTCTGGAATAGCGGATAAATGAACATGATTGGTAAAACAACAATGACTGAAACGGTCATGCGAATCGAAGTCGGCGTCTGCGTTGTCGCTGCTGAAGCGATGCTGGAAAGTGATCCCGATGTATTTTTGACCATTTGTGCCAACGAATTGGCTTGATTGATATACGTATAAAGAAGGTATTGCAAGGAGTAGAGACTTTGATCCGTAATGTAAATCAGTGTATCTTGGAAAGAATTCCATTGACCAACTGCCGAGAAGATCGCAACTGTTGCTAAAATCGGCGTACAGTTGGGTAAAATTACCCGAAAAAATACTTGAATGATGCCAGCTCCATCCATTTCAGCTGCTTCTTGCAACGATTTGGGGATTGACTCAATATAGGTTTTCACTAAGATGATGTTAAAAGGCTGAACGACAGCCGGCAAAATATAAACCCAAAAATTATTCGTTAAACCTAATGTCTTCATCGTGATGAATAATGGAATCAGCCCTGCATTGAAATACATTGTAATCACGACAAAGCGATACCAAAATTTTCGTTTCCACATTTTTTCTTGGGTAAACATAAAGCCTAAGAAGGCTGAAGCTAAGACGGTTGCTGCTGTTCCGATCACCGTTCTAGCCACCGAAACGGTTGCGGCTAATGGCAACCCTTTTAGTTGTAACACTTGACTGTAGTTTTCAAAATGGATCTCTTGTGGAAAAAAGCGAATTTGTCCTAACGCACTCAACTCATTATTACTGATTGAATTAATAATCAAGTAATAAAAAGGATACGCGCAAATCAACGTAATCAGAAAGAAAAAGGTATAATTGAGGATACTAAACGTCAGGTTTTCACGTTTGGGTACTTTTTTCGCCTTTTTCTTTTCACTAATCGATAGTTCCATAGATATCCTCCTCTCCTAAATAATGGAAGTCCCCCGAATTTTTTTCGAAGCAATATTGACGATGGCTAACAAGGCAACAGAAATGACACTTTTTAGCATACTGATCGCGGTAGCCAGAGATAGACTATTTCCGCCCATCCCTAAATTGTAGACATACAAATCGAGGACTTGGATCGTATTTCGATTGAATGCATTTTGGAAAACAAAGTACTGATCCATCCCGTTGTTCAGCAAGTTGGCGATAGACAGCATCAGCATCACAAGGAACGTCGGCATCAAGGCAGGTAGTGTGATATGACGCATCAGATGGAAACGATTCGCCCCATCGATTCGTGCCGATTCATACAATTCGGGGTCAATTCCTGAAATGCCTGCCAGATACATGATGGCACCCCAGCCCAAGCCTTTCCAAATATTCCAAAGACACATCATCAGCCATGTATGATTGCCGCTATCCAAAAATTTGACTGGATCGGTAACGAAGCCCCATTCTTGCAGCAACGTGTTTACCAGCCCTGTTGAAGAAAACAAGCTAAAGGCGATCGTATACACCAAAACCCAACTGATAAAATTTGGCAGCGTGGTCAGCGTTTGGACCAAGTTTTTAAACCATTTGCACTTAATTTCGTTCAGTAAAATAGCGAAGCCTACTGGTAGGATCGAAGTGGCGATCCCTAAAAAACTCATGGCAAAGGTGTTTTTCATTACTTGTACGATCTGATCCACTTGTGTTGGACTAGAGACAAGAAGTCGAAACCATTTGAAGCCTACAAACTCGCTGCGCGCTAAACCTAATGCTGGTTTGTAATCATAAAGTGAATAAATCCATCCGTGCAAAGGAAAATAAGAGAACAAAAACACGAGAATCAGGAAGGGAACGATACATAAAAACAAAATCTTCCCTTCTCGTGTCACCCGCTTATTTTTTCTTGGGACACTGCTTAATTTACTTTCCATTTTCCTCCCCCTTTTTTTGTAACCGCTTTTACATTTTTAATACTAGCACCTGAAATCTTATTTGCCACCTGTTAAAAATAGAGGTCAATCCGTACATTTTAGACTTTATTTTTCTTTTATTTATAAGGAATGCTGATATATCAAGGTTTCAGATAAAAGACACCTAAATGGTAAGGCTTTCAATATTTGTTTTTTGCGAGTACTATAGGAATATATCAATTTTGGAGGGATAAAAATGAAGTACAATCCTGATGGTCAACTGTACAAAATAACCACCGTTTTTTCACAATTCACATTGTTAAATTTACTCTATATCATTAGCTGTTTGCCAATTATTACGATTGGAGCTGCGACAGCTGCCCTTTATGAAGTGACGATTCGTTATGCGGATGAAGAGCGTGGTGAATTGATCGTGGGCTATGTCCGAGCGCTACGAGCAAACTTCATGAAAGCAACCGGTAGTTTTCTCCTTCTTGGGTTGCCCATGGTAGCACTACTGTATAGTAGCTTGTTTTGGTTTTCCTCAAAAACCATTCTTGCCAGTATTTTTGCCTTCGTCCTAATTGTTACAGCTATTTATCTGTTTATTGTGTTAGTCTATTGCCTCGCGTTAATTGGACGTTATGAAAACAGCTTTAGGCAAACATTAAAAAACGCGTTTCTGTTACCGATCGCGGACCCTATCCGTTCGTTAGCCCTCGCGCTTATTCCTATCGCTGCGTTTTGTTTTGTTGTTTTATTTCCGTTGTTTAAATTCCTCTTGTTGATTTTTGGTTTTTCTTTTGTTATTTATTGTAGCTCGTTCCTGTTGCTTTCTATCTTTCGTAATCAACAAGCATGAAAAGAATCAGTCATCTCTCACTTTTTCGTCGTCTGAGTCAGTTTTCCATTCGGCGACAATTGTTCATTCTTTATCTACCTGTTGTTTTTTTATCCACAGTGACTATTGGTCTCTTATTGGTCTACGATTCAACCAAACAGCTGACAGGCAATTACCAACACTTGGCTGAGTTAAATGCTCAGCGTGTCAAATCTGTTCTTTTTGATACAACAAACACGCTGACCAACACGGCGAGTTCCTTATCAAACGATACTCATCTACGTCAGCTTTTAACTGCCAATTACCTTGACGACCAAGAAGCGATCGTGGACATCAATAGCTATGATCAGCTAGATGAGATCAGAAATCTTCAAACCTCGATTGCGAAATTAACCATCTATACGACGAATCAAACCATTCCGAACTATAAATATTTTCAACAGGCAGATGACACGATTCAAGCGACCGCCTGGTACCAAAGAGCTCTCAAGCAACCCGATGCTTTTTTGATGACGATGCCAGAGGATTACAAAGCAAATCGTTTGAGTCTTTATAAAACGTTGCCTTTGCCTTTATCAAAAGAAACTGCCGTTTTGGAGATCCAAGTCGATTACAATTATCTCAGTAACCGACTTCGTAATTCATCCTATGAATTGGAATTACAGTTAAATGATGATGTCATCTTTTATAGCGACAAAATCAATCAAGTTGGGGAACCGGGACAGCTGACAGCTCTTTCTGAGCCGCAAACGAGTGCTGCCTTTTTAAAAAATGATGGTACCAAGGTGATGCTGACCAAAAGCACCTTACCCATGAGTAACAAAGAAGACATCATCACGATTTATAGTGCGGATACCAATGCCTATCGCAATCTACGCGCCAATCTGATCCGGTGGAGCACGATCGTTTTGGTGATTTTGATCACTACTTTCATCATCGTCTTTCTCTTTGCTCGATTCTTTACCAAACGAATTTCTCAACTGCAGCAGGCGGTCTACTTTGCCTCGATCGAGGATTATGATTTCTTTCAAAATATTAGCGGCGAAGACGAGATTTCACAGATATCTCTTGATTTCCACAAGATCATTCAACGAATCAAGAAAAAAGAAGAAGAGATCTACCGTTCACGTTTGGCACAGCAAGAGCTGTTGACTCAGCAGCAGCAAATGGAATTTAATATCTTAGCGGGGCAGATCAATCCCCACTTCTTGTTCAATACATTAGAAACGATTCGTATGATGGCGCTGACTTCCGGCAATTCTGACGTCGTTTATGCCATCAAATTACTGGCAAAATCGATGCGCTATACGCTAGAAGCCCACGGAACCAAGCGAACGAGTTTAGAAGAGTCCTTAGATGCCGTTCACGTATATGTCAAGATCCAGCGGATGCGCTTTGGCGATCGAGTCAACTTTTCCTATTCAGTCTCCAATGAGATCGACCAAAAAGAGGTCCAAATATTGCCCCTCCTGATTCAACCATTGGTGGAAAACGCCATCTCCCATGGCTTGGAAGGCATCACCTATCCAGGATTTGTCCGTTTGACGATCACCAAAGACGGCCATGATCTGGTGATCGTGGTACAAGACAACGGCAGCGGGATACCGCCAGAAAAACTCGAACACTTGCAGCAAAAAATCAAGACGCCCTCCACCCATGCCAAAAAGAACATTGGGCTAGCCAATGTCAATCATCGGGTCAAAATGTTTTATGGACCTGAATACGGCTTAACGATCGAGAGTGTGTTGGGCAGCGGCACACAAGTCACCTTGCGGATCCACGATCTAAGCCAAGATTCATTTTCTCCTCGCTAAAACAGTAAAGCCCCCCTTCGATTCCTGTTTCAGAAATCGAAGGGGGGCTTTTGATTGATTAGAAATCCCGCACACGAAGGGTTTGTTGTGGTGAAGAAGCACTGGCGTAACAGCCCACCATGATTCCAGTAAAGACACCACCGACTTCAGTGGTCAGATATTTTGTTTCTCCACTGCCTAAAGGCTGTGCTTGTCCTTGTTCATCAAGAACAGAAAAACGATAGGTTTCTTTATCGGCGCTCAGCTGAAAGGTGACCGTATCCGCTGCATAAGGCAGTTTCTTTTCCACTTTCCATAAGGAACCGATTTGTCGGCGGAAAACCAGCTGCTGACTGGTCGCTGTTTTTTCCAGGTATCCCTCATAGTGATGGGTGGCATTTAAGAAAACCGTCAATCCCGCTTGTCCATCCGTTAGTTGCCGACAATCAAAGGTTGCTTGAAATTGTTGCTCAAAGGCGGTTTGCCGTTGGAACACAGCCGCGAGTTTGCCTTGATCAGACAGACCCGTCTGATTAGGATGCAGCAAGAGGCTATGTGGCTCTTCTTCAATCAATGTTGGGTCCCATTCGAATAAAGTCACGTAATCAGGCTTGCTGCTCTCCTTTCGTGTTTCCTTTGATGCTGCCGCTGTGTCTACCTGAATGGTTTCTGGCAAATGACCTTTTTCGCCAAACACCGGCCATGAGTTTGACCAGTCTACTGACAGCAAACATGTTTCCCGCCCTAACAAATGCCTCAAAGGATAGCTGATGGAGCGTACTGCTAGACAGACTGCCCACCAGTTGCCTTTAGTATCTTGCACGAGATCCGCATGCCCTGCGGCTTGCAGTGGCAAATTCGTACTGCGATTGGTCATCACTGGATTGTTGGGGCATGCTTCGTAGGGTCCCGTCAAGGAACGGCTGCGGGCCATGGTCAGCATATGCCCATAGGACGTTCCGCCTTCGGAGATCAACAGGTAGTAATAGCCGTCTTTTTTATACAAGTGGGGGCCTTCTGGATCAGCCGCTCCGCTGCCCGTCCAAATGTTTTGGCGCGGGCCTAGTTCTCCAGAAACCAAATCGATCGTCCGCAGATAGATCTCCTTATGGGTGCCTAAGTAATAGGTCTGTCCATCGTCATCTGCGAAAATCGTCGGGTCGATCCCAGGAGTGTCCAGCCAAATCGGGGCAGACCATTCACCGGCGATGTCATCCGTCCAGATCAGAAAGTTGCCTTCTCCTCCTTCGTTTGCGCCAACGTTGGTGCAAACGAGGTAAAAGCGGTCCTTGATAAAACGCAAGGTTGGGGCATACAGACCAAAAGCATTGGGATTTTCAGTCGATAACTGCAGCTGCTCAGGTCGCGAAAGTCCATGGCCAATCAGCTGCCAGTCTGCCAAGTTTTTACTGTGATAGATTGGTAATCCAGGAAAATATTCAAAGGTACTCGTCACCAGATAAAAGTCTTCACCGACACGGCAAATACTGGGATCTGGATGAAATCCAGGCAAAATTGGATTCGTGATGGTTCGCATGGGCATCTAGAACTCCTTTATCGTGGTTTGGTCAGCGGTCAGCTCATGGCTCGTTTTTCCAGCAGTCGTGTGAATCTGCAAGGATGCTTGCTGGATGCCAGTCAGCTTGACGATCAGTTCTTGAGCGACTCTTTCGACAGCTACCTCGCCAAGCCATTCACCGTGGTGATCATAGATAGCGGCAGCGGTCTTGTCTTGCGGATCAAAGAGATGGATCGTTGGATGTTCAGCATAGTCATAGACTGCTTTGGTTTGTTCATGGCCTTCGACAATCAGTTGATTTGGTCGGACTAACAGTGGCAAGTGGAAATAATCGTAGGTTTCTTGGTACCAGCGTCCGCCCTCGTAGGCTTTGCCAGATAAGTAGTCGATCCAATGCCCCTTCGTCTTCGGTACGTAAAAGGAGACCGTTCCTTGATCATTAAAAATGGGTGCAACTAAAAGGTGTTCCCCCAGCATGTATTGGCGATCCAAATGATGGGTCATCTCGTCTTCAGGAAACTCTAAGACCATCGCCCGCATCATCGGAATCCCCGTTTGGGCGGTTAGCACCGATTGGGCTTGCAAGTAAGGCATCAAGGACAATTTTAACTTGGTGAAGGCTTTGGCTACCGCCACGGCTTCGTCGTCATAAACCCATGGCACTTTGTATTCCCAGCTGCCATGGTAACGGCTATGGGAAGACAGCAGACCAAATTGTGTCCAGCGCTTGTAAAGGTCTGGGGTTGAACCAGCTTCAAACCCTGAGATATCGTGGCTCCAATACCCAAAGCCGCCTAACCCAAAGGACAGACCTGCCCGCAGTGACTCTGCCATCGATGGATAATCTGAGGTACTGTCGCCACCCCAGTGTACAGGCAAACGTTGCGAACCAACCGAAGCTGCCCGCGCAAAAACGATGGCTTCTTCTGCTCCCTTGACTTCTTTCAGCAAGTCAAAGACGACTTTATTGTATAGGTAGGCGTAATAATTGTGCATTTTTTCTGGATCAGAGCCGTCATAGTATACCGCATCGGTGGGAATCCGTTCCCCAAAATCCGTTTTGAAGCAATCCACACCCATGTCTAATAAGGCACGCAGCTTGCTATTGTACCAAGCGACCGCTTCAGGGTTGGTGAAGTCGACGATCGCCAAACCTGCTTGCCATTTGTCCCATTGCCAGACATCTCCATTGGCGCGTTTCAAAAAGTAGCCATTGGCCATCCCTTCGTCAAACAAGGGGGATTTTTGCCCAATGTAAGGATTGATCCAAACACAGATTTTCAATCCTTTGGCTTTCAAGCGCTGCAGCATTTTTTCCGGTTCTGGGAAAGTTCGTTCGTCCCACGTGAAGTTGCACCACTCGTATTCCTTCATCCATAAGCAGTCAAAATGAAAGACCTCAAGGGGAATCTCACGTTCTGCCATACCGTCTACAAAAGATGTTACGGTTTGTTCATCATAATCCGTCAAGAACGAGGTACTTAGCCACAACCCAAAGGACCACGCAGGCGGCAGCGAAGGTTTCCCCGTCAAATCAGTGTAGCGCTGGATCACTTGTTTTAACTCATCACCGGCGATCACAAAGTACTGCAGCAATTGTCCTGGACTGCTGAATTGAACACGCGAAACTTTTTCACTCCCCACTTCGAATTGCACCCGATCTGGTGAATTGACAAAGACGCCATACCCTTTATTACTTACATAAAACGGAATATTTTTATAAGCTTGCTCTGTACCAGTGCCCCCGTCGGCATTCCAAATATCAACACTTTGGCCATTTTTCACGAAATTAGTAAAGCGTTCCCCTAAACCATAGATCGTTTCTCCCACATCCAGGGTCAACTGTTCGCTGATATGGGTATTTGCTTGCGAATCAATCACTAAGGCTTTACTGCGAGGTTTGCTTTGGGTAATCAGCTGGTCTTTGTAATAAAACGAAGCTGTCACATTTTCCTCTTTGCTAATCACGACTTGCAAGTCTCCCGAGCGAAAAACATACGATTGCTCATCTTCTGAAATATCAGGAGTGATTTCTTCTGTCATCAATTCAAAATCGGGGGCTTTGGCTTGGACTCCCTTATAATTGTAGAGGGTGATCCCAATGATATTGGTTCTAGGGGTAGTGACTTCCATCGTTAACAATCCGCCATCCAGTGTTGCCCCTTTATGCCCGACATAGCTATAAGGCAGATATAAGACCAATTTGTTTTCTTCTTTACGGGCATCGTAGACATGCACCGCAAATTTCACATCAAATCCTTCACGAAATAACCAACCGCCATCTGAAAATTTCATTTTTTTCCTCCTTGCTGGATCAATGTCAACGCCCCTAACAGACCGGAATCATTATAGTAACGACAAGTCTCGATCGGCACTTGGAAATCCGGCCAATGGGGGTTCTCATTGATTGCTTGTTTGATTATAGCTAATAGATCAGGGTTTTGGCTGATGCCGCCGCCGATCAGTATTTTTTCGGGATTCATCGTGACAGCTAGGTTGTAAATCGCAAGTGCGACATAACGTGCCCACTGTTTCAGAATCTCCTGCGTTTCAGGATCACTCGACCGCTGCTGCATGATGGTTTCGCCTAAAATCTCCTCTGATTCAGGAATCGCTTTTGCCCGTCGATAGGCAGCAATCAGTCCTCTCGTTGAAGCTAGATCATGGAGGGTCGCAAAAGAAGATGCTTGAAAATCAGTGATCATCATCCCGAATTCTCCTGCCCGAAACCCATTCCCGTGAATCAACTGGCGCTGATGAACGAGCGCGCCACCAATACCGGTACCTAATGTGATCATGACAAAATCTTGTACGTCAGTAGCATTGCCGGTCGAAAGTTCTGCTAAAGCAGCACATTTCGCATCATTTTCGATCCAGATCGGATAGGGCTTGGTTAAACGCTGCTGCAGCTCTTGTACGACAGCACAGCCGTGTAAAGGAGCCAACGCCCCCGCCATGATCGCTCGGCCATTGACTGAATCAATGAAACCAGGAAAACTCAGCCCGATCGCTTCGATAACATGCGCTTGCTCGACTTCTTGTATTTTGGCAGCTAAGGCAGCAAAAAATTCATCCCGCGTATTACTCGGGGTTTTGATTTTGCCTCGGTCCAGCCATTGATTCTTCTCGGTAAAAACCCCAAATTTGATATAGGTCCCGCCTACATCAAAGCACAGGCGTACATCTGTCATTTTTCCTCCTCCGTTCAAAAAGCGCTTACAGTTTCATCTAAATTATATAAAAGAAAAAAAAGAAAGCCTACCAAGCAATTTAGTCATCGTTACCCTAAAAAATAGATGTCCGTAGAAAATCACGGACATCTTTGTGGTTATTCATTTTTCCGAAACTCATTTGGTGAAACCTGATGGTATTGTTTGAACTTTTTGTAGAAATAATCAACATTGCTGTAGCCTACCAATTCAGCGACTTCATAGACCATTAGATTGGAATGACGCAAGATTTCCACCGCCTTTTCCATTCGCACTTCATCCAAGAACGCCAAATAATTTTTACCGGTTTCTTTGCGAAACTTCTTGCCTAGATAGGCACTATTGTAATTGAAATGTTCCCCGATTTTTTTCAAGGTCAAATCTTCTTGATAATGCTTTTTTGTATATTGGATCAATTCTGCAATGATATCGATTTGGTTCAAACTGCTGGCGACTGTTGCTTGCAAGGCTGCTAGTTTTTCGGCGATGACCTTTTGCAGCATCGGAAACGTTTGGGCGAGAAAAATCTGCTGATGCACTTCGTCTGTCGACCATTCGATTGCTAAGGCTACTTTTTCACTGATTTGATGCTGCAACCATTCGATGTCACCATTGATTTGCCATTTGATCTCTTCTTCCAATGCCAATGAATGATAAAAGGTTTGATAATAGCGGAATAACGGCTGTTCCAACGGATCGTTTGCCAAAATCGCTTTTACTAATTCTTCACGCAAATCGCTTCGTTCTTCTGCTTCTTGGGTCGTATCCAAAACATGGTGAGAAATGACTTGATTGGGAAATAAGAAAATCAATTTACTCAATGTCTGGATATCGATCATCAATGGCTTCAAGTTATCTTGCGCCGCAAACCAGCGGGAGATCAAGATTTCTTGATGAGCCATTTTTTTGCGGCACCACGCATCGATCGCCTCGTCGGGAAAGCGTTCCTCGTTTAACAAAACCAAATACCGATGATGCCGATGGATCAAGGTGATGACTTGCGCCACTTGCTCCTGCAATTTCTCAACCAGCTTTTGGGCATCTGCCTCCTCGGGAAGTCGCAATAGCTTGATGGCTTGTGCGTCTTTGATCCCCGTTGGATCCCCGCCAAACAATTTCTCCATCAACTGACTCTTCTGATTTTTCTGCTGATCGGTCTTGGCTTTTTGATCGATTTTCGTCAAAATACCGATCAGCTCTTCTTCATCAACTGGTTTCAGCAAATAGGTCACAGCGCCCAGTTGCAACGCTTGCTTGGCATAGTCAAAATCTGAGTAGCCGGACAAAATAATGGCAAAAAACAAAAGCCCTTCCTCCGATGCTGCTTGTACCATCTCAAGACCATTTTTTCCCGGCATACGGATATCAGCGATCACAACATCTGGCTTCAATTCGCGGATCATTGCCAAGCCAGCTTCGCCGTTATCCGCCGCCCCGACGATTTGATACCCCAGACGTTCCCAATCGATGATCAGAGGCAGTCCATTTCGGATCGATGCTTCATCGTCAACGATCAACACTTTACGCATTTTCCAACCTCCATTTTCAGCTACTCCTTCGTTACATCATGTTTCACTTGTCAAACTTGCCCCGTTAGTGCGAATCACCTCTTGATACCAATAAAAACTATCTTTCGGGATGCGGGCCAACTGACGTTCGCTTTGATTGTCGCGATCGACATAAACAAACCCATAGCGTTTTTTGTATCCATTCAACCAGCTCAGTAGATCTGTAAAGGACCAAGCACAATAGCCGATCAGCTCAACCCCATCCGTGATGGCCTTTTGCAGTTCCACCAGATGTTCCTGCAAATAGGTGATGCGGTAGGGGTCATGGATCTGCTTGTCTTCTGTCAATTGATCGATGGCGCCTAACCCATTTTCAGTAATAAAAATCGGCAAGTCATAATTGGCTTGGATGCGCCGCAAGGCTACACGGAAACCAACGGGATCGATCTCCCAACCCCAATCCGTTTTTTTCAAGTGAGGATTTTCCGCCGTCGCAAACATGGTTTCTTCGGGTGAGAACTCACCAGCTGCCGCTTGCATCAAATACGGATCGACTTTAGAAAATTCTTTCTTTTCAGCTGACTGCTTTTGCAAATTGTTTTGCTGGGCCGTCCCACCGTGATAGTAATTGATTCCTAAGAAATCAGGTTTTGCCTGTTTTAATAGTGCTTGATCTTCTGGAGTGACTTCAGGAGCCAAGCCAACTTTGGCTAATTGCTTGTACACAAATTTCGGGTATTCGCCTTTGCAATAGACATCTAAAAACCACGCGTTGTTGAAGGCTTCGCCATTTTCTGCTGCTAGCACATCTTCTGGGTCACAGCTAAACGGATACATCGGTCCATAGCCAAAACTTGGGCCGATCTTGCCCTGAGGAACCAGCTCATGGAACAAATTGATTGCCTTAGCATTGGCAAGGTTGATGATATGATTGGCTGCATACATCCGTTTTAAGTCCTTCAAGCCCGGTGGATGTGCCGCCCAACGGTACCCTAAGGAAGTGAAGACATTTTGTTCATTCATGGTGACCCAATAGGTGACTTTCTTTCCTAAGCGTTCAAAAAGGATTCGGCAATACCGTTCAAATGCCGCTGCTGTTTCTCGCCCCTCCCATCCTTGGTACTTGTCTTGCAAAGCCTGAGGAAGGTCCCAATGATACAGCGTCAAAATCGGCTCTACTCCTTGCCGAAGCAATTCGTCCACCAGCTTTTCGTAAAACGCCACACCCGCTTCGTTGACCGCGCCTTCGCCATCAGGTAAGATTCGCGACCACGCCACGCTGAAGCGATAGGCTTTCAAGCCCATTTGCTTCATCAAGGCAACATCTTCTTTGTATCGATGGTAGTGATCGATCGCCACTTTGCCGTTGGTTTCCTCAAAGGTATTGCCGGGAATTTGGGCATAGGTATCCCAAATCGACGGACCTTTGCCGTCTTCTGCCCACGCACCTTCAATTTGATAGGCCGCCGAAGCCGCCCCCCATAAGAAGTTTTCTGGGAAAGGATCTAAGTTTGTGTGAAACATCAAGTTGCCTCCTTCAATTCCTAAACCGAGTTAAATCGGTTACATTTTATCGTATCATAATTTGGTTGATTCGTAACAATTGCCAAAAGATATTTTTTAGGTGAAAAAACTGTCGCTCCTCAGAACGACAGTCGTTTCTTATTAAAACAGGTAATCATTCAAACGAGATTTCACATATTCAATGTGGCTGGATTCTAATTCGATTTGATCATGCGCCAATGCGTAATCTGTCAGTGTTTCTAAGTTTTCCTCATCAGCAACGATCTTCGCTCCGATACCTTCTTGGAAAGAGGCGTACCGTTTTTCCTTCAACTCGTCTAAGAAGCGGTCTTCTTTTAGTTTGGCTGCTGCTTTCAACGCTCGGGCATACGTATCCATACCAGCGATGTGGGCTAACAACAGATCTTCCATTTCAAATGACGAACGACGGACTTTAGAATCGAAGTTGATTCCTCCCGGTGCGATGCCGCCGTTTTCTAAGACTTCGTATAAAGCGAGTGTCGAGTCAAAGACGTTGGTTGGGAATTCATCCGTATCCCATCCTAACAGCATATCTCCTTGGTTGGCATCCAGTGAGCCTAATGCGTTATAGCTGCGGGCAACAGCGATTTCATGTTCAAAGGTATGGCCAGCTAATGTTGCATGATTGGCTTCTAGGTTTAACTTGAAATCTCCTTCTAAGCCGTAGTGCTGAATGAAGGCCATCGTTGTCGCTGCATCAAAATCATATTGGTGTTTTGATGGTTCTTTTGGTTTCGGCTCTAATAAGAACTGCGGTTTATGACCGATTTTTTCTCCATAAGCGATCGCCATTTTGAATAGACGGGCGATGTTGTCTTGTTCAAATTTCATGTCTGTATTCAACAAGGTTTCATAGCCTTCACGGCCGCCCCAGAAGACATAGTTTTCACCGCCTAATTTTTTCGAGATATCTAAGCCTTTTTTAACTTGGGCTGCTGCATACGCGTAAACTTCCGCATTATTGGTGGAAGCAGCGCCGTTGTTGAAACGAGGGTGTGAGAACATATTTGCTGTATTCCATAATAGTTTGATTCCCGTTTGTTCCATTTTTTCTTTGATCAAATCGGTGATTTCGTCTAAGTTTTGGAAAAATTCTTCTAACGTTTCTCCCGCAGGTGCCACGTCAACATCATGGAAACAGAAGAACTCTGCCCCTAATTTTTCGCAAATCTCAAAGAAGGCTTCTACTCGATTTTTCGCCGTTTCCATTTCGGTGTCACCAATCCACGTCCGTTTGTTGACAGGTGCGCCGAAAGGATCAGAGCCGTCTTGCGTCATGGTATGCCAATAGGCGATTGCAAAACGTAGATGATCTTTCATTTTCTTGCCTAAAACAACTTCTTCGGCATCGTAGTGGCGAAATGCAAACATATTGTCTGTTTTAGGACCTTCGTAGCGGATTTTTTCGATCTCTGGGAAATAAGTCATTGTTGTTGCCTCCATTTTATGTTTTTTAGTGTAATAAACTAACTTACTTGTTTCCAATCATTTAGAACCAAAAACGATTCCTCACTTTGATCATGTAGATTGCCTGCTGCCTTTACGCTACTCGATTTGCGCCAATGCATGGCAAATAGGTGAGGTTTGTTGGTAGACGGTGCGGTAGATCGCATAAATTTCTTGGTATTTGGCGACATTTTCAGGAATCGGTGCAATGGCCTTGCCGTATTTGACAAAGCCGTTAACACAAGCGGCCGCATCTGGATAAATGCCGCTGCCGATTGCTGCCAGCATTGCTGCGCCCATACCTGGACCTTGTTCAGTAGATAAAGTCAGCATTTCTGCATTAAAAATATCGGCTTGCATTTGCAGCCATTCGGCATTTTTCGCACCGCCCCCCACAGAAACGATCTGGGTGAATTTCCGCTGTGCTCGTTCTTCCATGATCATTTGGGAATCTTTCAAAGAGAAGGTGATCCCTTCTAAGACGGCACGACTGAAATGCTTTTCGCGATGCCGTGTGTCAATGCCAATAAAACTTCCTCTGATTTGGCTGTCGGTATGTGGGGTGCGTTCGCCCACGATATAAGGCGTAAACAGCAGGCCTTCTGCCCCCGGTTTTACCTCACTGATCGCTGAAAGCAATTCCTGAAACGATTGGTTGGGGGCAAACGTATCACGATACCAGCTTAAGGAATTTCCAGCGGCTAACGTGACCCCCATTGAATACAACTTGTCTTTGATCGCATGACGGAAAAGGTGTAGATCGCCTTGATAATCAACCTCTTGCGCTTCTTCAAAGGATAAGAACACACCGCTAGTGCCAATCGACACCATGCCGACACCTTCGGCGATGATCCCTGAACCTAATGCAGCACAGGCATTGTCTGCGCCACCTGCACAGATCGTCACCTCTTGTTCAAAGCCAAAGGCTTCTTGCAGTTCTTTTCGCATTTGCCCTACTGGCGCTGCTGATTCAAAAAGCGGCGGCAGTAAATCCGATGCGATGGCGAATTTTTCTAGAATGGCTTCAGACCAGCACTTCTTTTCTATATCCAGCAGTAACGTACCCGCCGCATCAGAATAATCCATCGAATAGTTACCAGTCAGCCAAAAAGCCAAGTAGTCTTTTGGCAGCATCATGTGACGAACTTGTTGCCAATGTTCAGGCTCATGTTCTTGAACCCATAAAATTTTTGGTAAGGTGAACCCTTCCAAAGCAACATTCTTGGTGATTGCTTTTATTTCCTCTCCAAAGGATGCCATGATCGCTTGGCATTGTTTGGTGGTTCGAACGTCATTCCATAATATTGCCGGACGAATGACTCGGTTATCTTCATCCAATAAAACAAGACTATGCATTTGCCCGGAAAAGCTGATGCCGATCAATTCTTTCTGCAGCGTTGGAAGCTGCTGAATCAAGGTTTTGATTACCTTGTCTGCAGCCTCTTGCCAATGCACCGGCTCTTGCTCACTGAACCCCAGTCTAGGGGATGACAATGGATAGTCAGCACTTGCTGTTCCTTGGAGTTCCCCGGTTTGATCAAAAACTAGGCCTTTTAACGCACTTGTTCCTAGATCCAACCCTAAAAAATAAGCCATCTCTTCTCTCCTTCCTCTGTTTGAAGCAGTTAACCATTGATCCTCAATCGGTTAATTAGCATTCAAAACTAACTAATTGGATAGTAAACGATTCTCGCATTCCTGTCAAGCGCTTTCAACGATTCTTTTATGGTTTTTCGTTCTCAAACTACTGTTCCTACATTCTTCGTTTTTTCTTTATTCTTCAGCTTGCACAATATTAATTTGCACGGTAAACTAACACTAATCACATCTACGAAGAGGAGAACACATGATTATCAATAAAATGGGCATACGCGAACAAAATGAAGCGGCTGTATTGAAGACAATCATTGACAATGAAAATGTGTCAAGAGCGGAAGTGTCAAATTTGACCCATCTCAATAAAGCGTCTGTTTCTCAAATAACCAAAAAACTAATCGACACGGACTTCGTGCGCGAAGTCGGCATTGGGGATTCCACTTCGATCGGTGGTCGCAAACCGATTCAATTGCAATTCAATCACCGTAGCAGCTTAGCTGTTACCTTTGACATCGGCTATAACTATGTTCGTGGAATGCTTTCTTATATCAATGGCGAGATGATCGCCTCCGCCGATCATTCTCATGAATTGATCACCAAAGAAAATGTACTGGCGACGATCGATTCTATGATGAAAGAATTTTGGCCGCAAATGCCGCAAACCACTCATGGATTAGTAGGAATCTGTTTGGCGATCCACGGCATCGTTCACAATCAGACGATCACCTTTGCCCCCTACTACGACTTGGAACACTTTGATTTGATCGCCCCTTTGAGCCAAAAATACAATACGGCGGTCTATATAGAAAACGAAGCCAATTTAACAGCTTTAGGCGAGTACTGTTTTTCTTCTGATTCCACGAATTTACTGAGCGTCAGCGTCCATAGCGGGATCGGTGTCGGAATCATCGTTGATGGGCAGTTGCAAACCGGTACTCACGGTATGGCGGGGGAAGTTGGCCATTCTACGCTCTTTCCTCACGGCAACTTGTGCCCTTGCGGCAATCGAGGCTGCTTAGAGCAATATGCCTCGAACAAAGTCTTGTTTGACACCTACAGTCACTATACAAAAACTGCCTTCGTAAATTCGGATACCTTCGCACAAGCCTACCATGCCGGAGAAAAATCAGCAGTCGAATTGGCGCTACAAAATGTTGAGTTTCTTAGCATTGGGCTAAACAATGTCATCACTTTTTCTGATCCCGAAGAAGTCTATATCAACAGCTCGGTCTATCGCAAAATTCCTGATTTATTACTGGCGCTTCAGCAAAAATTGACCAGCCAGTTCACCAAAAACACGAAGATCAAAAACAGTCGATTAGGCGATCAAGCCCCGCTGTTTGGCGGTAACGTTCTAGTGGCAAAACATTTCTTGAATATCAACGATTTGCGCTTTGCAGCACTTGATCTCTCCCATGCGATCCGTTAAATGAACGCTGGACTGAAAACTCAGTCCAGCGTTTTCTTTTGGTAAAAAGGTCTCGCTATCCTTTGATTCCGCCAGCCGTCACACCGCCCACGATGTATTTCGAGAGAAACAGATAAATCAGCAGTAAAGGAATAATACTTAATGAGATCCCTAGATACATACTGCCAAATTCAGTACGGTAAACATCGGTTTTCAGCAATTGGACCAGCATCGGCAACGTATACTTTTCCGTATCGTTGATCAAGATCAAGGGCATCAAGAAATTATTCCACGAGGTTACGAATGAGAAAATCGCCATGGTGGCTAAGCCCGGTTTCATCAAAGGCAACATGATGCGATGGAAAATTTTGATTTCGCCGGCTCCGTCTAAACGAGCAGAATCTGCCAAATCAGGATGATAGATCGTTTCTAAATATTGCTTTAAGAAAAAAACGGTAGCGGGTGATGCGATCGCTGGTAAAATCAATGGCAGAAAATTATTTAAGAGCCCTAAGCGATTCATAAATTGATAAAAGCCAATCATGCTAATTTGCTGAGGAATCATGATCAGCCCAAGAATGACAGCAAACAGGACTTTCTTGCCACGAAATTCATAGGCGATCACGCCATAAGCCGTCAGCGCCGAAAAATACACATTGAGAACGGTAGCACCAGCAGCAATCAGGAAACTATTTTTAAACCCATTGAAAACATTGAAGCCTCTGCCCATTAAGACGGACCAGTTGTATTGGAGATTACCGCCGGGCCACAAGGACAGCCCTTGCTGGATCTGTTCCGCTGAACGGGTCGCATTGACTAAGACGACCCAAAACGGCAGTATACTTAGGATGGTCAGCAACACCAAAAAGACATAGATCAATAATCGTTTTGCTCGATAGCTATTTTCCATTTATTTTCGCCCCACTTTGCTGTTTTCTTTGAAAAATTGAAACAATAACGTGCTTAATACGATTGAAAGTACCAATAATAGTACCGACGCGGTTGCGGCAACGTTGAAATTCCGACTCCCGGTAAAGGCCTGGTTGTAGATAAACATCGTGATCGTTAAGACGCTATTGTTGGGATTGCCATTTGTCAGCAAAAAAGGAATATCGAACATTTGCAAGCCGCCAATCAAGGACGTCACCAATGTATAAAGCAAGATTGGTTTTAACAAAGGCAGCGTAATCTTGCGGAAAATTTGACCATCATTGGCTCCATCGACCATTGCTGATTCAAAAAGAGCATCATCAATGCTCAAAATGCCCGAAACCAAAACGATCGTGGTCTGACCATACCACATCCAAAATTGGATAAAGGAAACGATCAGCCGAGTGCCCGTTTCACTACGGAAAAAGTCATAGGGCTGGTCCAAAACACCGAAATGCTGCAAGACTAGGTTGATCGGACCTAACGGAAAACTGAACAAAACAAAAAATAAGATTGCTACTGAAGCGGCAGTAATGATGTTGGGTAAGTAAAAAGCGACTTTGAAGAATCCTTTCCCCCGCAAGCGCAGCTTGATATTGGTAAACCATGCCGCCAGCAACAAAGCCAAGCCAATTTGAGGAACAAAGTTTACGCCCCACAAAATAAAGGTATTGCTGATCGATTTTAAAAATAACGGGTTGCGAAAAATCGCAAGATAGTTATCCAGTCCGACAAGATTGGCAGTCGGATTCCACCCTTTTAGATCTGTAAAGCTCAGGTAAATCGTATAGAGAATTGGATAAAGCTGAAAAACCAAGAATGCTAGAAAAAATGGTGCGATAAATAATAGCCCATAGCGATGATACTGTTCAAATCTTCTCTTATTCTGCATCGTAATCCCCCTGATATTTTTTTCTTCCACTGTCAACTTTTGCCTATAAAGACAAGCCATTTAAGCAGCGCATAGTACCTAGAAAAGGTAGAAACCGACCCCGTCTTCGGTGCCGGTTTCTACAACACCTAATCTACTTGAACATCTGGATAAGCATTGACGACCGCATCTTTAAAGTTTTGGATCGCCGTTTCCTGATCCACCTCGCCTTTTGAATATGGTGTCAAACAACTATCCGTAAAGAGGGTTTCAATCGTCTGGTCATACTCGGTCAGAATTTTCGCGTTGATGTCTTGAACCATATCGGCAAATTCTGCATAGTGGTTTTGACCGCCTAAAAATTCCTCTTCATATTCGCCTTTAATTTCTTCAACGACTCGCTCATTTGATACAAAATCACCGGTATCTTCGGCCCATTGCTTTAAAAATGCTTGATCTGTGGTCAAGTAAGCCACCAATTGCGCCGCTTCTTCTTGCATCTCAGAATTTGCCGTAGCACCGATCCATGTGCCGCCCCAGAACCACGACGAAGGTCCTTGGATCATGCGCCAGTCCCCTTCTGTTGAGCTGGAGTTATCGGCAGCTGTCGCATTTGGTTTTAACCAATAGTGCAGCCCCCATGTCGGCAAACTATAACCGAATACATTGTCGCTATTCATTCCAGCAAACCAAGCTTCTGATTGTCCTTCTGTATCTTGTGTCAGGCCTTCTTCTACAAATTTTCGTGATACATCCAACAAGTCATACAAACTGTCGTCGATCACTAATTTGCCGTCTTCAACCCAGCCATGTTCGCGTTGACCATAAAAAGGCTTCGCCAAATCTTGGACACTAGAGATCATATAGGTGGTTCCACCACTTTTTTCTTTGACTGCTTTGGCTTCCTCATAGAACTTGTCGTAGTCTGACAAGGCCGCTTGCGCAGCCGCTGGATCATCGATCCCTAGCAGCTCTTCTGCCATCGACGCCCGGTAATAAAACCCGCCAGGAGCAGCTTGCCAAGCCAAGGCATGAAGAACCCCGTCTTTTGAAGTTCCTACGTCTTTGACATATTGATACGTATCTGCCGCGGCTTCATCAAGTCCCAGTGAACCAAGGTCTGCCATCATGCCTGATTCCACATATTTTTTGACAAAGGCAGATTCTAAAGCAATCACATCTGGTGCATCTTTGGAACCGAGAATCGGATCGAGCTTGGTCTCGAATTGGTCAGAAGGAATCTCCACGATCCGAATGTCATAGGCCAAATCGTCATGCGCCGGTAAATAGTAATCATTGATCATCGTTGATAATTCTGAAGTAAAGGTCCAAACCACGAGTTCATCCTTGCCACTACTTCCCGTTTCGCTATTATCTGAGCCGCTGTTTCCGGAACCATTCCCGCAGCCACTAAGCATAAAAGCCGCTAAGCCCGCCACTGACGCTGTTTGTAAGACCCGTTTCCAATTTTTCATCTTTCTTCCTCCTCGATTTTTTGATAGTCAAATGAATCAAAATCAGCCGCCAAACGATTGCCGGTCGTATCGATCGCAAACATCCCTACAAAAGCCCCTGTAAAGAACCCACCGTAATGTTCTGCTACATAGTCGTCAGACAATTGCAAGCTGTCAAATAGCTGATCGATGACCTGCCACTCTTTTTGATCAAACGAGTACGCGTATTGATAGTGGGCATAATTGACGATCGTCTTGAAATAGACTGTCTGTACATCGGCTGGTATCACAACTTCTGGTGCTTTTTGACTCTTCAGTTGGCCCTTTTCGCTTGCCAATACAGTGATGATTCTGCCTTTCGTCTCATCATGAGTGATGTAGATCGCCGACCAGTTTTGTGTATTGTAGTAATTCGTCATGCCTGCTAACTGTAGAAACGAGGTCGGTGAAAATTCGACGGCAGTCGTTGCTTCGAAACGAAAATCGCTCCATCTTCTTGCCACCAGTGCTTGATGGAACAAGGAATTGAACGACTCTCGCCCATACAAGCGCAAGTACCCTGGTCGTGCGGTCAAACTACCGATTTCCTCAGAAAAAGGAATCCGCAAGGTTTGAAACACTGGTGCCAACGACGCCTCTTCAAAATCATCAAACCCTGATTCTGTTTCCCACGGATGTTCGGGCAGCTGTGGCTGTGGGACTTCCTCTTTTGGAAAGTTTCCGCCTGTGATATACGGCCAATCATTTTCCCAATAAACAGACTGGATCGCTGTTTCCCGTCCGAGCGGGCAATAGCCGCGATTTTCTAAGAGGGGCGTTTCTGGATACTTCAGCGCTCGCCCTGTTAAGTGAACAAAATACCATTCATCGGTCTGCGTTTTCACAAATGAACCATGGCCAGCTTTTTGTAGCAGGATCTCTGGCTGTCCCCAGGAACTGATCAGAGGGTTTTGAGGATGAACTTCATAGGGGCCTTCAATGTGCGTTCCACGAGCGATGGTACTTGCATGTTCAAACTTGGTGCCACCTTCTGCCGTCAATAAATAATAATAGCCGTTTACTTTATACATAACCGGTGCTTCCGTCAATTTGCGCTCTGTTCCTTTGAAGATAATTTTGGGCTGCCCCACCAATTTCTTGGCTTGCCAATCAAACTCTTGAAGAGCGATCCCATAAAAGGAATGGTTTGTCGGGCGATAATCCCATACCATGTTCAGAAAATATTTTTTGCCGTCGTCGTCATGAAATAACGAGGGATCGAAACCAGAAGAGTTCATATAGATTGGTTCTGACCACTCCCCATCAATGGTTTCACAGGTGATCAAATAATTGTTCACATCTTTCCAGCTATTGGATTGGGTTTTGACATCTGAATAAATCAACCAAAAACGACCATCACTGTAACTTAAGTTTGGCGCCCAAACGCCCCCAGAATCAGGGTTTCCCAGCATATTCAACTGACTGACACGATTGACTGGTGTACTGATCAAGCGCCAGTTCTTCAAATCCTTCGAATGGAAGATGCGCACACCTGGAAACCATTCAAAGGTCGATGTAGCAATGTAATAATCTTCTCCTGCACGACAAATACTCGGGTCTGGATGAAAGCCTGTTAGTATCGGATTGGTAATCAAAAAAATTTCCTCCTCTTTCCCTTTTTGGCATTTTGTGATTCAACTGAGTGTCAATAGGAATAAGCAGCTTTCAGTTAGTAAGTTTTCTTTACTAATATACCTAACTAAAAAAAGAAACTTGCTGCTGTAGTTCATTTTAAAAATATTCACTAATCATTGTTCTATTTACTTTCTTCAGCTGAACTGTCATAATTATAAAATGAAATCGCTATCATTCACAGGACGATTTCCACACATCGATAGACAAAAAATGGAGGGAAGATTGCGTGACTATTTTAGAAGAATACCATTTTGGCGAATATCTAGGCGTTTCCAGTTACCATCCCTACTCGCTTAATTACATGGAACATTTTCATCGTTCCTTTGAATTGCTTTTTTGTAGTGACGGCGAAGCGGTTGTCAAAATCGAAGAAAGTCCCTATGTCCTTACAACTGGCCAAGTGTTATTAGTCATGCCTTACCAGACCCATGCCATCGAAACCCCTAAGGAATCACAACTACATATTCTGGTTTTTTCGCCGGAGTTTATTCCAGATTTTTATGCCAAAACCAAAGATTTCGCTTTGTCAGATCCCGTTATCACCATTGATCCGTCTGTCGCAAATCAGCTGTATTATCCTTTATTTGAAACGGATTCCCTCTATTTACGAAAATCGGCACTGTATCAAGTCCTTTACCTTTTTGAGCACCAAACGACTTTACTACCAGCCAAAAACCAAGAGGATATCCTGATCCAGCTGCTTGCCTATATCGAGTCACACTTCAAAGAAGAGCTGACGCTCGAAAAACTAAGCAGCAGTATCGGTTATAGTAGCGTCTACGTTTCCAGAATGATCACTGAGAAATTGAAAAGCACCTTTCCTCGGCTTTTGAATCAAGCAAGAATTCGCCATGCCTCTTTTTTGCTGACCCATAGTCTCTTGCCGATTACGGAAGTAGCAGAACAAGCTGGCTTTCAAAACGTGCGAACCTTCAATCGAAATTTCAAAGCATTGACCTCACTGACTCCGAAAGAATACCGCTTAACACACAATGCTCATTTTTCGTTGCTGAAGGAATAGCGTAAAAAAGCAGCTTCACTTACCTATAAAGTGAGCTGCTACAATCTTACTCGTTATTCTAGTCAACCTTTTGCCACGTTCCCAGAAAGTAGTGAAAAACGTTCTAACGCTCCCCTTCTTCATAGAGAAATGAGCAGGAAAAAACCAATTGCCAAAACCAACCTTTGTTGTTTTATCGATTCCGCAACACTATCCCTGATTTACAGCACTGTATGTTCTTGCTTAATGCCCGTTTGCTTGATCGAAGCTTCTTTAAATATCGATCAAGCCCAAGAAAAATGATTTACGACTAGCCAGTCTCTGACTTCCGTCAGATCAGAAAAAGTTTTCACCTGTGCAGCTACTTCTTGCTCAAGTTTTGGCTGTTTAAGCAAAGGATACTTCCCATTTTTTTTGACTGGCAAAGCACTCAAATCATCCGCAATCAGAAAAGCTGGGATCTCGGCTTGTTTTGCGGCTTTTATGCCGGCGAGAGAATCTTCTAATACCAAGGCTGCTTCAGGCTTTACGCCTAATTGTTGGCAAGCTGTTAGAAAGATTTCTGGATCAGGTTTGCCGTTTCGCACTTGATCCCCAGAAACCACCGTATCAAACCAATCTGGCATCTGTTCCATTTCAAAGTACACCTTGATTTTTTCTTTCGATGAAGAGGATGCCACGGCTATCAAGCAATCTTGTTTTTTTAATGCTTCCAACAGTTCAAGAAGGCCGGGCTTTTTGAACACCCGTTTCTCTTCAGCTAAAATCACTTCTTTCTGACGATTCATCGCTGCTCGCCACCGATCCGTTGGTACCGTACTGCCATAAAGTTCCTGCATCCCTATACGAATATCGGCTTCCGTTCTGCCAGTCAGGTAATAATAAACTTCTTGGCAAACTTCAAAATCATATTCCTCCGCGGCTCTTAAATAAGCGCGATAAGCTAGACGACCTGTTTCAAACATCAAACCGTCCATATCAAAAATCACCAGTTTTATCTTTTTCATCCTATAGCCTCCTTTACTTTTCTGCGAATAAAAAAGCAATGGTACCAAAATCCTTTGGCACCCATTGCTTCACCTTGTTTATTTACAGCTGACTGCTCAACTTAGCAATGATTTTACATGCGCCAAATGGCTGTCAGCCTTTTCCCGACCTTCTTTTACTAGTGATTCTGAAAGAATGAAGGAGCCGCCAACTGCTAGCACCTGCGGATCAGATAAATAGTCTTGAACATTTTCGAGAGTGATTCCGCCAGTTGGAACAAATCGAATATCATAAAACGGACCACTGAGGGCTTTGATTGCCGGTAAGCCCCCGTAGATATCCGCGGGGAAAAATTTCACAACTGATAAGCCATATGCCGCTGCTCGTTGAATGTCATTGGGGGTAGCTGTCCCTGGAAACACTGGAATGTTTTCGGCAAGACAAAATTCCACCACATCAGGTACAAGAGCAGGGGAAACAATAAAGCGCGCCCCTTTCTCAACTGCTGCTTTCGCTTGTTCTAAGGTGCGTACCGTGCCTGCGCCTACGATCAATTTGCCCGATTGAGAGAGTTCTTCAATCGCTGCTAAAGCAAGGTCACTGCGGAAGGTCACTTCAATAAAGGGTAGTTCATGTTCGATCAACAGTGATTCTACTACTGGCAAATAGGTAAGGTCTGTTGCCGTGTAAAGAGGCAATACCCTTGTTTTTGCCAATTGTTCATAGAGTGTCATACACTCTTTCCTCCCTTCGTTTCCTTCGATTGCATTTGTTCTTTCAAGACGGCTTCATGAAGCCCTTGAAGATAACTGATCCCAATCGCGCGATCATACAGACCATAGCCTGGCATCGCCACTTCCCCCCAGATCGTCCGTCCGTGATCAGGACGGATGACGCCATCAAAACCGACCTCAACCAAGGCTTTCATGATGGCATACATGTCTAACGATCCTTCAGTGGAAAGATGGGCAGATTCTTTAAATTTGCGTTCCCCCATAAACAACACATTGCGGAAATGAACAAAGTTGATGCGGCCTTTTAAGGCATGAACGATCTCCACCATGTCGTTTTCTGGATCGGCACCTAACGAACCGGTGCACAACGTCACCCCATTATAAGGTGAATCCACGATGGCCATGATTTTTTTCAAGTCCTCTAAATTTTTGGTGATCCGTGGCAAGCCAAAAATTTCCCAAGGTGGGTCGTCCGGATGGATCGCCATTTTCACATCTACTTCTTCACATACAGGAATGATTCGCTTTAAGAAATAGCTTAAGTTATCAAAGAGGATCTCTTGAGTGACCCCTTCATAAGTTGCCATCAAACGCTGGAACTTTTTCAGTCGTTCTTCTTCCCAACCTGGCAATTTAAAGCCTTTTGATTGGCTATGAATCAGCGTATACATCTCACTAGGTTCCATATCGTCTACAACGGCTTGATCATAGAGCAAGGAGAAACTGCCATCCTCGTTTTGATAAAATAGGTTTGTTTTTGCCCAGCCGAAGATCGGTTTGAAGCTATAGCAGATCATATGTACATCACAAGCTGCTAAATTCCGAATCGTTTGAATATATTGATCGATGTAGTGATCCCGTTCCTCTGTTCCGGCTTTGATCGCATCGTGGATTGCCACACTCTCAATCCCTAATAGCGAAAGATGCTCTTTTTCAATTGATGCTTTTAGTGCATTGATTTCGGAAATCTCCCAGACATCTCCGGGCATTTTATTCAGAAGTGTTCCTACAATGCCGTGCATTCCTGGAATTTGTCGAATATTCGTTAACGGGATCGTATCCCCTTCCCCGTACCATCGAAACCCCCATTGCATTTGCTGTCATCCTTTCGTTTTTAAAAATCATCGTCCTCATCAGTTTCTTTGCTACTATCACCTGCCGAAGAATTGTGCCAAAGCGCCACACTGTTTTCTCCTTGCTGGATCACTGCTGCCACCGCCTGTTCAATCGGTGTCGCCAAAAATTGGTGATTGATTGCTTCTAATACCATCGGCAGATTCACTCCGCCGATCACATACGTCTTTTCCTGAAGAGGTTCTTCTAATTGATTGATCGTTACAACCGACTGATTGTAGGGACTCGCACTCAATAGATCAGCAAACACCAATACACCGTCCCCTTGATCTGTTTCATGGATTGCTTCATGGATTTTGTTTCCCAGAAGTTGAATATCCTCTCCGTGGTTCAAATTAACGACCGCAATATTTTCGACACTGCCCATGATCACCTCTGCGGCATCTTTAAAACCAGTACTCAGCTGTCCGTGAGTTGCCAATACGATTCCTAACAAATGTTGTTCCTCCTTTTTCGCTTCCTAACCAAATAATGCAAGGACTTTTTGCATATTCCTCAGATTCAGCTCTTTTTGCTTTAATTGTTTTCTAGGCAACACATACGTCTGATCCTGTTGCTTTTCTGCACAAAACAGATAGTTGATGCTGCCCATTGCTTCACTGCTGTGTTCGATCGCCAGCTGCTGCAGTTACCCTTCATTGAATTGCTTGCCGATAGCTCGAATCGGCGCATCGGCACCAATAGAATCTAAATAATAAATCTTCGCATTCGGCCTTGCTGAATCACGTAACACTTCCAACCCGCGTTCTCCGTAACTTCCTTCATCAAGAAATGCGAAGGCAGTCGCTGTTTGACTGTTTTGACTGATCAGTGACAGCAGCGCTAAGATAGAGGAGGTATTGCGGGTCAAATTTTGCTCAAATCCTGCCCCGCGGCTTACGCGATTTAATAGCAGAAAATAAATACCGACTCCTAAAGCAAAAAGCGCTGTTTGCCATGAGAGCAAGGGAAATCTCCCTGAGGCAAAGTGGATATAAAGCCAGGTACCCAACAACCCTAAAAGAATCATCACTGCTGAAGCAGTCAGAATAAATTGATTTGTTTTGCGCCCTTGCTCCTGCCGATCAAAAAAATGGTAATCACCGAAATGCTGTGGCGGTGTATCATAATATGTGCAGATGATCCGTTTTGCTTTGGTCAGATCGCCAACATACAAATTGCGTGAGGCGTTTTTTTTCGTGTGATCATACTCGATCACCTGAAGGTCTTTGCGAAATGGAATGATATCCGCGATGAGTGCCTTCAAAAATCTTTGTTTGCTTTTATCCGTGGATCGCGACCGATAGACATACCGATAACGAAACAGCCAATCACGAAATGCTTCTGTTTGATTCATGGCGAATTCTCCTATTCACAAATTACCGACAAGGAAGGAGGAACTCTTTTTTTATAAGATCCTCCGCCTTCCTCTTCAACAGATGACGAACTCGCTCAATGATTACAAATTGAACTGCTTCAACACATCTTTAAGGGTTGATTTCGGTGCAGAAGGTGTTGCTTGAAAATAGATTGATTCCACACCGTACGCTTCGTTCATTTCTTTGAGTTTTTGCGCATCCGCTTGATTTAAATAAACAGATTTTGTAACGAGAAGGTCCTTTTCAGGATCTTTTTGGGCGATACCGCCTATGTTTAATTCTTTCATCGGCACGCCGTGTTTGACTAAGTCGTACATCACACTGACAGTTTTGGCGATCAAAATACAGTTGTAATCTTTGAAGTTGTATTCATCCCAGTAAAATTTGGCTTTTTCTGGTGTCACGACGATCGTTTTTTGTCCTGTGCGGCTACCGGCATTTTTGTATAATTCCCGCATGAACTTATCCTTAGCTACTACCTCATCCACTACAAAGATCGAGTTGACTCCGCTTTTTTGCGATAAGGTCATCATGACCTGCCCATGGATCAATCGTTCGTCGACTCGTGCTAAATTTACTACACCCATTTTTGACACTCCTTTTCTTATAAAATACCGACACCGGCTAAAATAATCAGAATCAAGGTCAGCCATAGTAATGCTTGCGTGACTTTTAATCCTTTCTTTGTATAGAACCAGTAGACGCCCATTACAACTGCTAACGGCAAAATCCCTGGTACAATCTGATCAAGGATATCTTGGATAATAAATTCTCGTCCAGAAATATCAAACTGTAGCGAAGAACTGACTTTGACATAGTTTCCAGCCAGAACCCCCATCATAAATAAACCGAGAACCGACAGTGTTTCAATTGCGGTTTGGACGCCTGTACTCTGCATCAAACCAGTTGCATTGCGCCCCATCGAAAATGCTTGACGGGCGAAAAACATTCCTAGAGAAACTTGATACAGTGCAAAGCAAATGAATGGGAACAACGCACCTAGCGGACTTCCTTGCTGTGCCCAAGGGACGGCAATCGCAATAAAGATATATTGAACGGTTCCTGAGTCGATGGCATCCCCAATTCCTGCTAAAGCCCCCATCAAACCAGCTTTCGTGTTGTACATTAGATCATCTTGCATCAAGATCTCTTTTTTCTCATGCTCTTCCTCGGCCCGCTGTTGTTCCATTGATGACATCAGCCCAGTGATGACTCCGCCACCCCAACTCAGCTGGGTATTGAAAAACAGCAGTTGGCGTTTGTAGGCAGCTTTCAGTGCCTCATCGTCTTTGTAAAGTTTGCGCAAAATCGGCATCATGGCGTATAAAAGCGAGGGTGATAAATACCGTTCAAATGAATGCGGGATCTCATTGGCGAAATGCCATCTTAGGTATGCTTTTGTGACATCTTTCTTCGTGATTTCTTCCGGTGCGCCTTGCGCTTTTTGAATTATTTCGGTCATTACTGCTCCTCCTTATCGATTAGAACCCGTCATCATAGTCATCGTCATCATCAAAGGATGGTGATGCTGTATTCGTTTCTGGGGCTGGGGCCAATTTTCCTTTTTGTGACTGAACAAAAATCAACGCGATCAAAATACCAAAAATCGCATAGGTGACCATGGTAATTTCCAGCGAACTGAAAACTACACTCATGAAATAGGCCAAGAAGAAAAAGACCATATAATCTTTTCGACCGATCACATAGACGGTAGTTGCAATCCCGATCGCTGCCAATCCGCCACCGACTACTTCTAAAATATGGATAACGACTGTCCCCTCAAGGGCATTGATGACATCAGCAATCAGTGGAGCGCCTAAATAAAGTGCAATAAATACCAGCGGAACAAATAAAATAAATGAAGCCAACGTTGGGTATAAAATAATTGAACGAGTCATTGCTTTGGCATTCAGATCTTCTACTGCTTTATCCGTATACTTTCCTAAGAAGGTATTGATAAAGAAACGGAACTGATACAAATAACTCCCTAGCAACCCAACAGGAACGGCAACAGCAATCGCTGCTTCTGGTTGCAGATTTCCTAGCAAAGCTACCGGTACGGCAATCGCCGCAGCAATCGAAGGTTCCGCCGGCATGGATCCGCCAGGAGAAAATACCCCCATGTAAATCATTTGTAAAGCGGCAGTGACGATCATGGCTTGAGCCACATTTCCCATCACCAGTCCGACAACTAATCCCGTCATCAATGGTGAAAAACGTAAAGTCAGTGTGGCGCCTCCGCCGAGCCAACGAGACATGACTGCTGCAACCCACAGCGCAATCAGTAAACTTTGTGTAACACTTAATGTATCCATTTTTCCTCCTCCTAAACTTCTTTCAAATAGTTTTCTAAATCAAGAACAGCTTCTTTCAAGCGTTCTTTGGTGATTAAGACTGGAATCAAGTGTACTTTTTCTTTCGAATCTATGAACTGCACCAACTGATCGATGACCTGTGCATCTTCAGGAAAAATACCCATTTGATGTAAACTCATTGGTAAGTGCAATTCTTGATAAAAAGGGATCAACTGATCGATGACCGTCCATTTTTCTTCAAGGGCTAATTGATAAAACATCCCATAGGCAACCTTTTCCCCGTGAAGAAAACGATGACTTTCAGGCAGATATTTACTAATGGCATCATGCATCGCATGCGCCGCTGCATTGCGGGCATATTTATCGCCTAGCCCGCCTACCATTCCAGCAACTGCAATAACGATCTCCGACAAATGACAAAAGGCGTCTGTCACTTCCTGCTGCTTCATATCTTCAATCGCTTGTTTCGATTGTGTCAAAATAGCTGTTTCGCATAATTTTGCTGTATAGCCTGCCATTTGCAAGAAGGGCTCATTTTCCAAATGTGGTTGGGCTAAGATTGCTTCCGATTCAATCCATTTTGCCAACGTATCTGCTAAACCGGCGATAAAGTAGGAGACTGGTGCATCGATCACTAACGTCGGATCGGTAATCAAAAAAGCAGCCTGTCTTAAATAGTGTTCCGACTTTCCTTCAGATTCTCCTGACTCTTTATACATGACAGACAAGGGTGTCCATGGTGCACAATTGCTGGCCAATGTTGGGATCAGTCCAAAGGGTCGATTGACTACATGTGCTGCATACCCCACTAAGTCGGCTAACTTTCCGCCGCCAACCCCCAGAATAAAATCGATCGCCAGTTCTTCAACAAGATCAGCAATCAGTCCAGCGCCATAATAACTACATTCTCCTGTGTAGCGATGATAAAAAATTTCCAAATGCGCATCTTCTAAAAAGGGTAATTTTGGTTTCGCTTTTTCCCAAGAAACCGTTCCATGTACGAGCAGCAGGCGTTTTACTTTATACTCTTTTAATACTTCCGGCACATAGTCGATCGCGCCTTCATGGTAACGATAAACTTGCGGTCCAACCTTTACTTTTAAATCCGTTAGCACGAGTTTCACTCTCCTTTATACAGCTAAAAACCGACTTTCCGCTTGAACAGCACGGTCTGGCAGCAGTCCCTTAACGATTCGTTCAATATCCGTGACACATTTGTTTCCCATCTCTTCTAAGCATTCCATAGTATAAGCTGATGTATGCGGTGTCATCACTACATTTTCAAAAGCTAAATACGGATGATCTTTATGACCAGGCTCTTCCTCTAAGACATCGGTGGCAAGACCAGCGATTTTCCCACTTTTTAATCCGCTTACAATTGCCTCTTCATTCAAAAGTGCGCCACGGGCACTATTGGAGAGATACACTTGATCTTTCATTTTTGAAATTTCTTCAAAGGAAATCATATGATAATTTTCCTCCGTCAAGTTAGCACATAGACAAATAATATCTGATTTTGCTAGCAGCTCGTCTAGCTCGACTTTTTTTCCGCCATAGCTTTGAATATGCAAAGCGGACTTATATGGATCGTATGCCAAAACCTCGCAGCGGAAACCATTTCTCAATATTTCTACTACACAACTTCCAGTATTGCCGACACCGATCACTCCTACCGTCTTGTTAAATAATGCCCGTCCGACAAAGTCCGCTCGTTTTTCCCATTGATCTTCGCGGACCTTTGTATTCGATTCAACTGTACAGCGCAGAAGCGCCAATAGATTGGTCACATTATTTTCTGCTACTGCATCTCGCTCGACCAAAGCTGGAATGATCGAAACAATCGTTTGGTGGTCCTTCGCTGCTTCTAAATCAATATTGTTATAGCCGATCCCGTGGCGTGTGATCAGTAGCAATTCATCTTTGTACTCAAAAAATTCTTTGGTAAAAAACGGGGTAACACTTGCTATAATGATGTTGTATCCCTTAAGCTTTTCTGCTAATTCTTTCCCATTGATTTCGCTATCGAACGTGAAATGACTGACAGTTCCGATTGCTTTCAACCGCTCGATATGTTGCGGAAAGATTTTTCCAAAGCTGCTGGAATTCACTATAGCGATCTTAAACTGTTCCATATTCTTCCTCCTTACTCTTTTGCAACAATCTCGTGACCACCAAAACCATTCCTTAGCGCAGAGACGACTTTTGCTGAGAAACTGTCTTCTTCTTGGGACAAATTTCTCATAAACAAACTCATAGCGATCGTCGGTACAGCAACATTCATCTCCAAAGCCGTTTCCACTGTCCACCTAGCTTCACCAGAAGCTGCAACAACCCCGCGATATTCCTCCAACTTAGGGCTCTCATTAAATTGGGCCGCTGCGATTTCCATCAGCCAGCTGCGAATAACAGATCCATGATTCCATACCTCTGCGACGGAAGCCAAATCAAAGTCATAGGCACTTTGTTCAATCAATTGAAAGCCTTCACCGATCGCTTGCATCATCCCGTATTCGATACCGTTATGGATCATCTTTAGAAAATGGCCGCTTCCTGATTCCCCTGCATAAAGGTAGCCTCCTAAAACAGCCACATCTGCAAACAAAGATTCCACCTCTGAAAAAGCGATTTCATTCCCGCCAATCATCAAACATGCATCTTTTCTAGCTCCGGAAACCCCACCAGATGTCCCACAATCAAAGTAATGCACCTCTTTTTCTTTAAACCAGGCTGCTCGGCGAATCGAATCTTTGTAATTAGAATTTCCGCCTTCAATCACGATATCTTTCGCTGATACAAGGGGCCATAGTTTTTCAAGAACCCCCTCAGTCACAGTTCCCGCAGGAAGCATCAACCATAAAATCCGTCGGCCGCTAAAAGAATTCGTCAAATCAGCTAGCGTTTGATAGAGTGTAATTCCAGCTTCTTGCGCTGTTTTCTGCGCATGTATCGAAAGATCCAGCCCTTTTACTTGATAACCTTGATCTTTTAAATTGAGGGCCAAGTTCAATCCCATTTTTCCAAGTCCGATAATTCCTACCTCCATGACAGCGCCTCCATTTCATACTTTCATTATACAAAAAAATATTTTTTTGTAAACATAAAAAATAAAAATAATTTTTATTTGCTTTTTTTCTTTAAAAGAGGTAACGTAACAATACAAAGATAATAATGTTCATATAAAGGAGGTAACCGTCTTTGACTGTTTCGATTCGCCTGCAAATAAAAACGCTTTATAAAGACTTAAGTCTCAAAGAACAAGCGATTGCCGACTACATTTTGGAAAATCCTAGTAAAGTCAGCCACAGTTCAATCAGTGATTTATCCAATGAATTAGGCATCGCTGATTCGACCTTTTTTCAATTCACAAAAAAACTCGGTTACAACGGATTTAAAGACTTCAAAATGGCAATGCTAATGCAGGAAAATGATTTTTCTGCCATTTCGATCCATGAAAATATCCAGAAGTCTGATAATGAATTGACTATGGCTCAAAAAGTATTTGATTCCAATATGACCACATTGACTGATACTAAAAATCTTTTGAAAGAAGAAGATTTAAAGCTTGCTGCTGCAATGATCAATCAATCTAAACGACTTTTTTTCTTCGGCGTTGGTGGTTCAGAGATCGTGGCAACCGATGCCTATCACAAATTTTTGCGCTCGCCGATCACTGTTTTTCACAGCAGTGATTATCACATCCAACTGATGGAGGCTTCATTGTTGACGCCAGATGATTGCGGCATTTTTATCTCTCATACTGGAAAATCAAGAGAAACCATTGAACTAGCTCAAGTTGCCAAAAACAATGGTGCCAAAATTATCGTCATTACTAGCCATGCTGCTTCCCCTTTAGCCAAACTCGGCGACGTGGTTTTCATCTCTATTTCCGAAGAAACTGAGTTTCGCTCAGAGGCATTGGCATCTAGAATCGCTCAACTGAGCATCATGGATTCCCTCTATGTCATCTTAATGTTTATTAATCGAGACAAAGCGCAACAATCGATTGCCAAAATTCGGCGCTCCATTTCAAAAATCAAAGAACCCTGAGAAGGGAAGAAAAAAACTTAACATTTTTCTGTGTTTCGCTAAATCTTTTGTGAATCACAGTTGATATGCAAAAAAACTTGTGCTTTTTTCTGTACTCTTCTTTGGTTTCTTATCAACTTTTTCAGTTCTGAAATTCAACTGCGGTGAGCCTGCCAAAAATCTTGTCCCTTACTCTTGCTGATGGTCGCAAAAAAACCACATCACAAAGCTATCCGCTCTGTAATGTGGTTTTTTAAGACTCTTTTTTTTTGGTAAATCAATAACGACTAGACACAATCTCTGCTCCAAAGGGCATCAACGCTAAGCGCGCCATTTTCAATGATTGCGCCGCAAATGGAATGCCGATGATCGTGATGGCTAGAATGACTGCGCTAGCTAAATGTCCTAAAGCCAGTGGTATACCAGAAAAAATCAACCATAAAATATTTAGAATCACGGACACGCCACCGCCACGGTAAACGATGTCTTTCCCAAATGGTGCGAGTGACAAAGTCGCAAACTTAAAACATTGCAGACCAATGGGAATGCCGATGATGGTGATACACCATAAACACCCAGCCAAAAACCATGAGATCGCACCAATCAAGCCGCCAAAGACAAACCAAATCACGTTGCCTAAAAAATTCATCTGATTGCCCTCCTTCTTTTTTAATAAAGACTGCTCCTGTTTTAGCAAAGAAAGCAGGGGACATCGTTAGAACTCAGACATGCGCTATCGTCTGGTGCTCCTTCCCCTGCGCGCTTCTCTTTTTTCTTAATACGAGCGAAATGTGTTATTTTGTAAAATGCTTATTGCCCAGAATCAACCGTTGATTCGCTGCTATTGTTGGACTCATTTGAGTCATTGCCGAAGACACCGGTGATCGAAGACCAGATGCCGCTAAAGAAGCTCTTGATATTTTCCCAAAGGCCCTTAGAGGTTTCTTCGATTTGCTTGCGGGCTTCTGACAGATCCAATTCTTTGATGAAGTCATCGAAGATATTGTTGTCTCGCATGTCGCTCATTAAAGAGGTCAATTCAGAAATTTGATTTTCCGTAACGATTCCTTCAAGTCCATTATCCTTCAAGGCTTTTTCTACTGTCTCTTGAATGTCTGCTTGGGTTAATTCCGTACCGTCTGCGGTTTGAGCAGCCAAATCGGTTTTCGCTTGTTCTTGCGCTGCATTCAATGCTTCATCGGAATAGCCTTCTTTGTCTTTGTTCTCTTCGGTGATCGTCGAAAGCACATCCATCTCATCTTGAGCTACAGCTACTCGATTCTGATTGATGACGCCGCCTGATTCTTCAACGATTTTGTATACCCCAGCTAAAGCTCCGGAACCGTCGATCGGTACGGCAGAAGCAACCGTTAACTTCGCATCAGTGATCCCTGCCGTCAGCGCTGCATTTTGGTACTGGGCTGCAGTGATGCGGGTAATGTTATCTGGTGTCGCGATATCGACAGTGATTCCTGCCCCGCTTTCTAGCGTCTGCATTCTGACCGAGCTATAGACCGCCCAATCTGCGGTAAAGCCGCCATCGGGAATGTATTTCATCAAGTCATTACCGTTTGTCGTATAGATCGGTGTTTCGCCTTGGATGCCTAAGCGCTCAAGTGTGTAGTCTTCTTGTGCTTTCGTCAAGGCATTTCCGATCGCCACAGCATTGACTTGCAAACGATCTGAACTGCTGTCAGAGGTACTTGTTTGACTGTCGGTAGTGGCTGTCGTTGCGGTAGAACTGCTTGTTGCAGTGGAACTGCTCGTCGTTGAATTGGTTTCGTCAGCAAAAACTTGTGGTGCTGCTAATAAAACTTGGCTAGATACCAAGAGAGTCGCTAAAATCATCGCTGGTTTTCGAGTCTGTTTTTTCATCACTATATCCTCCAAGTGTTGCTCTCTTTTTTCAGGGATTTTCCCCTCCTACTGCTGTTATTGTACTATAGGTTTTCTTGCAAAGCCTACGTCTAGGGTCTGAAATGAAGAAAAACTTAGAACTCTGCTGCTATTAAAAAAAGGTGTAACTTGGTTTTATCCTTGGTGCAGCAATACTTTAGGCGTTTTTCTTTTCATCAACTGTTTTTTTAGCAAACCCAACCGCATAGGATTTTAAACTTCTGCCCACTTTCCTCAAGCCGAGAAAGACTCCCGTTAAAACTATCGTATAAAAGAACAACGGAAACCCTCCTAGTGAAAAAAAGACTTTCCCGGATTCCAGAAACAGCGGGTGACTCAGAAAGATCAATCGACTAGCCTCAGCTGCTTGTTTTGCTTGCCAAGTCCGCTTTTGTGGTTGCTGCTTGATCAGCCAAGCAAGGAAAAAAAGAGTCGTCGGCACAAAGAACAGCATGAAATTCTTATCGTCCCCCTGATTGAGATACACCTGTCGACCTTCAATGCCTAATAAACAAAGAGAGACCGCGAATTTTCTGCCAAGATGCTTCGTGAAAAAAGGACGTTTCTGGTGTTCACCTAAACAAAACCCGCACAGCAAAAAAAGAAACCCATAAAAAAGACCGTTTCTCGTTGTAAAAAATAGGGTCCGATAATTTTGATAAAATACCAATAAAGGTCCACTTAAATAACTGCTGTACGTTTCAAGACAGCCAATCACATACAAACTGATCGCCAGTAAAAACTGCCGCCGATAGCCAAGAAAGCGAGTTTTTCGTACTAACCACATGCCAAAGAGCAACGCTGGAAAATACCAAAGATGGTACCAGACCCCTACTGTAAAAAAGCCAGTAGCCAAACCGATGACCCGTAATGAATCAGCAAGATTTTGCTGCCCTAAATAAAACCAGCCTAAGGGAAGATACACGATCGACCAACGCAAGTAAAGCTTGAGTTGTCGTTTGCACCATTGCTGCCATGAACAGGTACTCTTTTGAAAAAAATAGCCATTCAGCAGCAGAAAAAAAGGAACCGCCAAACGACATAAGAGACTCTTTAACAAAAAATGAAGCCCGTTGTTTTCTGCCAGTCGGCCACAATGAACGAGAATCACCAATAAGGAAGCGATGAATTGGATGTAGCCAATTGGAACCATAGGTTGTTTTGTCTTCATTCAATCGTTTCTCCTTTCTCCGTCAAATTTGATCAAACATACTTCACTCTACTGGTCCTTTCTTTTTGTGACCAGCACGGAAAGCTTCCAAGATAGAAAGGCAGCGCAACAAGTAGAAACATTGATAAATAAAGATGTTACCCTTTGTTGCATCGCTAATTTCATAGATCCTCGTTCGCATAGAAAAGAGTTTGCTATAATATAAGAAGAATGATGGAGGCAAAACAGACACATGGATATTGGGAAAATTATCAAAGAAGAACGCACCAAACGAAATCTCACACAAGAACAATTGGCGCAGGAATTTTTTGTCACTCGGCAACTGATTTCAAAATGGGAAAACGGCAAGAGCTATCCTGATCTAGACCAAGTAGTCAAGCTGAGCAGCTATTTTGAATTGACCTTGGACTATTTATTAAAAGAAGATCAGCAGATGGTGCAAGAACTTAATCTGACCACCCACCGCAAACGAATTGGCCTCGTATTGATCGCCCTTTTGACTATTCTCAGTATTAGCTTAAGTACGATTTTGTTGGCAGCATTTTGGATCGATCCAGTCTTTTTTACAAAAGAAGACCTAAAGATCACTTCTATAAAAAAGTATCGCTTGCCTGCCACTGAGATAACGAATCAGGCAACCGGACAAGTGATTCAACTGCCTGAAGATACGGAATACTTGATCACTTATACGATCGATCGGCCGCTGGTAAAAACGGATCGTCTGTCGGGTTATAAAGAATACAGCAGCGAAAATGCCAGCCAATTAACGGCTTTGGGTCATCGCGGTTTTCATTTTGGCGCGCAAACAAGCAAAATCGTCATTCGCAGCAATCGCGAAGACAATTTAGCTGCACCAGAATTAAATGCAGGCAAGGATCTTTATCTTCGTAATATGAATAAAGCGCGCGTCTATCAAAAATCTGCAGCAGGTGCCGCATTTTCTATCGAAGATGAAGGCGACCTCCTCTTTACTGCAGAAGAACTGGCGCAATTGCCCTTTGAACAAGGACAGCTGCCAGAGTAAACAAAAACCACCGAATCGCTTTGATTTGGTGGTTTTTTGCTGACTTTCTTATCCTAGCAAGATCATTGCGATCGCCGCCAAGGCGTTGTTGAGAAAATGCATGGCGATGGCTGTTTCTAAGCGCTTAGTTTTTACATAAATCAGCGCCATGATCAATCCCATAGCACCGTAAATCAGAAACTCGACCAGATTAGTGACGGAATGGATGATACTAAAAGCCGCCACACTTGAGATGATCCCGACTATCGGGTATTTCTTGAATAAAAGGCCGATGAATCCGCCACGGAAAACGATCTCTTCCATGATTGGCGCCGCCACGGCAATCAATAGAAAGATCAAAAGCGGATTTTCGCCTGTAAACAGTTCCCCTAACACTGCATCATTGGCGGTCGCTTCTTGATCGGAAATATGCTGCAGATACATGGTACCACCAACAGCAATAACTCGTCCTAAAACAAAGCCACCGATGATCCATAACCAGTTGCGCTTCGTTGACCAGCCAAAGTCAAAGGTGGCAAGTCCTAGCTTCCGAGCCAAATACATCATCAGGCCAATGTTTGCCAAAAGTAAGGCAATCAATCCGTAGCTCATCATCGCAGGAATCCTCGGCTCTCCGGCTTCCAAATAATAGATTTTTACCACACTGAATACGGTCATCCCTACTTGACTAAGTAAGAATAAGCCAATCAAAATAAATAAGTTCTTTACTGCTTTCATGCTCTCCTCCTTTTTTCTCATTGCATTTTGCAGGATTGGGTTACGACAAATCATGACACAGCTCATCACTTGGTTCCCCATATATCCAGAAGCAAGCCGCTATCGGCTTGTTTCTAATGATACTGAGTTTCTTCAGTTTTTACAACAAATAAAAAATAAAAACAGTTATTTTGCGTATTTTATCCAATAAACCACGTTTTTTCTTTTGCTGCTCGCAAAAAATATAAGTAATATTTGAAAAAAACGCTCTCTTATGCTACACTGTTCCTACTTTTGTTTGGCTGACGAACCGCTGCCCCAACCATGTTCGTTTGGACCAACTCGTTGCGAGTATTCGATTTCGAATGCTCTTTTTGTCGCGTTTGTCAAAAGAAAGTGAGTGAATCCAAATGATCCAAGTAGAACACCTCAGCAAGACCTTCCAAGTATCCAAGCGAAAAAGCGGCTTTCGCCAAGCAGCCAAAGCCTTTCTTTCTCGTGAAACCACCACCGTCCATGCATTGCAAGACATCAGCTTTACCATCAATGAGGGCGAAATGGTTGGCTACATCGGGCCTAATGGTGCTGGAAAAAGTACCACCATCAAAATCATGTGTGGGATTTTGACCCCTGATCAAGGCGTTTGTCACATCAATGGTCGTACCCCTTGGCAAGAACGTATCCAACATGTCAAAGACATCGGCGTCGTCTTCGGTCAGCGCAGTCAACTTTGGTGGGATGTCCCCGTCAATGACAGCTTTGATTTGATCCGTGATATCTACAAAGTTGACGCTGCTAGTTATCAGCGCAACCTAGAAGAATTAGTCACCTTACTAGATTTAGGTGAGATCTTAAAAACCCCTGCTCGGTCCTTGAGTCTCGGTCAGCGTATGCGTTGTGAGATCGCCGTCTCCTTACTCCATGACCCAAAAATCTTATTTCTTGATGAACCCACCATCGGTTTAGATGCTGTATCAAAAATTGCTGTGCGTCAGTTCATCAAAAAAAGAAACCAAGAAAAAGGCACCACAGTCATCCTGACGACCCACGATATGCAAGATATCGAGGCGCTGACACAACGAATTCTGTTGATCGGCAAAGGGCAAATTTTGCTGGATGGTCGCCTCGATGAACTAAAGCATCGTTTTTCTGATGTCAAAACGCTGGAGATCGACTATCAAGGGAAGGAGCCCCATCTGCCAGAAAATGTCCAGCTGCTTCAAAAAGACGTTGGTCGCCTGGTTCTGAAGCTTAATCCCAAAGAAGTGTCAGTCGCTCAGCTCCTCAGTCTGCTCAGCAATCAAGTCGAGATCACCGATTTGGCCGTTGCCAGTATCACCGCCGAAGAAATGGTCGCCAAGCTGTATCAGGAGTATCAAATATGAGGAAATATCAGGCATTTTTCCGCATTCGCTTTATCAATACCTTGCAATACCGCTCGGCGGCGATTGCCGGGATGGCTACACAACTAGCTTGGGGCTTGATGGAAATTCTGGCATTCCACGCCTTTTACCAAGCAGATCCTAGTGCCTTTCCCATGACCTTTCAACAAACCGTCTCCTATGTTTGGCTCCAGCAAGCCTTCTTATCCTTATTTATGTTGTGGTTCTTTGAGGCAGAAATTTTCGATACCATCACCACAGGGTCGATCGCCTACGAACTTGTGCGGCCGATGGATCTATACAATCGCTGGTTTTGCCAGTCGGCTGCCAATCGCTTAGCAAAAGCCCTCTTGCGTTGCGGACCAATTTTTGTGATTGCCTTTTTACTGCCAGCCCCTTATCGCTTGATTCTGCCAACAAACGTTGCTGCCCTGTTCTTGTTTCTTTTGTCGATGGTGCTGAGTTTAGGTGTAGTGATTGCTATGTCACAGTTGGTCTACATCTCGACTTTTTATACATTATCCTCCATCGGTGTGCGGATCGTCATCAGCTCCATCGGTGAATTTTTAGCTGGCGGGGTCATTCCTCTGCCTTTCTTTCCGCAGCCTTTTCGCCAATTCGTGGAACTATTGCCTTTTGCTTCCATGCAAAACGTCCCGCTGCGAATTTACAACGGGGATCTGACTGGCTTTGCGCTTGTTTCCGCATTGCTCTTACAAGCGTTTTGGCTCGTACTTTTGATCGTGATCGGAAAAATTTGGCTGCAGCAGGCACTCAAGCGTGTCGTTGTGCAAGGAGGTTAAGGAATATGGTTTATTGGCACTATTTTTGTATTCATATCAAAAGTCAGATGCAGTATAAAGTTTCCTTTGTGTTAACTGCTTTGGGACAATTTCTAGGTTCCTTTACTGCTTTTTTAGGCATTTGGTTTATGTTTACCCGTTTTCATCAAGTGGATGGCTTTACCTTTGAGGAAGTCCTGCTTTCCTTTGCGACGGTTTTGTTTGCCTTTTCGATTGCGGAATGCTTCTTTCGCGGGTTCGATCTTTTTCCACAAATGATCAGTAATGGCGAGTTCGATCGGGCACTCGTGCGTCCCCGCTCCTTGATCTTTCAAGTCTTAGCTTCCAAAATGGAGTTCTCGCGTCTCGGTCGTTTTATTCAAGCCTTGCTGTTGTTTGCTTATGCGATTCCCAATAGTGGAATTGCTTGGCATTTTGGAAGTGTCCTGACTCTTTTTCTAATGATCGTCTGCGGCGCCCTCTTTTTCGCCCTATTGTTCTTAGTGTATGCCGCCATTTCCTTCTTTACGATCCAAGGGCTTGAATTTATGAATATTTTTACCGATGGTGCCCGCGAGTTTGGCCGCTACCCCTTCAGTATCTACGGAAAACACGTCTTGCGTTTGTTGACCTACGTCGTGCCGATGGCTTGGTTTCAGTATTATCCGTTTTTGTATGTCATTGGTCGCGTAACTAATCCTTGGTGGATCTTATCGCCGTTGGTTTGTCTGCTCTTTGCCTTTCCCGCCTTCTTCTTTTGGCGAGTAGGTTTGAAGAATTATATTTCTACGGGTTCATAGAACAAGCAAGAAGCCCTTTTAGACATCAATCATTGAAGACGCATCCTCTAATGATTGATGCTCTTTTTCTTTTCGATAATTGTAAAATTGCTCAGTCGCTTTTTTATTTGAGCAATCACGTCCCTGATACACTGTAAATATTTATCCCCTTAAAGACAAAAACTGGCTAGGAAAAGCAAGCAATCTCTGGTAAGATAAATAAAAACGTAAAAGAGGACCAGTTATGGAATATTTAGCGATTTTACTTGTTTTCTTTCTATTGAATGTAGTGATACTTGTACTAGGATTGAAGAAGAAACGGATCATGCTGCTTTTTCTGTCACTCTCTGGTTTATTGTTGGTTTGTTTGATTGCCATTTCTTACGTTTTCTTCTATTCAAATACACTTTAAATTTCAAAAATATGTTCTTTTCTATGGAACACATCCATAAGCTTATACTTTTTGCCGGCATCTGATCCATAGAAAATGGCCAAAATGAACACACAAAAACCAGAACTTCTTATAAGAGTTCTGGTTTTTGTGAGGTATAGAGTCCTCTTGATCTATTAAGATCTTCAGATTTTGTTCTTAACTTTGCTATCCTTATCACAGCTACACGGTAAACTCTATTGACTCTCATTATTGCTTTTGTCGATTACCTGCTTCTCATTATCCAGTTGTCATTTTCTTTTAGAGAAGTCATAGTAATCACTTGTACTGTCTTTACACCCCTCGCTATTTCACATTACATCTTCTCTTCTTTTTCAAATGAAGTCACCTATTTTTTGAATAAATTCGCTCATGCCTCTTATATCGTTATATGTAAAATCAATGCTTCTATTGTTGATCAACAAAACAGATTAAAATAACTGTACAAAACCGATGGGTCAATCAACAAACTATCGCTAGATGATCGTCACATTCTTTTTTATCTTTTGAGATTCTAACTTAATCAGAATTAAGTGAAGCTATCTCATGTTTGACTACCTCAATTAAGCAGATAAAAAAACAAAAAAGGTTTCCCTCGTAAAGGGAAACCTCAGAAATGTTATCGAAACAACATTTGCAGTTATTTGTCTTATTCTGCAGCGTTTGTGTCTTTGAGACCGTATTTTTTGTTGAAACGGTCCACACGTCCGTCTGCTTGTGTGAATTTTTGACGTCCAGTGTAGAATGGATGTGAATCAGAAGTTACTTCGACACGGATCAATGGATACGTGTTGCCGTCTTCCCACTCAACAGTTTCTTGAGAATTCTTTGTAGAACCTGATAAGAATTTGAAACCAGTAGTTGAGTCCATGAATACAACTGGATGATAATCTGGATGGATATCTTGTTTCATTTCTTCTTCTCTCCTTTGCCCTGGCTCATTTGCTTCACCAGAGTTGATTTGTCGATTTTACAACATGACTATCTTACCATGTTTGGTTTTTAGATGCAATTATCTTTTTATATTTCTTTTTTGCCGTTTGTCTCCGAAATGGACATCATGAAAAGCCGCTAAAAACTCTTCATTGTTCTTCGTTTTACGCAAGAATTGAATGAATTGTTCTGTGAACTCCAAGGAATCCCCCAACATGTTGTTGCGTAAGCGCCAGGTTTCTTCCAATTGCTCGCTGCTCATCAGCAATTCCTCTTTACGGGTACCAGATTTCTTGATGTCGATCGCAGGGAAGATCCGACGTTCTGCTAAGCTGCGAGAAAGCTGCAGCTCCATATTGCCGGTTCCTTTAAACTCTTCATAGATCACATCATCCATGCGGCTGCCGGTATCCACCAGTGCGGTGGCAAGAATCGTCAAACTGCCGCCTTCTTCAATATTGCGGGCAGCACCAAAGAATTTCTTTGGTTTGTACAAAGCAGCTGGATCGATCCCGCCGCTTAGTGTGCGTCCGCTTGGCGGTACCACTAAGTTGTAGGCTCTTGCCAAACGAGTGATACTATCCATCAAAATCACGACATCACGCTTGTCTTCTACCAAACGCATCGCCCGTTCTAGTACCAATTCAGAAACACGGGTATGATTGCTAGGCTGCAGGTCAAAGGTTGAAGAAACAACATCGCCTTTGACACTGCGTTCCAGATCAGTCACTTCTTCTGGGCGCTCGTCGATCAAAAGAACGATCAATTCCACCTCAGGATAGTTGTCAGTGATCCCATTGGCAATTTCTTTCAAGATACTGGTTTTCCCAGCTTTAGGCGGAGCAACGATCAGTCCCCGTTGTCCAAAACCCACTGGCGACAGCATGTCGATCATCCGCGTAGAAAGGCGTCCTGACGTTGTTTCTAATTTTAAATGACGATTCGGATAAAGCGGCGTCAGCGCTGGAAAATGCGGACGCTCTTTGGCATCTTCTGGATCTTTGCCATTAACAGACTCAACGTGCATCAATCCATAATAGCGCTCAGATTCCTTGGGCGGGCGCGCCTTACCGGCGACTTTATCACCATTACGCAAACTAAACCGACGAATCTGTGACGAAGAAATATAGATATCTTCTGCACTCGGTCCGTAGTTGATTGGGCGTAAAAAACCGTAGCCTTCTTGGCCTACGATATCCAAGATTCCTTCCATATAAAAGAAGCCTTGTTTTTCCGCCTGCGCCCGTATCACAGCCAATGACAATTCTTTTTTATTCATCTGGCTGTAATAAGGAATTCGAAACTCTTTGGCAAAGGTGTAGATCTCTTTTAAGGTTTTGTTTTCCAACTCTGCCATCGTAAGATAATCGCTCATAATTACTCCTCTATCATTTGAATATCAGCTCCAAGAGCCGTTAGTTTTTCGATGATATGATCATAGCCGCGCAAAATATACTCGACATTAAAGACGCTGGTCGTGCCAGTCGCCATCAATCCGGCAATGACAAGACAAGCTCCTGCTCGCAAATCAGAAGCGACAACTTCTGCTCCGTGCAATTGGCTCGGCCCGCTAACAAAAATCATGTTGCCTTCTGTCGTTGCTTGTGCGCCCATCCGTGCTAATTCAGGAATATGGTTGACCCGTTTGGCGTAAATCGTGTCCATAATCTCCGATGTTCCGTTTGCTTTTAGCAATAATGGTGTGATCGGCTGTTGCAGGTCTGTGGCAAATCCTGGATAAGGATAAGTTTTCACAGTCGCTGGTTTCAAGTCTTTTGAGGGATGCACATAGATTTCATCTTCGCTGATATCCATTCGCACGCCGATTTCTTCCAATTTCGCAATGTAGCTTTCTAGATGCTCATAAATCACATTTTTGACAGTAATGCCTTCCCCCGCTGCTGCGGCTAAAGAAAGGTAGGTTCCTGCTTCGATCCGATCTGGAATGATGGAATGACGACAACCGTGCAATTCTTCCACGCCTTCGATACGAATTTCATTGGTACCTGCACCTCTGATTTTCGCTCCCATATTATTTAAAAGGGTCGCAACATCAATGATCTCAGGTTCTCGTGCGGCATTTTCAATGATCGTTTTGCCTTTGGCTTTTACTGCTGCCAGCATCACATTGATGGTTGCTCCGATGGAGACCATATCTAGGAAGATCCGTTCGCCAGCCAAGCCTTCTTCTTCGGTACGCAAGTACATGGCACCATGTTCGTTGGTGACTTTTGCCCCAAGTGCTTCGAAGCCTTTAATATGCAAATCGATTGGTCGCGGGCCTAAGAAGCAGCCGCCAGGCAATCCAACGACGCCTTCACCAAACTTCGCCAACAAGGCCCCCATGAAATAGTAAGAAGCTCGTAGACTGTTGATTTTTCCGTTAGGCATCGGGATCGAAACGATGTTTGTCGGATCGATCTCTAGCGTATTGTTTTCAAAATGGGTCTTCACACCCATGATTTCGATAATCTCAATTAATGAGTGCACATCTTGGATGTCAGGCACTCCTTCTAAAATGACCGGTGAATCAGCTAAGATCGCTGCCGGGATCAATGCGACTGCACTGTTTTTTGCGCCGCTAATGGTGACTTCACCTTTTAAGGGACGATTGCCGTTGATGACAATTTTTTTCATGGAATTCCACCTATACTCTTTTTTTAATTTATGTGTATCATTCCAATTTTAGCACAAATCCCTCAAAGAAAAAAGATGCAGGATATTTTTGATCCCCACATCAAAAATATTTTCTTGGAAAACAAAAAAACTCTTAGAATCAGTGATTCTAAGAGTTTTGATCTTTGATTAAGATTAAGCTTTACCAGCTGAACCGAACCAGTCGATGTGTTCTTCTGCATCTTTAACGATTGCAGCAACACCTGGTGCTAATAATTTACGAGGGTCGAATCCTTTACCTTCTTTATCTTTGCCAGCTTCGATGTATTCACGAGTTGCTTTAGCAAATGATAATTGGAATTCAGTATTTACGTTTACTTTAGAAACACCCATTGAGATTGCTTTTTCGATTTGGTCTTGAGGAATACCAGAACCACCGTGTAATACTAATGGTACATCAGAACCTACTGCATCAGCGATTGCTTGTAAGTGGTCAAAAGCAAGGCCTTTCCAGTTTTCAGGGTATTGACCGTGAATGTTACCAATTCCGCAAGCTAGGTAATCAATACCAGTTGCAACCATTTGTTTACATTCTTCGATGTCAGCTAATTCGCCAGAACCGATGATTCCATCTTCTTCTCCGCCGATTGAACCAACTTCACACTCAACAGAAACGCCTTTTGCGTGTGCTTTTTCGACAACTTCTTTAGCCAATTTCAAGTTTTCTTCAAATGGTAAGTGAGAGCCATCAAACATAACAGAAGTGTAACCAACTTCGATACATTCCATTGCTGCATCATAATCACCATGGTCTAAGTGGATTGCAACTGGAACAGTGATGTTCATTGAATCAACCAAGTTTGTAACGATGTCTTTAGCAACTTTGTATCCGCCCATATATTTGGCAGCACCCATTGAAGTTTGGATTAGAACTGGCGCTTTTTTCGCTTCAGCAGCTTTTAAAATCGCTTGTGTCCATTCTAAGTTGTTTGTGTTGAATCCGCCGACTGCATATCCGCCTTGACGAGCAGCTTTTAAGAATTCAGCTCCTGATACTACTGGCATAAAAAATTCCTCCTAAGTTTTGAAAAACTTTATTTGTTAAGCAATGCTTAACCGACAATGCTATTTTAGCAAAGATTTGCGGTATTTGCTACTAAAAAGAGGAATTTCTCTTTTCAAAAAAAGATTGCACAAATATAAAAATCCAGCATTTTCATCATCTTTTCTGAAAGTCTACGATTCTGTAAGGTTTTGCTCTCCTATATACGGTCATTAGATAACAAATCAGCATGTGAAAATTCGAGAAAAATTTCACATATTTTTTCGTCATTTTATCATAATTTTCCAGTAAATCCTTCCTTCTCCTCCTCTGAGCATAAGAATAGCCTTGTGAAAGCGGCTATATTATTATGTAAAAAAGGAGGGATAAAATGAAAAAAGCGTTTATTGGATTTTTGGCAGTCATCGGAGTTCTTTTCTTGGCAAGTTGCAGCTCGGGGGCCAAAGAAGAAACCAAAACATTCACAATGGATCAAAATGGGGTTTCGATGGAACTGGTCTTCACTTATGAAGGCGATAAAGTAAAAACCCAGACTGCGAACAATGTCATGCCTTATTCAGCGATTGGGGTAACGACCAAAGAAGAAGCACAGACGGTACTTGATCCGATTGCGGAACAGTATCAGCAAGTCAAAGGGTTGGACTATTCCCTCGACTATACAGATAGTGAAGCGACTGAATCCTTGAAGATCAATTACGACGAGTTGGATTATGATTCAGCAAAACAATTGCCTGGGGTTAGTTTTGAAGGAAATACCGAAAATGGGATCAGCATGGAACGTACAGAGGAAATGCTCTTGGATCAAGGGTATAAATTAAAAGAATAATCCTCTCTAGGCACCAGCAAATCAACACGCGTTTCCGCTGGCGGATTTCATTCGAACTGTTAGCGAAAAAAATAATGCATCAGCCTGAAACTTCCGGTCGTTTTGACGGAAGTTTTTTGTATGCAGAAACAGATGATTTCCACCAACGCTCACGCAAGTGTCAACCTTTTACGGATTACTGGGATCGCGCAACTCAAAAAACTCCCCATCTTGAGATGAGGAGTTTCGCACATTCATTTTTTGGTTTGCCACTAACGATTATTATGCTTGACGATTGTCTAATGAAGCTCCAACAAATGCTTTGATCAAGCGTTGTGGGCGTGTTGGACGAGAAATCAATTCTGGGTGGAATTGGCAACCCACGAAGAATTTGTTTTCTGGAATCTCAACGATCTCAACCAAACGATTGTCTGGCGATACACCTGAGAAGACCATACCATTTGCTTCAAAGATTTCACGGTATTTGTTATTAAATTCATAACGATGACGGTGACGTTCTTGAACAACTTCCTCCCCATCATAAGCTGCAGCTGTTTTGGTGCCTTTTTTCACTTTACATGGATACAAGCCTAAACGCAATGTTCCACCTAAGTTTTCGATGTTTTCTTGGTCAGCCATCAAGTCAATGATGTTGTTGGCTGTTTCAGGATCCGTTTCTGCGGAATTGGCATTTTCCAAGCCAACGACATTGCGGGCATACTCCACACAAGCCATTTGCATCCCTAGACAAATCCCTAAGAATGGCACATCGTTTTCCCGAGCATATCGGATCGCTTCGATTTTCCCTTCAATCCCACGATCACCAAATCCACCAGGAACAAGGATCCCGTCTACTTCACCTAAGTAAGACTCCACATTTTCCCGTGTGATTTCTTGGGCTTTGATCCAATCGATCTCGATGTCTGCATCAAAGGCAAAACCAGAATGTTTCAAGGCTTCGACAACCGATAGATAAGCATCTGGCAATTCCACGTATTTTCCGACTAATGCGATGCGTACTTTTTTCTTCAAATTCAGCACCTTTTCTTCCAATGCTTGCCATTCAGTCATGTCAGCAACTGGTGCGGTCAGTTTCAAATGATCACACACGATTTGGTCCATGCCTTGCGCTTGCAGTGCTAATGGGATCGAATAAAGGGTCTCAACGTCACGAGATTCGATCACGGCTTCTGGTGCCACGTCACAGAATTGTGCCAATTTATTTTTTGTTGATTGTCCTACGGGTTGTTCTGTCCGAACGACCAAGATATTTGGTTGAATCCCTAAGCCGCGCAGTTCCTTCACACTATGTTGGGTCGGCTTTGTTTTCATTTCGCCTGCTGCTTTCAAATAAGGAATCAGCGTCGTATGGATGTACATCACGTTGTCCGCACCTACGTCTGCTTTCATTTGACGCAAAGCTTCTAGAAACGGCAATGATTCAATATCCCCTACTGTACCGCCGACTTCTGTGATGATCACATCTGAATCAGTCATTTTGGCTGCCCGCATGATTTTTTCTTTGATCTCGTTGGTAATGTGCGGGATCACTTGAACAGTCGCGCCTAAGTATTCTCCTTTACGCTCTTTCCGCAAAACTTCTGAATAGATTTTTCCAGTTGTTACATTTGAGTATTTGTTCAAATTGATATCGATAAAGCGTTCATAGTGACCTAAGTCTAAGTCGGTCTCTGCTCCATCATCGGTTACGAATACTTCACCATGTTGGTATGGGCTCATCGTTCCTGGATCGACGTTGATGTACGGATCGAATTTTTGAATGGTTACTTTCAAGCCGCGATTTTTCAACAGACGTCCTAATGATGCTGCTACGATCCCTTTACCAATAGAAGAAACCACACCGCCGGTTACAAAAATATATTTTGTCATAAACTGAAAAACTCCTTTAATCTATTTTACAGGAAAAGCATTTAGAAAATAAGAAAAGCTCCCTATCCATAAATGAATAGGGAGCGAAAATTCTAAATCACTTTCTGACTCTTGTAAAGAGTGCCCAAACAGAATGATACATTCTCACCTAGCAAATGTCAAGAAAACTTTATCTGATTTTTTCAGAAAAAACGGAGGTTTCCAAACGAAGCGCTTTACGTTTTGATGCAGCTAGTTCCTCCTTTTTCACGCCGGCATTCTAAGGTTACTCTTTCTTAAACAACCTTCATGTTTTCTGCACAACTTTTTGCAATTTTTTCATTGCTTCTTACGAAATCGTTGAACTCTCTTTGGCATAATACAAAGTGTAGATGAAGTCTGGCGCTTTACTCGTTTTGGTAAAAATGATCGGAACGTATTTCTGGTTATTTTTGGCAAAGACGAGGTGCAGGTTCGATTCCTGCCTTCTACGCTAAGATAATTTTTCTTTTGCAGGATAGAGCTAATTATTCTGCTATTTTTGTCTGCCAAGTAATGTGCTCTGAATGATTATTCCCCAATAAGGAGTGCCCTCAATAAATATCAAAATTTGATTGCGCTTTTTGGTTATCTTTGAGATTATAGATATATATTTAAATTATTTTTTTATAGCATCTTCCGGTAATCATTTACCGATAAGGAAACAATCAAATTCTATTGTCTCCCAAAAGAGATTCTATAGAAGCCACAATTTTGGAGGAAGAAGACAATGACTGCTAAAAACCAAAAAGCACCAGATACTGTCAAGACACTAATTCGGCCTCGAAATCCTTTCCAGATTTTTTTCGCATTCTTGCTCGTGATAGGGCTGCCTACCATGCTTTATTGTTATTACTATAATTACAGTCCTTTCCCTAGTAAAAAAGTAGCTGGCGTTCCCAATAATCACCTTGTTCAGCTAGAGAACCCTATGGACCTTTCTAGTTTATTGTTGGATTTTGGCTCACAACTGAAATTTAACACAGTGGCTGAGTCCATGACGGTTTACTTTGATTATTATCAAAAAGGGGAGATAAAAGAACACAAAATAGTCGCTTCCCTGATAACAGAGCCAAGAAGTGATTATAATGGCTATTTGAATATAGGAATTACTAAGAGCGATTCTCTACTCTTCGTTGATTTATTTTCAAATGGTTCCTCATCAAATACAATGACCGACTTATCTAAATTCCACTATACGTCCCTTGGAGAAGATAGTTTATCTCCTACTGGAGCTAGCACTAGTATTCCCAATAACGAGCTTAACATTGAGAAAAAACAAGAAATTCCGTTGCTTTATATTGCCAAGGGCGGTGACGTCAAACTATATGCTGAAATGGAAAACAATCTATCCGAAGAAAATTTAAAAAGCGTTGAAAACGTCTATTACATTTACTTAATAGTAGAATAACGAAAAAAGACCAGTTCAGAATGCCTGAGCTGGTCTTTAGTCTATCACACTGTCGATTAATTCCGACGGTTGTTATTACCGAATAAAATAATCAAACGTAAGAGCTGCAATAAGGTTGCTACGGCAGCTGCGACATAGGTCAACGCTGCGGCAAAGAGCACTCTTCTTGCTTGTGGTACTTCCTCTTCTGTTAACAAGCCACCATCTGCCAAAATACGGATCGCCCGTTTTGAGGCATCGAACTCGACTGGCAAGGTCACTAATTGGAAAATAAACGCCAATGAGAAAGCCAACAAACCTAAGTTGATCAGAAACGAGCCTCGTAACAGGACGCCGATCAAAATCAATGGGATCGAGATGCTGGTTCCGATATTAGCGATCGGTACGATCGCATGACGCAAACGCAAAGGAAAATAACCTTTGGCATCTTGGACTGCGTGTCCACACTCATGGGCCGCAACACCGATTGCTGCTACCGAAGTTGATTGTGCGGTGGATTGTGATAAACTCAGCATTTTGTTGCCAGAATTGTAATTATCCGTCAAATCACCAGCGATCGCTTGCACACCAACATTATTGATTCCTTGGCTTTGCAAGATGTACTGCGCCGCTTTTGTGCCGGTAATATTATTTTTACTTCTGACTTTGTCATATTTGTTAAAGGTACTTTTGACATACGCTGACGCTGCTAGCGAAATCACCATACCGATAATTACGAGAATGAAAGTCGGGTCATAAAAAAAGCCGAACCCGTATCCGCCCATACCATACACGATAAAATTCCCCCTTTTAATCTTTGACCTTATTTTACCATTAAAGTGGTGAAAAAATTATGAAGATGACTGGAAGATTTTGTTTTTAACCTTTTTTTACAAATTCTGATTTTAGTTTCATCGCGCCGAAGCCATCGATCTTGCAATCAATGTTGTGGTCGCCTTCGACTAATTTAATGTTTTTCACTTTGGTTCCTTGTTTGATGGCGCCAGATGCGCCTTTGACTTTCAAGTCTTTGATGACTGTTACTGTATCACCATCTACTAAAATATTGCCATTGGCATCTTTGTATACTGGTGCTTCTTCCGCCGCTTGTTGCTCTTGCCATTCGTTTCCGCATTCAGGACAAACAAACAGCCCGCGATCTTCATAAGCGTATTCAGATTGGCAATTGGGACAGTTAGGAATTTGAGTCATAATGTTGCTCCTTTAAAATATAATTTTCGCTGTAAAAAAACAACTCACCATCAGCATACCGAAAAACCATTAGAGGTGCAACCAAAAATCAGTGACCTGTAAGTAAAAAAAATCGCTTCTGTAGAGTAATAACAGAAGCGATAACTCAAGTGTATTCGAAAAGGAACTACAAAGCGTTGGGTATTATTTTGAGAAATGATTCGCACAAGCATCGCCGACCCACTGGATGATTTGTACCAGAAGAATCAGCAGGAGAATCACCACAATCAAAATCGCCGTTTCATAGCGATAATAACCATACTGAATTGCTAAATCGCCAATGCCGCCTGCGCCAATTGTTCCCACCATCGCTGAGTAACCTAAAAGACTGATCAAAGTTAGCACAAATCCGCGAATCAAAGCTGGCAGACTTTCTGGTAAAATCACTTCGCGAACGATCTGTCCTGTCGATGCTCCAGAAGCGACGCTGGCTTCAAGGACGCCATAGTCGATTTCGGCAAATGCGGATTCAGCGATTCGGGCGTAAAAAGGAATCGCGGCAATCGATAAAGCAATCGCACCACCCGCTGGGGTATAAGGATCACCGATCAGCATCGCTGATAACGGAATCAGCGTAATCAATAAGATCAAAAATGGCAGCGAACGGATTGCATTGACGACAAAATCGGCCAGATGATGCAAGAAAATATTTTTATGAAAAAGGTTACTGCCGACTAAAAACAGGACTAATCCAATCAATAAGCCGAAAACTACTCCTATAATTGCTGAGGTCCCCACCATAAAGAATGTTTCCCATAGTGCTTGAGGCAGGTTTGTTTTTAAAATCTCAATCGTTTCAGCCATTTTTCTCACCTATCTTTCTTAGAGAAAAGACGTTCGCAGCTAAGTGTTCTCGGGCTTTTGCTGCTTCTTCGTCGGGTCCCGTCAAATAGATATACAAAATACCGATCACATCTTTTTTGATATACTCAATTTTCCCATGGATAATATTGATCGACACATCATAGGCTTTGGCTACAGTCGAAATCAATGGTTCTAACGTATACTCCCCTTGGTAGCGCAATTCCAGCAAGTCGCCTTCCGTGAAGGATGCTAGAATCTCTTCAGGAAGCGTCAGATCCAAGTAGCGGCCTACCAGTTTTTTCGTAATAGGCTGTTTAGGCTGACTGAACAAGCCATAGGTCGTTTGTTCTTCAACGATGCGACCCTTTTCCATCACTGCCACCCGATCAAAAAACTTACGGGCAACATCCAATTCATGGGTGATAAAGACGATGGTGATGCCTGTCTGTTCCTTGATTCGGATCAATAATTTCAAAATTTCTTCAGTCGTTTCAACATCTAACGCACTGGTAGCTTCATCACATAACAAAATCTCAGGTTCATTGGCAATCGCTCGTGCAATGCCGATCCGTTGCTTTTCTCCCCCAGACAAATTATTCGGATACTCGTGAATTTTGTGAGGCAGATCTACCATTTCCAACAGTTCCTTGATCCTCGCTTCTTGCTGATCTTTCGGATAATCACCAGCGCGCAAAGCAAAGGCTAAATTTTCCTTGATGGTTCGATTATGGATCAGATTGAAATGCTGAAAGATCATCCCGATTTTTTGTCGTACTTCACGCAAGTGTTTGCCTTTGGCTTGCGTGATGTCTTGACCATCAATCAGAATTTGACCGCTAGAGGGCACCTGCAGTAGATTCAACGTACGAACCAAGGTACTTTTCCCAGCCCCGCTCAATCCGACGATCCCGTATACTTCTCCAGCTTGAACGGAAAAATCAACGGAATCCACTGCTTTTTTGATTTTTTTTTTATGAGTGAATGTCACTGATACTTGTTTTACTTCTATTTTTGCCATAAGATATGCCCTTCTTACTCAGTCCAAAATTTCGGTTGATCAAAGTTGCTGAACGGTGATTCGGCAATCGCTTCTTTAAATGCATCACTTTCTAATACTTCCGTAACTGCCTTAGCAAAATCACTGTCTTCTTCTTCGGTGGACACCACAAAGACATTTTTATATTCTTCTTTCAACGACTCCAACGCCAAAGCATCTGCAGGATCAAGAGAAGCCGCCCAAGCGAAGTTTCCTGGTACTAAAGCTAAATCGACTGTATCTAACGAACGAGCCAATTGGGCTGCGTCTAATTCTTTAAATGTCAGATTCTTCGGATTTTCTTCGATATCATTCACCGTTGCCTTCGTTTCGTCGATATTGTCTGCGATGGTGATCAACTCATTGGCAGCTAACAGTTGCAAGGTCCGAGCTAAATTTGAGGCATCATTGGCAATCGAAACAGTCGCCCCGTCTGCTAACTCATCCAAGCTGGACAGTTGCTTCGAATAGATGCCCATTCCCAATGTTGGCACTTTTTGTAATGCCGTAAGAGATAACTGGTTATCTGCCGAAAATTTTTCTAGATAGGCCGTATGCTGAAACAAATTGGCATCGATTTGGCCATTCGCCAAGGCATTGTTCGGCTGAATATAATCATTAAACACTTTGGTCGTTAGTTGATACCCTTTTTCTTCCAGTAATGGAGAGACCACCTCTGTCACCATATCCCCATATGGTCCAGGTGCCACTCCAACGACTTTTTCTTCCACTGCATTTACACTGTTTTCACCAGACTGCGTATCCTCTGTGCTGCTAGTATTGCCACAAGCTGCCAATGTAATTAAGACAGCAGCAGCAACTAATCCAACGACTCCCTTTTTCAACTGTTTCATTTCTTTGTTCCCCCTTTTTATAATAAAAAAACGTCCTTTCTCCATCATAGAGAAAGGACGAAACAACCTTGTTCGTGGTACCACCTTTAATTTATTGGCTGAACCAGCCAACCTTATCAGTTTATTAACTGCTTTGCTGTATCGGGCAATCCCGCTGCACGCTTGCTTTTGCTCACGTCCAAACGCTCCAAGTCCATCTTCAGTCAAACGGCTGTGCTCTTTCTCACCAATCCGAGCTCTCTGATCCAATCGAAACTGACTTACTCTTCTTATCATCGCGTGTTTTTTAATTTGTGTTTAACTATACGATAGCCTCAAATGAATGTCAATTCTTTTTTTCACGAAAATATCATCTTTTTGCAATAATTTTCACAGTGTTTACAGAGCCAAATTCTCATCTAGAATCAAGCCTTCAGAGACCATAACCGCATCGCCGATCAATTCTAATGCGCCCTGATCGACATCAACTTCGACCGTTAACTCGCCACCTAACACGTGCAGCAAGACATTCGCTGCCGCTTGCTGGTGACGTTTGGTCACGACATACGCAGTGGCACCAGATCCTGTGCCGCACGCATAGGTAAAACCTTCTACCCCTCGTTCATATGTGCGAACGATCAGCTCACCCTTCTCGTCTTCTTCATAGAAATTGACATTGGCCCCTTTGGGGAAAACCTCCCAATAGCGTATCTCTTTGGCAAGTTCAGCCAGCTGTTCCAACTCAGTTTCTGCCAGACCAGGATAGTGAACCACCGCATGAGGGATTCCTGGATCACCCAGTTCCACATAGTCCACGAAAGAAACCGTTGGATTCGGGTACGCTTGATCAAATGTAGTCACGGTCGGTGGATTCAAGGTTACTTTGTAGTGTTTTGCCGACAAGCGCCATGCAGGGACATCGCCAGCAACTGTTTCGATGGTCATCTGCTCGCCAGCAATTCCCTTCTCAAAGGCATAACGGGCAATACAGCGAGCGCCGTTGCCGCACATTTCTGCTTCCGTCCCATCAGCATTGTAAAACCGCATCCGAAAATCAGCGGTTCCTGTGGGGAAATCCACTGCCATGACTGCATCCGCGCCGACAGAAAATTTCCGATGGCAAACTTGAGCAGCAAATTGCGACAGTTGTTCACGGGAGAATTTCAATGTGCGGTTATCGATTACGATAAAATCATTTCCTGCACCTTGCATTTTTGTATAAGGAATCGTCATGTTGTCACCTGCTTTTCAAAATTTTACTTGCTGGAAGTTCCCTCTTTTAGAAACGAAGGAACCACTTCATTTTGCAGCATTTGCTCGTAGGACTGGCGTTTAACGGCTAATTCCGCTTGGCCGTTTTCTACAAAAACGACTGCGGGTATCTGTAAATTATTGTAGCTGCTGGCCATCGAATAGCCGTAAGCTCCTGTTGCGAACGTAGCAAACAGATCCCCAGTTTCAACGGGCGGTAATGCAAGATCTTTTACTAAGATGTCTGTGCTCTCACAAGCTTTACCAGAAATGGTGATCTTCTGTGTCGCTGCTTCGGAAGCGCGGTTGGCTAAGATCCCAGTATAAGTTGCTTGATAAAGACCAGGACGAATATTGTCTGTCATGCCACCGTCAATGCTGGCGTATGTTCTGATTCCCGGCAATGTCTTGATACTGCCGATGGTGTGCAAACTAATGCCTGCTTCTGCGACGATACTGCGCCCAGGTTCAATAACGATGGTCGGACGTTCGCTCTGGTGCTGCGCATAAAAGGCGTCGATTTTTTCCATCACAGGATCTAAAAAGTAGCTGTAGGGTTGGCGAATATCTGCATCTGTGTATCGAACGCCAAAGCCGCCGCCAACATTTAGTTCTTTGATCCAATAATCAAAACGTTCATGAATAGTTTGGACAAGGGCCAAAGCCGCATCAACTGCCGCTAGATGTGAGCGATTGTCCGACAATTGACTGCCGACATGAAAATGCAGGCCATAGAAATCCAATTCAGGTGCTTGAATCACTTCTTCCACTAACGGAAATAAGATTTCTTCATCTAAAGGAATCCCGAATTTTGAATCTTTTTGTCCGGTCGAGATAAATTGATGGGTGCTGACCGAAACCTCGGGTGTGATGCGCAACAAAATTTTAGCAACGACTTGCTTTTCTTGACATAACGCGCGGATCAAGCCGACTTCTTGAATGCCATCAACGATGATCCGTCCTACGCCATAATCAAGGGCGGCTGCTAATTCTTCAATGGATTTGTTATTGCCGTTAAACTCGATGTGTTCTGCTGGAAAATCAGCTTGGATCGCTGTATACAGCTCTCCACCGCTAACCACGTCTAATGAAAGTCCTTCTGACTTGATCACTTGCAGCATCGCTGTGGTACAGAAAGCTTTAGCGGCATATGCTGCCCGTGTCTTGCTGTAGCGCGTCAAAAACTGCGCCTGAATCTTTTGGCATTCTTCGCGAATCTCCGAAACGGAATACACGTAAAGGGGAGTTCCAAAGGTTTTTGCCAGCTCAACGGTATCGCAACCGTCAATGTATAAGTGATTGTTCTTGATTTCTTTTGCCATCGCTTTACTCCTTGTCTGTCGGCTCGTTCAACGCCTCGATCAAACGAACGTAGCATTCGATGCCTTGCAATAGATTTTTTTCGTCAAAATTCATTTTGCTGCTGTGTAAAGGGTGGACATAACCTTTTTCTTCATTTCGGGTACCGACAAAGAAAAAGACGCCGGGGATTTCCTTTTGGTACATCGAAAAATCCTCTGCCAACATATATGGCGGTGTTTCTCGGTAACTCTCCCCGACCACTTTTTCCAATACTTCCACCATCTCAGGATCATTGTCCACGACACGATAAAGATGCTCGAATTCGACATCCGCCGTGCAATCATATCCTTTGGCGATTTCTTGTGCGACAGTGGTGATTCTGCGTGTCATCGTTTCATAGACTTCATCTTCAAACGCCCGCATCGTTCCTTTTAAAACGACCTTGCCGGGAATGATATTTTCCGCATCTCCCCCATGGATCTTCCCAAAAGTGATGACCCCAGCAGAAAGCGGGCTGATATTGCGTGAAATGATCGAATGCAATCCTTGAATGATCGCAACCGCAGCTAAAATGGCATCATGTCCTTGATGAGGCTGGGCACCATGGGCACTCGTGCCGTTGATCGTTAGATTGATCTCGCCGTTACGGGCCATCATCGGACCTTTCCGACTCGCAATGACTCCTTCGGGAAAGTCTGGGAAGACATGTAGCCCCACGATTCTTTCCACGCCAAAATCTCGTAAGATGCCTTCATCGATCATCAATTGAGCGCCACCGGGGCTTTCCTCGGCTGGTTGGAAAATCAAAACGATCGTTCCACGAATCACTTCAGGATGTGTTGCTAAATATTTAGCAAACCCTAGCATCGTTGCCATATGGCCGTCATGACCGCAGGCATGCATTTTCCCTTCATGTTTGGAAACAAAAGAAACACCTGTCTCTTCTTTGATCGGTAGTGCATCGATGTCCGTTCGAAAGGCCAGTGTCTTTCCTGGGCGATCGCTGCGAAAGACCGCAATCAAGCCGGTTTCAATCACTGGATAGATTTCTTTGATTCCAAAGGATTGCAGCTGACGCAGCAAATATTCCTTTGTTTTGTACTCAGTTAACCCTAATTCAGGGATTGTATGTAATTCACGACGAAAACGAACCACGTCTTCGGTTAATTCTTTGACTGCTTGCGATACTTGCATGTTAAAACACCTTTCTATTCATTCCTTTTAAAAATATCCATAAAAACCAGCGAATATTCAGTTTTTCATTGATATTGTTTAATATTATAGTATATAATTCGAATAATCTATAGTATAAATTGTCGAAATGTTTCGATTTTTATTGAAAATTTTACCCCTCGTTTTGGTACACTTATACGTAGAGTAACGAAAAATAAATTGGTTGAAAGGATGTGTCGTAGTTTGACAATATTCAAAGGTTCTGGCGTTGCGTTGATCACCCCTATGCTTCAAGATGGTTCGGTGGATTTCGATAAGCTGAAGGAGTTAGCGGAGTGGCATGTGCAGCAAGGAACGAATGCAATCATTGCATGCGGTACGACCGGTGAAGCATCCACGTTAGACGATGAAGAACATATCGCGGTGATCGAAGCGGTGGTAAAACAAGTTGCTGGTCGAATCCCCGTCATCGGCGGAACAGGCTCCAACAACACCCAACATGGGATCCATCTTTCAAAAGAAGCACAGCGCGTTGGTGCTGACGCATTATTGGTTGTAACACCTTACTACAACAAAGCGACCAAGAAAAGTTTAGTCGCTCACTATGAAGCAATCTGTCAAAGCGTTGAGTTGCCAGTGATCTTATACTCCGTCAGCTCAAGAACCGGCTTAAATTTAACACCTGAAGCCGTGGCAGAACTAAAAAAAATCCCTAACATCAAAGGCATCAAAGAGGCCAGCGGTGACATTTCGCAAATCGCAGAAATCGCTCGTCTTGCGGATGATGACTTTGCGATCTATTCAGGAAATGACGATCAAGTAACCCCAATTCTAGCTTTAGGTGGCTCTGGCGTGATTTCAACGATCGGCAATATTGCACCGAAACAAACGGCACAACTCGTTGCTGATTTCTTAAATGGTGATGTAAAAGCAGCCATCAAAGAGCAGTTGCGACAAAAACCGTTGATCGATGCGATTTTCAGTGAAGTAAATCCTGTGCCGATCAAAGCAGCGGTCTCCTTGCTAGGCAAATGTGAATTGCATTATCGTTTGCCTTTGGGTGTCCCAGAAGATGCGACTCTCGTTCATTTAGAAGAAGAAATGACCAATTACGGATTGCTGTAAGGAGGAGTTTTTGGTGAAACAGATTTTATTAAGCGGTGCAAACGGTCGCATGGGCAAAGTGTTGCAAAGCCTGATCGCAAAGCACCCTCAGTTAGAAGTGGCCGCCGGCTTGGATCGTACCGAGCAATTAGATGGTCCTTTTCCAATCTATGATCGTCCAGAAAAAATCACGCAGCCGATCGATTTGGTGATTGATTTTTCTCATTACAGCAATGTCCCTGCCTTGTTGAACTATTGTGTCGAACAGCAGCTGCCAATCGTGGTTGCTACAACTGGTTTGACGGAAGACACGCAGATGATGCTGCCGTTAGCTGCTAAAGTGATTCCGGTTTTCTATTCTGCCAATATGTCGTTGGGGATCAATGTGCTGATCAAAGCACTACAAAGTATCACCCCCGCATTAGAAGCTGACTTTGACATTGAGATCATCGAAAAGCATCATAATCAAAAACTCGATGCGCCAAGCGGTACAGCTTTGCTGTTGGCAGATAGTATCAATGACAGCTGTGAAACAAAAAAAGAGTATCTCTACGGGCGTGAAGGCAGTGATCTAGTAAATGACCGCAAGCAGATGGGCATCCATGCCGTTCGCGGCGGAACGATCCCTGGGGAACACATTGTCATCTATGCTGGGCAGGATGAAATCATTGAATTAAAACACACTGCGCTCTCCCGCGAAATCTTCGCCAATGGTGCGCTAAAAGCAGCGGAATTTTTAGCCGATCAACCAGCCGGTTTTTATTCCATGCAAAATCTAATCGACAAGTAAAGGTGGTCTCTCATGACAGAATTACAATTTTCCGATCCTTATCAATTAGCAAAATATATCAAAGAAGCAAATAAACAAACACCTGTAAAAGTCTATATCAATGGAGATCTTGGCGACGTCCAAGCAGATGGCATCCAATTGTTTGGTAACGGCACCTTCTATTTCGTGGTTGGTGACAGTCAAAAAGTAGCTGAGTTTTTAACTGCGCACCAAGACAAGATCACCGATCACTATCTGGAAAATGATCGTCGCAACTCAGCGATCCCTTTGTTAGACTTGACGAAAGTCGATGCCCGTATCGAACCAGGTGCCTTTATCCGCGACCAAGCCATCATTGAAAAAAATGCCGTTATCATGATGGGGGCCGTGATCAACATTGGTGCCGTCGTTGGTGAAGAAACCATGATCGACATGGGTGCGATTTTAGGTGCCCGGGCAACCGTTGGGAAAAAAGCCCATATTGGCGCTGGTGCTGTCTTGGCTGGCGTTCTTGAGCCACCTTCAGCAAGCCCAGTCATCATAGAAGACAATGTTTTGATCGGTGCAAATGCCGTCGTCCTTGAAGGTGTCCGTGTTGGCGAAGGTGCAGTCGTCGCTGCTGGTTCTGTGGTGACTGAAGATGTCCCTGCTGGAGCAGTCGTTGCTGGCTCACCAGCCAAAGTCATCAAAATGAAAGACGAGAAAACGAAAAGCAAAACCGAATTTTTAGATGATCTACGGGGCTAAGCCGTGCTTTTCTCAAATATAAGCAAAAAACGCAGTGCCGGTTCAGTGATGAGCCTGCGCTGCGTTTTGTCTAAAAAAGGGCATGCCGAAAGCTTTTGGCACGCCCTTTTTTTTATTGGCAAATGTTCTTGTGAAAGTGTTTATTCTGCTTGAAATTCTTTGATCGCTGCTTGGATCTCTTGATAGATTACTGCAACTTCTTCAAGGTCTTTTGCGTTTGCTCCACTGGCAAGGGGATGTCCGCCGCCATGATGACGTTTGGCGATCTCATTGATCACTGGACCTTTCGAACGCATCCGCACTCGGTAATAGCCTTCTGGTTGTTCGACAAAGATCGCCCAAGCCAGCACCTCATCGATTTTCCCTGGTAAGGAAACGACTGCTGAGGTTTCCGAATCCACTACGCCAAAACGCTGCAGCAATTCTTGTGATAGGATCACTTTGCCAGCACCAATCTCATCGATTTCGATGTTTTCGTAGACATACCCTGAAAGGCGGGCAACACTGCGAGAGACTTGATCCAATTGCCGATTGATCTTCGCTGCATCAAAGCCGTAATCCAATAGTTCAGCCGCTAAGCGCAGGGTTGTCGCTGTCGTTGCCGGATATAAAAACCGTCCAGTATCACCAACAATGCCCGCATACAGTAGACGAGCCGCTTCTTGCGTCATCGTCAGCTCGTTTTGAAACATTTGCCAAAATGAAACGATCATCTCACTACAGCTGCTGGCTTTCGTATTGACCCAGACCAGCTCTCCGTAAGGTTCATCATTAGGGTGATGATCGATTTTGATCAATTTCGCCCCTTGATCATAGCGTTGGTCACTGACCCGTGGTGCATTGGCCGTATCTGTAACGATCACTAGTGCCCCTTTATACAAATCATCAGGGATCGTCTGCATCAGCGCCAAGTAATCCAATCCTTCAACGGGTCCGCCGACTTGATAGATTTCTTTTTTTGGAAAACTAGCTCGTAAAATTTCTGCCAACCCTACTTGTGATCCTAATGCATCTGGATCAGGGCGTTGGTGCCGATGGATAATGATTCGGTCGAATGTTTTGATTGTTGCAAGTATTTCTTCTTGTACCTTCATGAATGGTCTCAACTTTCTCTCTAAAATTTTTCCATAAGTGCCGTTTTCGATGATTTATGGGCGTTCCATTACTTGGCATACCACGATCGCTTTTGCCACTAAGGAATTTTCGATCGATACTTCAATATCGATTTTCGCCGAACGTCGCCCCAGTTCTAGAATCTTCGGTTGAATGATGATCTCGCTTTCTAATTGGATCAAACGGAAGTAATGCAGATTGACTTGTTCGATCCAGCTATTGCGTCGTTGATTCAACTGCATCGTACGTTTCGCCGTATTAGCGATCACTTCACTCAAGACACCAAAAGAGATCGTTCCGACTTCATTGACCATTTGGGGCGTCACCGCAAAACTGAAATGCGGCTGCGGCAATTTGTTTCCTTCAAAATCTTGTTCGATAACTTGCATCTGTCCCGAGATTTGGTCAGAAATCGTATCTGAAATTTGCGTTTGTCGTTGGACCATCTGCATCGCTTTCATGATGTCTTGGCGTGTGACAATCCCAATCAAAGAAAGGTCATCTGCTACGACGGGCATCACTTCTAAGCCATCCCAAATCATCTGATGGCTGGCAGAGGCCACACTCATCTCTTTTTTTACGACCCGGGGTTCCCGGGTCATGATTCGTTCGATGATCTGCGTGTCAGGCTTTTCTAGGACATCTTTGGCTGTGATGATCCCAACGACCCGCATATTCTTGTTGACAACTGGATAGCGGGAGTGATTGGTAGACTCCGAAAGCAGTTTGTAATCCTTGACCGTATCAAAGGTGTGCAGATACTTGGTTTTTTCCAATGGCATATAAATGTCACTCACCAGCATGATGTCCTTTTTGATCAGCTGGTCGCTCAAGGCACGGTTGATCATCGTTGCCACGGTAAAGGTGTCATAGGTCGTTTGTAAAATCGGCAGCTCCAATTCGTCTGCTAAGCGACAGATTTCCTCTGAGGTTTCAAAGCCCCCCGTGATCAAGACGGCTGCGCCATCTTCCAGTGCCAACTTGTGGACTTCGTTACGGTTTCCGACGATCACTAAGGAACCAGGCGTGATGTAGCGTTCCATTGCCGATTCCTTCATGGCGCCGATAACAAATTTGTTCAAGTCTTTGTCTAAACCGGCTGCGCCGCCCAAAACATCGCCTTCAATGATTTGGACGACTTCGCCGAAAGTTAGTTTTTCAATGTGTTTCTTTAGTTTCCGTTCAATCCGAATGGTTCCCACACGTTGGATCGTTGAAACCAAGCCGATATTTTCCGCATCTTTGATCGCCCGATAGGCTGTTCCTTCACTGACATTCAAGTCTTTTGCGATTCCCCGCACCGAGATGCGATCGCCTACAGGCAGATTCTCGATATGCGCTAAAATCAAGTCGTGTTTTGTCGCCATAATTATCCCCTATTCCTACTACGAATCTTCCTGTTGCTTAAACTTCTAATGTCTCACCGACTGCAAGGATCTGGCCCACACCTGCCGGCAATAAATTCACGAAGGTTTGCGGATCTTGCTTGATCATTGGAAACGTATTGTAATGGATCGGTACTACTTTGCTCGCGTTTAAAAGCGCCGCTGCTGTTGCAGCATCTTGAACGCCCATCGTAAAATTATCCCCGATCGGTAAAAACGCCACATCGATGTCGAAACGTTCACCGATCATCGCCATATCGCTAAAGAGGGCAGTATCGCCAGCGTGGTAGATGGTTTTGCCTTCTGCTTCTAAAATGATTCCCACTGGATTGCCCATATAGATCATCGTTCCGTCTTCTTCAAGACCAGAGCTGTGTTTCGCTTCCACCATTGAGATTTTGCCAAACGGAAACTCAAAAGAGCCTCCCATATTCATGCCATGCGTCTCAGCAACGCCTTTGCGGGCTGCATAGCGGCAAATTTCAACGACACTGATCACTGGTGCTTCATTTCTTTTGGCAATCGACACCATGTCCCCAATATGATCGCTATGACCATGCGTGATCAAAAGCCAATCGGTTTCTACTGTGTCTGCATCCAAATCAGTCAGAGCATTTCCAGTAATAAAAGGGTCAAACAACAATTTTTGGCCATCCGCTAATTGGATAGCAAGCACCGAGTGTCCGTGATACGTAAGTTTCATACAACATTCCCCTTTCCATCTAAGTAATACAGTCTAATATTTTTCATTATAACAGATAACGCCAGAAATCCAAAAGCACAAATTCTGGCAGCTTTATTACATCCGTCCTTTTTCTGGTTCTTGTCAAGAAAAATAAAAAAACTGTTCTACCCTTTCTGAATAAGGAATAGAACAGTTCGACCTGATGACTTCAAGCGATCATAGCGTTTTCTTACGTCCACCTTGTTTATAGATGCGCCAGACTGTTAAGAATAACGCCGTGATACAAAGAAGGAACGCCCCAAAGAAGGTGATTTTCATGCCATAGGCAAAAATATCTGCCCGACCTGCGATATAGGTCGTCACATGCTTCCCATAGGCTTGACTCATTGCGGCATAAAGAATCGTCGTTGCTAAGGATATCCCTAAGACCATGCCCAAGTTACGGGCAAAGGAATTTAGACTACCTGCCACCCCAAGATTTTCTTTGGTGACGCTGCTCATCACCATCGTATTGTTGGGGGATTGGAACAACGAATTGCCTAACCCCATGATGGCAGTAGCGACGACATAGTACCAAATCGGCGTATGCTGATTCATAAACATATACATCAGCTGAGTGATGGATAGTAACGCTAAGCCAGCTAAGACCAAGATCTCCGGTCCTACGCGGTCCGTCAAATACCCGCTAAGTGGTGAACCAATGACCATCATCAAAGGAAAGACCATCATCAGCATTCCTGCCACGCTCGGCGTTAAGCCTCGGGCACTTTGCAAGTAAAAGGGAATCACGACATTGACAAAAAAGTTTGCAGAAAAGATCAGCAACGCCGTAATCAGGCTCATGGTGAAAATTTTATTACGAAAGATCCCAAAGGTAATCAGCGGTTTGCTCACACGCGCTTCTACTCGCAAAAAGACGATGAATGCCACTAAGGCGATCCCCACCAACAGCAGCGGCAGCCACGTTAGAAAGCCACGCTCTTGTCCAAGAAAAATGCCGCCGAAGAAGCTAATAATTGCAATTGAAAACAGCACAAACCCGGTTTTATCGATGGAATCATGACTCATGGTGATATCTTTTGGCAACACCTTTTCTCCAGCAATCATCGTCAGAATACCGACAGGAACATTGATCCAAAAAATAAACGGCCAAGAAAAATGCGCCAAAATCACTCCGCCTAATCCAGGACCGGCGATGGAGCCTAACGAAACAAAGGCACCGATCATCCCTAAGGCGCGTCCTCGTTCACTCATAGGAAAGACTTCGGTAATAATTCCGGTATTCGTCGCCATTGTCATGCTAGCACCGATCGCTTGCACCACTCGGGCAAATAGCAGAAATGCTAAGGAGTGATTAAACCCGCATAACAGCGAACCGATAATAAAGATCAGCATCCCCAAGCGGAATACTTTGATTTTGCCCCAACTGTCCCCTACCTTACCGAATAATAAAAGGCAGGCACAAACGATCATCAAGTAGACGGATACGACCCATTCCGCTTGATTCATAGGTACACCCATATCTGCTGAGATCGTCGGCAATGCGATATTTACGATACTCCCATCCAATGTTGACATAAAGGTAAACATCGAAACAGCAATGAGAATCCACCACTTTCTCTGTTGTACTACGGGATTTTCTTGATAACTATTCACAAATCGACCATCCTCTCTTTGCTTGTTTTGTTCCTCTAGTCTTAGGGGGACAACTTTGTATTATTGATCGAAATCCATTCGCCGTCAATCCTTATCTGCTCATCACGACCAAAATAAAGGTCATTTTGTAAAAAAACCGCCGCTTGTTTTCTTGCACAAAAAAAGACAAAAGCTTCGGTGAAAAGAAATCGGCCGTCAAACGGCTATTCTTTCACCTGCTTTTGTCAGTAGGTCAAAACGAATTATTTACGGTTGCGATTTCTTTGGCTTGATTCCATGATGACCGGCAAGATGACTGGACGGCGTTTGGTTTGTTCAAACAAGAAACGACTCAAACGATCACGGATATCTTGTTTCAATTTGCTCCATTCAAACTCTTCATCATGAAGGTGTTTTTCTACGATTTCTTCTACGATCTCGCCACTTTCACGAATCAGGTCACGGCTGGCTTTCACGTAGACAAACCCGCGAGAAGTGATTTGAGGGGCAGAAATAATTTTCTTTTCACGACGATTGATCGTCACTACCGCAACGAAGATTCCGTCTTCAGATAAGACTTTGCGGTCTCGCAGGACGATATTCCCAATGTCACCGACACCGATCCCATCGATCATGACGTTTTCAGCTGGAACCGCACCTGCGGCAAGCATTTCGCCTTTTTTGTATTCTAACACATCTCCACGTGCAGTAATGAAGATATTTTTCATCGGAATCCCGACTTCTTGCGCCAAGTCCACATGGGCGGCTAATTGGCGGTACTCGCCTTGAATAGGGATAAAGTACTTCGGCTTCATCATATTCAACATCAGCTGCAGATCATTCGGGTTGGCATGACCAGAAACACGGAAATTATCCGAGATCTGTTTTACGGTACCGCCAGCGCGATAGATGATATCTTCCGTTTTCGCAACCACCGTTTCCATTGCCGTTGTCGGCGTCGTTGTGATGTAAACAAGATCTCCTTCTTTGATGCGCAGCGTCCGGTGAGAGCCGTTGGCCATTTTTTGCAACGCTTTGATTGGTTCACCCATACGACCTGTTTCTAAAATCAGCAACTGTTCGTCTGAGTATTTTTTCATTTCTTTTTGGGTGATCAGCAAGTCTTCGGCAGGTAATTTTAATTTCCCTAACTTCATGGCCGTTTTGATGATCCGACCAAAATCTTGCCCGGTCAAAACGACTTTGCGATCAGAACGAAACGCCGCATCTAATACTTGTTGCACCCGTTGCAAATTGCTGGCAACACTAGCGACGATGATTCGACCTTCCCAGTAACGGATATTGTCGTAAACTTCATCTTGGATCGTCAATTCAGAAGCGATCGGCGTTGGATTTTCGGCATTTGAAGACGTGCTTAGCAATGCTAAGACGCCTTCTTTTCCAATTTCCGCTAAGCGGCCAAAATCGGTTTGATACATAGGGATCGCTGTTTGGTCAAACTTGAAATCTCCTGTATAAACGATATTGCCAGCTTCTGTTTTGACGCTGATCCCAACAGAATCAGGGATAGAATGGGTCGTACGGAAAAAGCTGATGGTCGCATGACCAAAGTCGATCTCCGAATGTTCATCGATCACATGAAAATCTTTGAAGCGCTTGGTAGCTTCATTTTTATTCACGGTCAATTTTGCTAATTCGATCGTTAACTCGGTCCCAAAGACCGGTACTTGGATATTCTCCAAGAAATAAGGCAATGCACCAATCGCATCTGCATGCCCATGGGTTAAGAAGACACCCGCCACACGGTCGGCATTTTCTTCTAAATATGTGAAGTCTGGAATCACTGTATCGATCCCTAATAATTCATTTTCTGGATAACGGACACCGCAATCCAGCACAAATATATCCTCGCCAACTTCAGCAATGTACATGTTCTTTCCGTTTTCGCGTACACCGCCAAGAGGAATGATTTTTATCGTTTCCACTTTTATTCACCTCTTAATTTTTTTCTACTGTATTATTTCCCAAGCATAAGCCGTCCCTATTATTATACAACAAAAAAAAGAAAAGCGTGGCATTCACCACACTTTTCTGAAAAACTTATGGTTTACACATGAACTAATCCTTGCTGATGCAGGCTTTCGGCGATTTGAACAGAGTTCCATGCCGCACCTTTCAGCAAATTATCAGAAACGACCCATAAATGCAAGCCGTTTTCGACATCCAAATCTTTGCGAATCCGACCAACAAAGGTTTCCGTTTTGTCCACACTGGTCAAAGCTTGCGGGTACACTTGTTGACTCGGATCATCTTGCAAGACAGCTCCTGGCGCTTCGCTGATCCACTGCCTAACTTCCTCAACACTGGCATGGTCTTTGGTCTCGATATAAATCGACTCCGAATGACCGCTAAACACAGGGATTCGCACACACGTAGCTGCTACTTTGATCTGCGCATCTTCCATGATCTTCTTCGTTTCATTGATCATTTTCCACTCTTCGTAAGTATAATCGTCTTCAGCAAAGACATCGATTTGTGGCAAGGCGTTAAACGCGATTGGGTAGTGCTTTTTATCGCTGCCTGCTGGTAAAATCTCAGGGTTTAGTTCATCAGCGGCTTTTCCGGCTAATAGTTCTTGAGATTCACGAGTCAATTCAGCCAAGGCTTGTGCGCCAGCACCTGAAACTGCTTGATACGTTGAAACCAAGACCCTCGATAAACCGACTTTTTGACGAATCGGTTCTAATGCCACCATCATTTGAATCGTTGAACAATTCGGATTGGCAATGATTCCTTTATGTTGCGCTAATGCATGAGGATTCACCTCAGGAACGACTAGAGGAACATTCGGATCCATCCGAAAATGACTGGTATTGTCGATTACGACTGCACCGTGTTTGACTGCTTCTGGAGCAAATTGTTTTGAAATGCCACCACCGGCACTGAACAATGCAATATCGACGCCCGCAAAGGAATCTGCGGTCAGCTCTTGAATAACGAGCGGTTTATTTTTGAACACAAGGGTCTTCCCAGCAGAACGTTTGGATGCCAACAACGTTATTTTTTTGATCGGCAACGTGGTCTTCTCCAACATCTCAATCATTTTTGTTCCTACTGCGCCGGTAGCTCCGACAACTGCTATGTGATACCCTGTACTCATCAAATCACTCCTCGAATAAAAATACATTTTTACTAGTTTATCATATCTTGTAAAAAAGAAAAGGCCTTTCGTGGAAAGAAGCGTAAAAAGAAGGCAGAACTATCTAAATTTTCTATCGTTTTCCCCGTTTCAGGAAAAAACTACCTATATTTAAGGGTTATCATTTGTCACATTTAGGTGTTATAGGATATAATACCGACAGAAGGAATTTTGGGGAAGATTCTTTCCAACGTGCATGGGGAAATTAAAAATACCCAAAACATTGAATGAGGCAAGAATTGCATATGCAATTCTTGCCTCATTTTTATGCTTCATTCGATTCTTCGTTATTTACTTTCACGATAGCAAAGCCTTTGTTATCGATGATCATCGTCTCATCTTCCAGTTGGACAAACTGTTCCATCAAAATTGAATCAGGACGAGAGAGTGTAAGTTGGTCCTCGCCAGTGTTGAAAATACCGATGATCCGCTGTGCCCCCAACTCTCGTTCGAAAATGATCAGGCCATCTTCTTCCGAAACCCAGTTCCAACTCAAGGAACCTTCAGATAAGACTTTTTGGTTGTCTTTGCGTAGTTTGATCAATGACTGGGTGAAATGCAGCAAATCACGATCTTGCTTTTCCTCATCCCAAATCATACATTTACGACAATCCGGATCCATATCACCGGTCAAACCAATCTCATCGCCGTAATACAGGCAAGGAACGCCTTGTTGCAGATACGTAAAGGCCATCACTTGGCGCATCAAGTCTTTGTCTCCCCGAGCCAAAGTTAACAAACGCGGGGTATCATGAGAATCCAAAATATTGAACTGCACTTGGTTGGTTTGCTCCCGATACAACATCAGCTGGTTATTTAATTCCGAGACCATTTTCGTCATGGAGATCTCGTCTTTGACAAAATATTCAATAATTGCATCTGTAAAGGCGTAGTTCATCACTGCATGAAACTCGTCGCCTTGTAACCAGCGTTGAGAAGAATGCCAAATTTCCCCAAGGATATAAAAATCATCTTTGGCCTCATCACACACTTGGCGGAATTTTTTCCAGAAGTGATGACTGACTTCATTGGCAACGTCCAAGCGCCAAGCATCGATATCAAACTCTTCGATCCAATAACGAGCGATCTTCAACAAATAATCTTGCACGTCGGGATTTTCTGTATTGAGTTTTGGCATATGCGGCGTAAAGGCAAACACATCATAGGTGATGTCATAGGCATCTTCAAAGTTTTCCCCTTCTTTGTAGTTGACAGGAAACTCATTGATGTGGAACCAATCAGCAAAGGGCGAATCTTTGCCGTTTTTGATGACATCTAGCCATTGATGCGAAGTATCCCCCATATGATTGAACACAGCATCTAGCATGACTTTGATACCGCGTTTGTGGCATTCCTCCACTAAGCGTTTAAAGGTGTCGTTATCCCCAAACGCTGGATCGATGGCTAAATAATCGATGGTATCATACTTGTGATTCGAATAGGCCTCAAAAATCGGACAGAAGTAGATTCCATTGATGCCTAGATCGACGAGGTAATCCAAATGATCGATGACCCCTTGCAGATCCCCGCCGAAAAAGTCTTGGCGATCGGGATTTTTTGAACCCCATGGCAATACACCTTCTGGATCATTTGATGGGTCCCCATTTGCAAAGCGTTCAGGGAAGATTTGATACCAAACGGTTTCTTTTGCCCACTCGGGAATTTTGAAACGATCGGCTTCTTGGAAGTAAGGCATCCGAAAATAATTGTTGTTCATTTCTAAATATTGCTGCTCAAAAGGATAGACCCCGTGGTCTCCATAAAAGACATGCAACCCATCGTAACTTTCGATGGAAAAGCCGTAAGACAAACGGCGGAATTCTGCTCCGACCGATACTTGCCAATAATCATGCAAATCCGTGGAAAGAATTTTTTGCATTTCAATTCTTTGTTGGTACCACGCTTCTTTATATAGTGTGTAAGGATCACCACAAAGCAGCTGGACATGGCGGACGTCTTGACGGGCGGTACGCAAACGGATATGCATTTTATCCTTCTCGTACAAATACGCAAATTCACTTTCGGGACGATGATAAATGGCAGTAGTATTCATAGCAGACTCCTTTGACTTGTTTGATATACTCATTGTCGCACAAATCAGAAGTCAAAACAAGAGGAAAACGCAATCGGTTGCTTTATCTAAAAAATCGATAATATAAGTCAATATGAAATTAATTCAGTAATTAAAAAGCAAACGATTGCTTCACCCTTTTTTAATCAAACGGTGTCTTCTTCTCACATTGATTGCCAGTCCGTAAAATGTCATATTTCCGCAAGATCCCCACTGCTTCCGTCAACGACTGACTCAACTGCTGGATATCTTCCACAGCCATTTGAGCGGTTTTGGCATTCAAGCGGTCTTCCACTTGTTTTTTCTTTTGGACAAACAACTGCTTCCCAGCTTCTTCCAAATAAACATTGACGTTGCGACGATTGACGCCGTTGGTTTTGCGTACCACAAAGCCAGCCTTTTCCAACCCCGAGATCGAACGACTGATTTGGACTTTTGACGTACCGATTTGCTGGGCCAACTCGGACATCGTGATTCCTTCATTACTAGAGATCACCACGAGTTCCAAGATTTCCATTTTGGTCAATTTTAAATCTTCCAGACCGATTTCTTCAAACAATATGTTTCCCATCAGCGAAAAGATCTCCGCAAATACCGCCATATTGAATGTTCCTAACGCTTTTTCCATACTCTCCCTCTTTTCTGTCTTTAGTTTAGTATAAATTATTTGTTTAAACAATGATAATCGTTGATTTTTGTTAACCATTATGATAGCGTGGTTACATAATGAAAATAATCGTGAAAACGGCAAGAAAAGAGTGACAGCATGTTAGAATTAAAAGATATCAAGAAGTATTATACAGTTGGCTCCAGTACTACGAAAGCCCTCGACGGCGTCACCGTCGCCTTTCGTAAACAAGAGTTTGTTGCCATTTTAGGGCCAAGCGGCTCTGGGAAAACAACCATGTTGAACGTGATCGGCGGCTTAGATAATTACGACTCTGGTGATATGATCATCAATGGCAAATCAACGAAATCCTTTAAAGATCGTGACTGGGATGCCTATCGGAACAATTCGATCGGCTTTGTCTTCCAAAGCTACAATTTGATCAGTCATTTAGGCATCATCGACAACGTCGAGCTTGGGATGACCTTGAGCGGTGTGTCAAAAGAAGAAAAACGCGCAAAAGCAACCGATGCTTTGACGCGTGTGGGCTTAGCTGAACATATGCACAAAAAACCAAATCAGCTTTCTGGTGGTCAAATGCAGCGGGTAGCGATCGCTCGTGCCTTAGCAAATGATCCTGATATCCTTCTTTGTGATGAACCTACAGGTGCCTTGGATTCAGAGACCAGTGTCCAAATCATGGAACTGATCCAAGAACTATCAAAAGAAAAATTGGTCATCATGGTTACCCATAATCCTGAATTGGCCCACAAATACGCTGGACGGATCATTGAGTTCAAAGACGGACGAATCATAAAAGATTCAACCCCCCATGTCGAAGGACAAAAGAAAGACCAATTCGAATTAAAGCACACAAAAATGAGTTTCATGACGGCCTTACGTTTGTCGTTTAACAATATCCGCACCAAAAAAGGGCGCACCTTCTTGACAGCCTTTGCTTCTAGTATCGGAATCATCGGAATCGCCATTGTTTTGTCACTGTCAACGGGATTCCAAAAACAAATCGACAATACCCAGTCAGAAACATTAGCTCGTTTTCCGATCACGATCTCACAAGTGGCCACTGAACAAGATCCATCAGCGATGGGTACGCGGGATAAATCGGAAGATTTCCCTTCAGATAAAGAGGTCACTGCCAAATTAAGTGATACGGATCGTGCAACTCATATCAACAAAATCGATCAAGAGTTTCTCGATTACATCAACGACATTGATCCTGAATTAAGCAACAATATCGGCTACACTCGTTCAACTTCATTGAATCTTTTCCGCAAGATCGATGATACTGTGGAACAAGTCAGCTTCTCCAACGCATCACCTGACAATGAACAGACCAATGCCATGATGTCTGCCATGAGTGCCTCCACCGGGATTGGGGTTTCGACTTTCCCCGAGCAGTTATCAGAGGATAACGGCAATTTCTTAAAAGACAACTACGACCTTTTAGAAGGCAGCTACCCAAGTGCTAGCACAGATGTCGTTTTGATCGTCGATGAAAACAACGTAACGAATGTCAATGCATTGATCAATCTCGGTTTTGACATTGAAGATGGCGACAAGGTGTCCTTCGACGATATCGTGGGAACAAAAATCACATTGGCGTCTAATGATGCCTTTTACACCGAATTACCAACTGGAAACTTCATTCCAAATCAAGATTTAAATGACGTTTTCGATAACAGTAACAACAAAGAATTAACGATCAGCGGAATCTTACGTATCAAGCAAAACTCTACGATGAACTTGCTTTCAACCGGCATTGCCTACAGTGATGCCCTCGCGCAAGAAGTCATCAAAGAAAACCAAGACTCAGCGATCGTCCAAGCCCAAAAAGATAGCGACACCAACGTGATGACGAATGAACCCGTTGACGAAAGTGCCAAAGATTCATTGATCGCTTATCTTGGCGGCAGTGATTTACCAAACAGCATTATGATCTATCCAAATGATTTCAGTGCCAAAGAAAAAATCCTTGATTACTTGGATGACTTCAACAAAGGCAAAGACAAAGAAGACCAAATCGTTTATTCCGATTTAGCCGGTACGATGACTCAATTGACTGGTGGCTTGATGGATGCGATCACCTATGTCTTGATTGCTTTTGCAGGCATCTCCTTGGTAACCAGCATGATTATGATCGGTATCATCACTTATACCTCTGTACTAGAACGTACGAAAGAAATTGGGGTCTTAAAAGCATTAGGTGCTCGTAAAAAAGACATCACCCGCGTCTTTGATGCCGAAACCTGTATTTTAGGGATCGCTTCAGGGGCTTTAGGTGTCCTAATTGCTTGGTTAGCTACATTCCCGATCAACGCGATCTTATATAGCATGACTGATCTCGAAAATGTTGCTCAATTAAATCCGGTTCACGGCCTGATCTTGATTGCCGTCAGCACCGTCCTAACCATGATTGGCGGCCACATTCCAGCTCGAATGGCAGCGAAAAAAGATGCAGCGATCGCTTTACGCGCCGACTAATTTTATAAGAAAACCCAACAGACAGCAGCCATTCCTTTGGCTGCTGTTTTTTTGTCCTTTTCTTCCGACCTCCAAAAGGTTTCTCTTGAAAAATTCATAAATGAGGAATACAATAGATTTGTTTTTAGGTATACCTAAAAAGATAGGACGTGAAACGATGAATGATGAAAAAAAATTGATCCAAGCGGCCAACGGTCCTAGCTTGGAAGAAATAAATAATACAGTTGCCATTCCAAAAAACGGCAGCTTTTGGCGCAATCTCTTAGCGTTCTCTGGTCCTGGGGCATTGGTAGCCGTGGGCTATATGGACCCAGGAAACTGGATCACCTCGATTGGTGGCGGTGCTGAATATGGCTATCTCTTACTTTCTGTGATCTTGATTTCCAGTTTGATCGCTATGCTGCTGCAATACATGGCAGCCAAGCTAGGGATCGTGACCCAGATGGACCTTGCGCAAGCAACTCGTAAACACACCAGCAAAGGCTTAGGCTTTGTCTTGTGGATCGTTACCGAATTGGCTATCATGGCAACGGATATCGCGGAAGTGATCGGAGGAGCGATCGCTCTCAATCTACTATTCGGCTTACCTTTATTAGTTGGGGTCATCTTAACGATTTTCGATGTCCTGCTTCTGCTCTTTTTAATGAAATTGGGTTTCCGAAAAATCGAAGCGATCGTCATGACACTGATTTTGGTCATTATGCTGGTCTTTTGTTACGAAGTCATTATTGCTCAACCAAATTTGCCTGCTGTCTTGCAAGGCTTTATTCCCCAAAAGCAAGTCTTGAACCATGGGCAGCTGACAATGGCGTTGGGGATCGTTGGTGCGACTGTGATGCCCCATAATCTCTATCTGCATTCTTCGATCTCCCAGTCACGAAAAATCGATCGCAGCGATACCCAAGAAGTGGCAACGGCCGTGCGGTTCGCTACTTGGGATTCCAATATCCAATTATCCGCTGCGTTTTTGGTCAATTGCCTGCTTTTGATCTTAGGAAGCGCCTTGTTCTTTGGTCATAGTGAAGAAGTCGGCACCTTCTCCGCGCTGTTTGATGCATTGCAAGATTCCGCCATTGCTGGTGCTGTCGCCAGTCCAGTCTTGAGCGTTCTGTTTGCCGTGGCGCTCTTGGCATCTGGTCAAAATTCAACGATCACTGGGACACTGACGGGGCAAGTCGTGATGGAAGGATTTATCCATATGAAGATCCCTACTTGGGCGCGACGTTTGATCACCCGTGGCTTATCGGTGATCCCCGTCTTGCTTTGTACGATTTACTTTGGCGGCAACGAACAAGCCTTGGACGATCTGCTGATTTATTCGCAAGTCTTTTTAAGCATCGCCTTACCCGTTTCGATGATTCCGTTGGTTCTTTTTACCAGCTCAAAAAAAATCATGGGGGAACGCTTCAAGAATCCGCTATGGGTCTCTACCTTAGGCTGGATCTGTGCCATTGCACTGACGGTCTTGAATGTCCGCTTGATCATCGAAACACTCGGCAACTTCTAATAGCGAAAAAAAGCTTACGAGGCAGCCTCGTAAGCTTTTTTGGTTAATTCGTTTCTAAATCATGTAAAAACAGACCGCTCAACAGTTTTGGTTCAAACCAAGTTGATTTTGGCGGCATGATTTCTCCCGCATCGGCTACTGCCAAAAGATCGGCCATTTGCGTTGGATACATGGAAAAAGCCAATGTCCATTCTCCGCTATCCACCAAACGTTCCAATTCTTCTGGACCACGAATCCCGCCGACAAAATCAATGCGTTTGTCTGTCCGCACATCTTGGATCGCGAAAATATCAGCCAGCACGTATTGTTGTAAAAGCGACACATCCAGCTGTCCTACCGCATCTTGCGGCACAGCTTCCGGTTTGATGGTCAACTCCCACCACGCATGGTTTAGGTACAGATGAATCGAACCACGTTGCGCTGGTTTCTTCCTTGTAGTTTCTCGAATCGTAAAATGCTGGGCTGCCTGCTCAAAAAAGGTATCTGGCACTGGTACCCGCAAAACCCGATTGTATTCCCAAATCGCTAATTCATTTTCTGGGAATAAAATCGCTAAAAAGCGGTCGCTTTCTTGACTGCTTTGGCCATCGGCTCGCTTTTGCAAGCCGACTTTGACTGCTGACTCTGTGCGGTGATGCCCATCCGCAATATAAAGGGCATCTACAGCTTGAAACTGCTGGGCAAAAGAGGCGACTAGCGCTGGATCATCGATCAGCCAAACACGATGTTGCACTTCATGATAGCTGACAAAATCATAGATTGGTGCATGCTCTGCTTGCCACGCATCGATCGCTTCTTTGACTGCTGCTGGTTGGCGATAGCTCAAGAAAATCGGACTTGTATTGGCATCACATGCCAGAATATGATTGATCCGATCGATTTCTTTTTCTGGACGGGTAAACTCGTGTTTCTTGATTTTCCCAGCGACGTAATCATCGATCGAGGTACAGGCGACAAGCCCAGTTTGGCTTCTACCAGCCATCGTCAATTCATACAAATAATATGCGGGCGCCGTTTCTTGAATCAACCAGCCTTCTTCTTGAAAAGATGCAAGATTTTCCGCCGCTTTTTGATACACCTGTGGATCATAAGGATCGATTCCTGGCAAGTCGATCTCCGAACGGTCGACGTGGAAATAGCTGTAAGGATTGCCTTGCGCAAACGCTGCGGCTTCTTGTGAATTGACCACGTCATACGGTAGCTCGGCCACTTTTTCTGCCAATGAGGCTTCTGGACGAATGGCTTTAAACGGAAATACTTGAACCATTAATACCCAACCTCCTGATTCTTGATGACCCGTACACGAACGATATTTTCGTTCTCCCGCAGTTTATCGGCTAATTGATTCAATAAGGCTTCATCTTCAGAAGCGACATCGGCTAGGGTGTAAGCAAAGTCTTCCCGTCCACGATTCAGCATATTGTCGATATTGATTCCAGATTCCGCAATGATCGATGAAATCTGACCTAACATATTCGGTACATTGCGATTGATGATCGTCAGACGATAAGGCGAATGAAAAGCCATCTCAACAGTTGGAAAATTCACTGAGCGCTTGATGGTCCCAAATTCCAAGAATTTTTTCAATGTTCGGGCTGCCATCTTGGCACAGTTGACTTCAGCTTCTTCTGTTGATGCACCTAAATGCGGCAAGACGAGGACTTTTTCATTGTGCAGCAATTGTTCATCCGCAAAATCAGTCGTATAGCCCGCTAGACGGTCAGCTTTTAATGCACGTAAAACGGCATCTGTATCGACGATTTCTTTACGAGAAAAGTTGAATAGCTTCGTTGTTGGTTTCATTTTCGCAAGTTCGGCTTCCCCGACGAGATGATGCGTGTTTTCCATTAGCGGCACATGAACCGTAATAAAATCACAGGTTGAAAAGACTTCCGCAATATCATTGGCACGCTTGACCCGACGAGAGATCGTCCAAGCAGTATCCACTGATACGTAAGGATCATAACCGACTACTTCCATCCCTAGACGATAAGCATCGTTGGCGACCATCGCTCCAATAGAACCAAGGCCGATGATTCCTAACTTTTTGCCTTCTAACTCTGTTCCAGCAAATTGACTTTTTTGCGCTTCTGCTTGTTCTTCCACATTATCACCGCTCAAGGTTTGCACCCATTGGGCACCTCGTAAAATCGGACGGACGCTTAAGAGCAGACTAGCGATCACTAATTCTTTGACCGCATTGGCATTGGCACCTGGCGTATTAAAGACGACGATCCCTTTTTCAGTACATGCTTTGACGGGAATGTTGTTGGTCCCAGCCCCTGCACGGGCAACACCTAAGACACTTTCAGGAAAAGCGTAATCGTGCAATTTCTGGCTGCGCAGCAAAATCCCTTGCGGTTGGTCGCTTTCGTTGATGACATACTTTTCTTTTTCTAAACGCTGTAATCCTTCTGGTGCGATCGCATTGAATGTTTTGATTTGGAACATTTATTTGACCTCCGCTTCAAATGATTTCATAAAGTCGACTAACGCTTGAACGCCAGCTAATGGAAAGGCATTGTACAAGCTTGCTCGCATTCCTCCGACGGAACGATGCCCCTTCAGGTTCTCAAAGCCAGCTTTAACAGCTTCTTCATTGAAGCGCTGATCTAATGCTTTATCCCCTGTCACAAAAGGAATATTCGTTAGTGAACGGCTGTCAACAGCCACAGGACTACTGTAAAGAGCAGAGGCTTCGATCGTTTCGTATAAAAGCGCCGCTTTTTGGCGGTCTTGTTCTAAAATTGCAGGAATGCCGCCTAATTCTTCCAACCATTCAAAAACCAATTTAGCAATATAGATAGCATACGTTGGTGGTGTATTGTACAATGAGTCATTTTTAGCCTGTAGACGATAATCCAGCATTGGAGCGAAAACAGCATCATCATTGAGTAAATCTTCTCGGATGATCACTACCGTCAACCCTGCAGGACCAATATTCTTTTGGGCCCCAGCATAAATCACACCGAAGTCTTCTACGCGATAGTCATTGGCTAAAATATTTGAGGACATGTCTGCTACGATCGGCACATTGCCAGCCTGCGGAATCGTTTGAAAGGCCGTCCCTTCAATGGTGTTGTTCGTGGTGATATGCAAATAAGCCGCTTCTTGATCGATCGCATCCTCTGAAATTTCTGGAATATAGGTAAAATTTTGATCCTCACTAGAGGCAACAACTTCCACCGTCACGTTTCCAAGCGCTTTTGCTGCTTCAATAGCTTTCTTCGACCAAGAACCGGTATTTACGTATAAGGCTTTTTTGTTTTGTGCAAGATTCAAAGGGATCATACTGAATTGGAGACTCGCGCCGCCTTGTAAAAACAGTACCTGATAGTTTTCAGGAATTCCCATTAATTTTCGTAAAAGTGCTTCTGCATCTTTAATGATCGCTTCAAACAAGGAGGATCGATGACTCAGCTCCATAACGGACATCCCACTTCCGCGGTAATTCAAAAGTTCGGATTGTGCTTTCTCCAATACGGGACGGGGCAATACGGCAGGACCAGCTGAAAAGTTATAAACTGTCATACAAAAAATCTCTCCTTTATGTTAGATGTGAAAATCATTATAACAGATAGCCGAAAATGAAAAAAGCCTTAAAAGAGAAAATAATTTTGAATTTTCAGAAAAGACTACCAATTTCTTAACGTTCGTCATTTCGGCATTTTTTCAAACAGCCAGCGAGAAATTTCATTGTAAACGATCTCGCGGTTGCGCTCATTCAAAATCTCATGACGTCCCTGCTCAAGCAAATACATCGTCACGTCAGCATTTTGCTTCAGCTGATGAGCCAATTGGCGGACGCTTTTGCCATAGTGACCAACAGGATCGTCTGCACCTGAAATCAAGAGCAGCGGCAATTCTGGGTCAATCCTGCGCAGTTGATCCGGATCACTGGCAGCTTGCGTCAATGTAAAGAGATCCTTGTAAGCCGCTAAGGAAAAATGAAATTGGGTGTAAGGGTCCTTCAAATAGCGATCCACTTGCTGCGGATCACTGGTCAACCAGTCCTTGGCGGTTCGATTGGGACGAAAACGCCGGTTGTGCTGACCAAAAACTAGCTGTTCCATTACGTGATAAGGCCATTGCTGAGCGGCAAACGGGCGCAACAAGTTCGTGACAAGTTTGCCTCCTTGCATCAGCGCAGCTTTTTCCATCGTGGTGCCCATGATGATCGCTCCTGTCAATGGATATGGCTGACTAAACAAATAATTCCGCAAAACCAGCGATCCCATACTGTGACCTAAGATAAAGTATGGTCGGTCTGGATAGCAAGCAGCGGCGTACTGATGGACCACTCCCACATCTGCCACTAAATATTTGGCGCCCTCTTTTTCACCAAAATGACCATAGGCCTGTGTTTCTTTCACGGATTGCCCATGCCCTAAGTGATCATGACCGACCACCGCATAGCCTTGCGCAGTTAAACATTCCGCAAACTCGTGGTAACGTTCAATGTGTTCGATCATTCCGTGGACGATTTGCACGACTGCTTTTGGCTGTTCTTCTGGCAGCCACGTTTTGACAAAAAGCTGATCCTTCCCATTTGATGAAGTCAGCTTTTCTTGATTCATCCTCATAGTTTGCACCTCTTTTGCTTTTTCTTTTCTCTCCGCCAAATAAAACGGTTGTTTTCTTTATTATACATGGAATTTTAGGCTATGGCGGTAGGAGTTGGGAATTTTCGAGGACGAAAAAATCCTGCCACATTGTCTAAAGACAAAGTAGCAGGAGTCAAACGATCATTCCCCATCGCTTGGATTGGAAAACTTCCTCACTATTTTTTATTTGAATTTGACGAGTTCTAAACGATCAATACTTAGCGTATCCACCCCAATCTCAGACGAAAGGGTGATTTCCTGCGCCCCTTTCGGTAACTTCATGCGGACTTGTAGCGGTTGATAATATTCGGAAGGATAGACATCCACCACGTGGCTTGCTTGTTTCGTTTCAATCCTGACCTGAATGGGGTCATTTAAGGAGAGGTAATCAGTGGTTTTGACATAGGCAATCACTAGAAATTCGTCTGCTTCTTCAATCTGCGGGGTAAAGATAATTTTGTCAGTCGTTGATTCAAAGCCTTGGACGACTTTTTTCGAGAGTGCTGCCTCATCTTCGACAAGCACTAAATCGCCTTCCAGCAAAGCACGGCTAGCAGTTAATCGCAGTCGATTCGGCTCAGCTTTCGGCAACGCTTGAACATGCCATTCATCCAAAGGAGCTTCCAGCAGAATTTTATCCTCTTGATCCCAACCAAACTTTTGTAAGCGGATCGAACGGTTCCAGCCCGAATGATCCCACCGAGCAGCATGATAAATCAGCCAGTCTTCAGAACCGTCTTTTGATTTGGCAAATCCATTATGACCAGGTCCATAGACAGTGTTTGTCTGTTGGAAAATCGGCGCTGGTTCCTTTTGCCAGTTCGCTCTTTCTAGCGGATCATCAGCCACATCTAAGGTCATAAGACCAAGAGCGTAATCATTGTCCCAGCTTCCACTGGCAGAGTATACCAAATTGACTGTTTCGTCTTTGATCATCACTTGAGGGGCTTCATTGATCAATGGTGTTTGCCGCATTTCCCATTCATATTCTGGTTCTGAGATCAGCCGTTTCTCCCCAATCACTTCCGTAGGGGAGGCCATTTCCGCTAAATAAAGATTTTGCGCAACATTTTCATACCCTTCCCAGCCCGACCAAAGGAAATAGCGTTTGTCATTGATCTCTAAGACTGTTCCATCAATCGCAAATTTATCATCCATCCCTTTGATCTCTTCCAATTGCCACTCACCCATGTAAGGATCTTTCTGATGATTGACTAATGCGTACATACGATGTGTTTCTGAAGGGCGATTAGCCGCGAAATACATCACCCAGCGATCATCTAAGTAATGAAGCTCAGGTGCCCAGATACTTTCAAATTCTGCTGGCATTTCCCAGATGATCTTTTTTTCCCCAGCAGCAACGTGAGAGAGGTTTTCAGCACGCCAGAGCGTTAAATTATTCCCAGTCGTTTTGGTATAATAAAAGAACGCTTCCGTTTGTAAGATCCAAGGATCTGCCCCATTATTATCGATAATTGAAGTAAAATCGGACACTTCTTCCCCTGGATCAGTTCCAGTGCTACAACCGGTTATCATAAGCGCAGCAATCAAGATACTTACTCCACTGAGCCAAGCTGCTGATTTCCCCATCGGACATCGCCCCTTTCCTTACCAATCATTTTATTCTATCTGTGGTGGATGAAACTGCTCATTGATCTCTTTAATCGCTGCCAAATCAACTTTTGGTTGGCGGTCATAGGTCAGTAATCCATTGATTTCTTGTTCAACATCTGTCAACTGAGTGTAGCAATAGCCCCAGAGCCCGACAGAATCATAAACAGCTGTCATGATTCGCTGATAATCCTTCAAGAAATCTTGTTGATTTTCCACTGAGGTATAGCCCCAACCGGGTTGCCCCGAAACATCGAAGCCAATACCGCCAAACTCGGTCAATAAAATAGGCTGATCCTGATAAGAAAATCCTCCAGCGAAAATCGGCCATGGGGTCGATACTCGATTCACCAATTTTTCTCTCGTGCTGAGACTGTCTTTGAAGTATAGATATTTTTGCCGCTCAGATTCTTGCCCATGCGCATAATTATGAATCGCACAAATATCTGTCTCTGTCATCGCCCAACCATCATTTGAAATAACCAACCGTTGCTGGTCTAACGAATGGATAAAGTGATACATCGCTTGAGAAAAATGCTGTTGCTGACGATCAAATGAGATTTTTGGCACACCCCAGCTCTCGTTGATTGGGACCCAAGTAACGATCGAAGGATGACTATAATCTCGAGTAATGATTTCTGCCCACTCTTGCATCAAGCGCGTTACCGAAAGATCGGTATAGATTGCCGGCGCCGCACACTCTCCCCAAACAAGAAATCCTAATTTATCTGCCCAGTATAAAAAGCGTGGGTCTTCTGTTTTTTGGTGTTTCCGGCAACCATTGAACCCCATTTCTTTGGCCAATAAGATGTCTTGTTTAAAGTCCTCATCTGTTGGTGCAGTTAACAAGCCGCTCGGCCAATAGCCTTGATCGAGAACCAACTTCTGGTAGTAAGGCTTGTTATTTAAGTAAATCATACCGTTTTCTGTATGTATTTTACGCATACCAAAATAACTTTTTAGCTGATCGATGGCATTCCCTGCTTCTCTAAGCGTCAATTCAACATCAAATAATTGCGGCTTTTCAGGTGTCCAAGACCAGCCTTCGTGGTGAAAATTCGTCCGAAAAATTTCTTGCTGGAAAATATCAACTGCCAAACTCAACTTAGCAGTGATAAAGTCTGCCTTTCCGCTGGTAACTAAAGCACCTTTATAATAGATTTGATATTCTAAGACTACTTGCGGCTGTAACTGGTTCAGTTCTACATCGATCTTCACGGCGCCAGCATCAAAATCACTCGTAAATTTCACCTGTTTCAGATGGGTTTCGGCAACTACTTCAAGCCAGACTGGCTGCCAGATCCCTGTTGAGTTTGTGTACCAGATTCCTGCTGATTCTTCTTCCCAAAATTGTTTCCCCCGTGGAATGCTTTCATCAAAATGCGGGTCAAATGCTCGCACACTTAGTATTTGCTCTTGTCCAGATACTAAAGCATCCGTGATGTCTATATCAAAAGAGGTATGCCCTCCGCAATGATTTTTCACATGATTGCCATTGACAAACACATCTGCTTCATAGTCCACCGCCCCAAAATGCAAAAGGACACGACTTTTTTCAGGGACTTGCACATTGAAGGTCCGATAATACCATACAACGTCGTGCACTTCTCGATGATCAATGCCGCTCAATGCACTTTGATAGACAAAGGGAACATTGATCTTGTACGGATAGTTTGCTTCGTTTGTGTACCACTTTTCTTTTAAACCAAGATTTTGGTCATCAAAGGCAAATTGCCATTCACCATTTAAGCTTAACCAATTCTCTCTCTCAAATTGCGGTCTCGGATATTCTTCTCTACTCATATTTCCTCCAAAAACAAATTATTTTATGCCACTTTGCAACGACATTGACGCCATAAAACTCTTTTGCGCCACCAAATACAATAAAAAGGTAGGGATCAAAGCCAAGATTGCTCCAGCAGTTCCAATTCCCGGATAGGTCATGTATTGCCCTTGTAGCAATTGCAGCCCCGGTGTAATCGGCAATTTATCAATATCGTTTATCACGATCGATGGCCACAAGAAGTCATTCCATGAGCCAGTAAAACTAAATAACGCAACCACCGTCAATACAGGTTTGATCAACGGTAAAATGATATGATAAAAGATTTGAAACTCGTTGGCCCCATCGATCACAGCCGATTCATCCAATTCTTTAGGAATCCCTAAAATGAACTGCCGAACGAGGAAAATGTTATAAACACCTGCAGCCCCAGGAACGATGACAGCTAGAAATGTATTGGTCCAACCTAACGTATCAACGATTTTGAAATTCGGGATCAAATTAACCACCCCCGGAAACATCATCGTTCCTAACAATAGGGCAAAAATCAAATCTCTCCCCTTAAAGGTGAGTCGTGTATAGCCATAGGCTGCAAACGAGACGATCACCATAACCAACAGCGTATGTGAAGTTGAAATAATCATTGAATTCACAAACCAACGGAACACAGGAGAAGAATCATTGCCTTGTAACAAGCCCAAAAAGTTAGCCAGTGTCCAATCTTGCGGAATCAAACTGAACCCAACCTTTTGAATCTCTGCCTCCGATTTAAACGAGGTAAAAATTGCCCATATCAAAGGAAAGATCCAAATCACACAGACGATCGCTAGCAAAATAAAGGCAATTCTTTTCCCTAGTTTGTTTTCTCGCATCTTCTTCCCTCCTATCTTTCCATTTTTTTGATGACCATAAATTGCACAATCGAAACTGCCATGATTACAAAACCTAGTAAAATAGCCATCGCTGAAGAAATTCCTGCAACCGAGGTACTACTACCAAAAGCATTTTCTTGGATGTACATCATCAACACGCGAGTAGAATTGTTGGGGCCGCCACCCGTCAACATTAGTGGCTGACCATAAATATTAAACTGAGCGATGGTCGTCATGACCGTGGTAAAAACAAGCTGGTTGCGAATACTCGGCAAAGAAATACGGAAAAATTTCGTGATACTATTTGCACCATCTAATTCTGCTGCTTCTAACTGCTCTTTGGAGACGCCATTTAATGCAGCAACATAAATAATTAGATTCCCACCTAATGTCCACCAAATCGTCACGATCAAAATAGCGATCCATGCCCATGGTTGCGTGCCTACAAAATTGATGTCGATACCGAATACTTCTTTGATTGGCCCAAAAGATTTGCTCAAAAGGAACCCCCAAATAATCATGACGGCAGAGATTGCAAACAGTGTTGGCAGATAGAGAATCGATTGAAAAAAACGCATCATTTTTGGTTTAGCAGACAATGCAACCGCTAGCAACAAGGGAATCACAATACATAATGGAACGGAGATTGCCGCAAAAAACAGCGTATTTTTCATTCCATTAAAAAATTGCGTATGATACAACGAGTCTTGATCAAACAAAATCGTTTGAAAATTATCAAATCCGACAAAAATCGGTGTACTGAACAGATCCCATTCAGTAAAAGAAACATAGATCCCAATCACTGCAGGAACTAAAAAGAATAAAAGAAAAAGGAGCATATGCGGACCAATAAAAACGATCGGCCAGCCATTTAACCTTTTTTTCATCAATACCCATCCTTCCTTGTATTTCTAGTGCAGCTCTCAACAAGAAACGACTGTGACAGCCCTTTAAACCTCCCCATCAGAATTCCTACCTTATCAAAAAATGGACTGAATTCTTTTTATGGTCGCTCTTCCTTCTGCCACAGCCTCCAAGTGAGAAGATTATTTCATCTTTTCTTCTACAACTTTTTGGATCTCACCAAAAGTCGTTTGAATATCTGCTTTTCCTGTGATCATGTCCCATGAACGATTATCATATTCACCAAAGATATACGATAAGCCATCAACTGCGTTAACAGAAATTGCCGCTTGTCCTTTTTCTGTCTTCAATAAGAAGGATTGTGGCATCTCAACATATTCTTCATTGTCTAGCATTGCTAAGGAAGTAGGATTTGCACCTGATTTGACCCACTCTAATTGGTTTGCTTGTAACCAAGTCAGAAAGTCGACCATGCCACTTTTCTTTTCATCGGAACGTTCCTCGTTCGTTTTGAACATCGCAAACTGATCGACGCCTGAACCCTGAATGATATGTTCCGCATTCCATTGAGGAGTAAATGTTTGACCCCAAGTGAAGTCACTGATTTCTTCCATATTACTTAGCATCCATGTTCCTTCTGGAAGAAAAATCAGCTGCTGGTTTGCAAAAAGTTTATTTGCATCTTCACCATCTGGGACCATGTAGCCGGCATCGTATAGATCCTTAAACTCTTGAACGGCATTGTAAGAAAACTCATTATCGATATTGATGTTTCCTTGTGCATCTTGCCATTCCCCACCCATTTGTTGGTAGAGATTCGAATAATTCTGCATGCCCCATGTATAGCCAAAACTATAGATACCATCTGCTTTTGCTTTTTCCCCAGCTTGTCTGATTTCTTCGTACGTCACTACGCCATCATCCAACGCTCCTGGAACATATTTATCCACCAAATCTTGGTTGTAATACATCACCCACGAACCCATGGTTGCCGGAATCCCATATTGACTATCATCCACTACACCAGTGTCCCAAGCAGCTTCTACGTAGTTTTCCCGTGCCAATTCTGTCCCATCGATCATGTCATCCCAAGTTTCAAGCATGTCTTGGTGTTTATACGTAGGCAAAGCTTCTGAGGCGATCAAAGCCAAATCAGGGACACCTTTCCCCGATTTCCCCGCAGTCGTCAACTTTGAAGTAAAGGTGTCACCTTGCATGCTTACTAGCTTCACTTTAAAGTCTGGGTCTGTTTCATTGTATTGATCAATTGTTTTTTTGATTTTTTCACCGTCCGGTCCTGTCGTCGAAGACCAAAGCAAAATTTCTGAATTATTACTTGAGCTACCACTTCCGCCACAAGCAGCTAACAACACTGTACATAATAAGCTTGTCCCTACTAAAACAATTGATTTACTTACTTTCATTTTTTACACTCCTTTTAATTTAACTAAAAAGTAAAATGACATCCAGTTATCAATAAACATAATCGTTAGACTATCGTCGAATAATGTTTACACCGTAAAGTTACTATAAATATAAAGCGCTGTCAACATTATTTTAACAAGGTGTATCTAAAAAAATCATCATTTTACTATTTTGTAAATTCACAAGGTTGTGTTATAATTAAACCATCTTTTCATTAAACATTTTAGTATAACGAGGTGATCGCTATGGAATTGGATCTAACAAACGCATCTTTACCGATCTACGAAGCACTGGCAAATGAAACTCGCTTAGCGATTTTAAGAGAATTAGGCGATAAGAAGAAAAGCATCAGTGAAATTGGACAAAAATTAGCAATCAGCAATGCTTTGATGACCAAACATATCCGTAAACTCGAAGAAGCTCAGTTGATCAAAACAGAAAAAGGATCGGGGCAAGACTGGAAGAAAAAATACTTATCTCTAAAAACTGATTTCATCAATATCAATTTCCCAGCAAAAGTGTTTCCAGAAATGAATCTAACCTCCCAATCCGTGAAAATTGGCCACTTCACCGATTTTAAAGCTGAGCCTTCTTGTGGAATGGCGACCAAAGACCGCTTGATTGGCGCCTTAGATGATCCAAAATCTTTTCTGGATCAAGAACGTGTTGATGCAAGTATCATCTGGCTAAATAACGGTTTTTTAGAATACAAAATCCCAAATCCTTTGAAAAATGGCGAAAAAATCGAATTACTGGAAATCAGTATGGAGATCGCTTCAGAGTTCCCAATTTCGAATAACTATTGGCCCAGTGATCTTTCCTTTTACTTAAACAATCACTGCATCGGTAGCTACACCGTACCAGGAAACTTTTCGGATGTCAGAGGTTCTCTGACTCCGCAATGGTGGATCGATGAGTTCAGTCAATATGGATTACTTAAGCATTTGCGCATCAATCGCTATGATACTTCCCTTGATGGAGAAAAATTAACAGATCACAACCTGAATGAAATCGACTTAGACCACAGTGACTTTTTCACCTTTAAAATTGCTGCACCTGCAACTGCCGAAAACGCTGGTGGTCTGACCATTTTCGGCGATCGATGGGGAAATTATCCTCAAGATTTATTGTTCAATTTTTACGTATCGGAATGACTGTTGTCGTTTCATTACACAAAAAAAGCACGTAGCGAAGAGAGACCACTCCCTCAGCTAGTGCTTTTTTCTATTCTCTTACGCTGTGGCAAAAATGCGTTCGATCAACTGCATCACTGCTCGGACTTCTTCGTTTTTAACGATAGGTTCGGCACCGTTGCGTACAACGTTGTAAAAATTCTTGTAGAAAGGTTCAAAATCCGCTTCGGCTTTCGGGAAAGGAATTTCTTTGGCTGCCAATTCCGATGGGGGTGCCATCGTTTTCGTCAAGCCGACGCCTGCTTGGACTGGTTTTGGTGCTGCCACATCTTCGCGACCTGTTGCTTGCACCATTTCCCCATTTAAATCCCAATCGGTGATGGTGGCTGTTCCTTCTGTTCCTTTGATGTACCAGCGAGGCAATTGCGTGTAATTGGAGGTTCCAACTTCCACGATTGCTTTGACCCCATTTTCAAAAGTAATCAAAGCGAAGAACCCATCATCGACTTCTTCCCCCAACACAAAGCTAAGATCCGCTTTGACGTCTTTCACTGGGCTGTCGATCAGCCATAGCATTTGATCCAACAAGTGAACGCCCCAGTCTAAAAGCATTCCCCCACCTTGTTTTTTCACATGGCGCCAGTCTCCTGGGATGCCGTTTGCCCCTTGGACCCGTGATTCTAATTGGAACAAATCACCGATCTGTCCATTACGGTACAGTTCGCGTACAAGTAGAAAATCAGGATCCCAACGGCGGTTTTGGTGAACCATAAAGGTATTGCCAGTTTCTTGGGCAACCGCCACGATCTCATCTAGTTCCGCAGTATTCAGCGCAACAGGCTTCTCGCAAACAACATGTTTGCCTGCTTTCAACGCAGCGATCGATAACTCTTTGTGCAAGTCATTAGGTGTGGCGATCAGTACTGCTTCGATCGTCTCATCGGCTAAGACTTCATCATAGCTTTTAAAGATCTTATGGCCTTTTTCTTGGGAGATCGCTTGACGTTCTTCATTGATATCGTAAGTTCCTACGATGTGGATTCGTTCGTTTTCATTTGGTAAGATATTGTGGACATGGTACGCACCCATGCCGCCATATCCGATTACTGCAAAATTGATTGCACTCATGTCTGACACTCCTCGGTTTTCTTCTTATGCCCACCACATGGATGAAGCTTCTTCACGGATCATAATCGTCTTCAAGTTACTGATGGCACGAGTCAGTCCTTCATCAATGGACATGATTGGATCTTCATGTTCAATACTCAAGACATAATCATACCCATAAATTCTAAGCGCAGAAATAATATCTGACCAGACTTGTAAGCTGTGGCCGCAACCGACTGAACGGAAGGTCCAAGCTCGGGTTTTGACATTGCTATATGGCTGCATGTCCGTCAAGCCATGCATGTTGATATTGTCTTGGTCCAAATACGTATCTTTGGCATGGAAGTGATGGATCGCATCGGCTTCCCCTAAGATTTTGACCGCTGCCACTGGGTCGATCCCTTGCCACCATAAATGACTTGGATCCAAGTTACAGCCGATGGCTTTCCCCGCAGCATCCCGCAGTTTCAACATCGTATAAGGGGTATGTGCCAAAAAGCCACCATGAAGTTCGATCCCAATTTTAACACCAGCCGCTTCCGCTTCCGTGTTGATGTCTTTCCAATAAGGAATCAATTTTTGTTCCCATTGATAATTATAATTGTCATCGTATTCCGTTGGCCACGGCAATACTGGCCAGTTGACTTGCGTATCTGTTTCATTTCCGCCTGAAACGCCTGAAAATCCATTCACAACAGGTACATTCATTAAGCTGGCTAATTTGATGGTTTTGCGCAAAAGTTGATCGGCTTCTTTCGCTTCTGCTTTTAGTGGAGAGATTGGGTTGTTGTGGCAGCTCAAAGCTGAGATTTCCAATCCTTTATCAGCTAATTTCGCTAAGTATTCTTTTCGCTCTGCTTCACTTGCTAGTAAACGGTCAATGTCTAAGTGGGCATTGCCGGGAGAACCACCGGTACCGATCTCAACGGTTTGGAGCCCTTTTTTCGCTACTTCATCGATCATTTCTTCAAAGCTAAGTTGATTGAATAATGGGGTAAAAACACCTAATTTCATTTTCTTTCCTCCTCAATTGCTTGAAAATGCCCATATGTTGGGTAACGATTTTCTGTTGGTGCACACCAGCGAGCCGCATTTTGGATCACTTTTTGCACTTTGGGATTGTAATAGCTTGGGAATGTCTCATGACCAGGCTGGAAATAGAAAATCTTGCCATTCCCACGGCGGAATGTACAGCCGCTGCGGAAAACTTCACCCCCAGGGAACCAGCTGACAAAGATCAATTCATCCGGCGCTGGAATATCAAAGTGCTCGCCATACATTTCCTCTTGCTCTAGTTCGATCCATTCGCCGACTCCTTCAACGATTGGGTGGCTTGGATTAACATTCCAGATCCGCGCATGCTGATCGTCTACCCGCCATTTCAAATCGCACGACGTTCCCATCAACGTTTTAAAGATTTTCGAAAAGTGACCAGAATGCAAGACGATCAGTCCCATTCCTTCCCATACACGCTGCTGCACACGAGCAACGATAGCATCATTGACTTCTTCATGCGCCATATGGCCCCACCAAACCAACACATCCGTGTCAGCCAATACTTGCTCCGTCAACCCGTGTTCTGGTTCATCAAGGGTCGCCGTTCGCACTTGGAAATCATCCTCTGCTAAAAACTTGGCAATTTGACCATGGATTCCTTCTGGATACATTTTTTGGACGGTCTCATTTGTTTTTTCATGACGAAACTCGTTCCATACCGTAACATGGATCATTGGTAGACCTCCTCTACGATGTTTTTTAATTGCAGATAATCAATCCCGCTGGCTTCTAAAGGAGCGAATTTTTGAAACGCTTCCTGCTCGACGATCAGCCATGGTAGTTCTAATGCTTTAGCTGCTTCTACATACGACTTGATTGGTAAAATCCCATTGCCGATCTCGGTGCTTTCCTGCGGCTGCTCTTGCATATCTTTGATATGAACCAAACCGACCTTCGTTTCGCGTTCCTTTAGCCAAGGTAAAACAGCCACGTTTGCAAAGGCTAACCAGTAAAGGTCGGCTTCCAAACGCAGTTGCGGATTGTCTTTGATCAGTTCATCGATCATGGATTCTCCAGCAATTTCAGTAAATTCATGGGCATGATTATGGTAGTAACAAGTCAGCCCTTCTGCCTGCAATTTTTGGGTGATCTGGGTCAGCTCCGCAGCAAAGGCTTGCCATTTTTCCAAAGAATCAAAGCTGGCATACGGAATCACGATCCGTTGATTGCCAATCGTTTTTTCAAAAGCGACGGTTTCTTCAAAACGATCTTGCAATGCTTCAAACGGGATATGGGAAGCCGCGACCGCCAAATCCAACTGCTCCAGCATTTCTTTGATCTGAACAGCACTGTGTCCATGATAACCGGCAAATTCAACACCGTCATAGCCGTTTTGTTTTACTGTTTTCAACGCTTCAAAAAGATCTGTCTTGCAGTCCTCTTGAATACTCCAAAGCTGTAAAGCGATTTTCGGTTTTGTCATTTATGCTCGCTCCTTTTCTTCCAGCAGTTCTTATAGGTAGACTGGCTCACCGGTTTGCGATGATTTGTAGATCGCTTCTAAAATCTCCGTCACGACCATTGCTTCTTCAGGTTTGACCACTGGTTCGGTATCGTTGATGATCGCATGGATCCACGATTGTGCTTCTAAAATTTCTGGCGTCTCCCCGTTTCCTTCATAAAAATCAACGCCGCCTGTTTCAAGTTCGATATTTTTTTCATACAGCAAGCTGTGGTCTTCCCCATTGATGGTCAAACCGTTGTTCATATCCGCACCGGCTTTGCTACCCATCAGTGTCGTTTTGGCTTCTTTCACGTCCAAACTGTTGAGTGCCCAGCTGGCTTCTAAGAAAATCGTTGCGCCATCTTCCATGACCACAAAACCAAAGGCCGAATCTTCTACTGAGAATTTCTCTGGGTCCCAAGGGCCCCAAGCATTTGCGGCATTTTTGGTTTGTGACAACTCATGATACGCTTTTCCGACAACAAATTTTGGTTTGTAATTGTTCATCATCCATAAGGTCAGATCCAATGCGTGGGTACCGATATCGATCAAAGGACCGCCGCCTTGCGCCTCTTCATCAAGGAAAACACCCCAAGTTGGCACAGCCCGACGACGGATCGCATGAGCTTTCCCAAAATAAATGTTTCCTAATTGTCCTTCGGCGCACACTTCATGAAGATAACGAGAATCTTTTCTAAAACGGTTTTGGTAGCCGATCGTGAGTTTTTTTCCTGTTCGGTTGGCTGCTTCGATCATTGCTTTGGCTTCTGCCGCTGTCTTTGCCATTGGTTTTTCACACATGACATGACAATCCGCTTCTAGTGCGGCAATCGTCAACTCAGCATGTGAGGCGTTTGGTGTACACACATGGATCACATCTAGATCAGCTTGTGCCAACATTTCTTGATAATCGCTGAATACTTGGGCATCTTCGGTCCCAAATGCTGATTTCGCTTCAACTGCACGTTCAACCAGCAGATCACAAAAGGCAACCATTTCTACTTCTTCTACTTGAGACAAGGCAGGCATGTGCTTGCCGTTTGCGATCCCACCGCACCCAATGATTCCAACTTTAACTGTCATATCTTTCCTCCTGAAAACGCTTATTATTTTCTACCCCCTCATTATAGCGAAACATCGAAAGCAGTTCTTCCCAGTTTCCATTGAAAAAATTCCCGAAAATTATCTTATGAAACTTTAACAAAAAGAACCACTCCACAATTTATACAAAACGCTTAAAAAAACACTATTGAGAAAAAATAGTGCCAAATTGACAAAAAAAAACAGTCGACAAGCAAACGCTCATCGGCTGTTTCTATCAATTTTGATTCAGTTGTTTCTGGTACTGCAACGGTGATTGACCAACGGCTTCCTTAAAGACATGGTGAAATGTTTTGACACTGGCAAAACCTGCTTTTTCAGCGACTTCTGCCATGGGAATCTTTTCATTGGCCAAGATAAATTTGGCTTGATTGATGCGGTATTCCGTCAAAAACTGCATGAAGGTCTTGCCAGTATTGGTTTTAAAGAAACGCGTGAAATAATGGGGACTAAACCCTACATGTCTTGCGGTGTCCTCCATCGTCAAGACTTCTTGGTAATGAGATTCGATGTACTCAAAGACATCATTCAGGCGCTGCAAGGTTTCTTTGTATTGTGCGGCCGTTCGTTTTAGCGGATTGACGGCTTGTTTGCGCTTTGGCAAACCTTGATAGCACTCCCCAATCAACTGGTAAAGCAGCCCGAGAGTCAAATAACGCTTCCCAACAACATTTTCTTCTTCCAACTGATACAACTCGATCAAGAGACCTGTTATTTTTTCCGTAAAACTCGCTGGCCAATTTTTGCTGTGGGGCTCCCCTTCTTCAAAGAGTGTCATCAAGGATACTTCATTTTCTCGCAGCAGCGGCTCTTCAAAAAGCTGCATATCAAATTGATAGACATAGCGTTCACTCTCAGGCGATGCTAGAAAATAGTGGGGTTGCCCGCTGGAAAAAAGATACAGATCCCCTTCCTCCAACTCAATGATCGTATCGTCAACACCAATATTGACCGTGCCGCGCTTAGCGTAAATGATCTCGATTTCTTTATGGACATGGGGATAAACGATGGTCAACCCATCATTTAGAAACGTTCGAAAACGAAATTCACTTTCAAATTCAGGAATTTCAAGATACATACTCATGGCTGACCGACTCCTTCGCTCTATTCTTATTTATTATAATCGAAAAATTGCCCAAGAGAAAACCTTTTCTCAGCCAATCATAGTTTCTTCTGCTTTTTTGTGGTATCGTATTCAAGAAAAGGAGTCTTGTTTATGAATTATTATGATCAACATCTGCATACATTTTTGTCTTTTGATTCAGATGAACAGTTTGAGAATTATCTAGCTTACCAACCTGCCTACTTCGTTGCGACAGATCATTTCGATTTGAAGAACCCCTATTCGGGATTCCGTGATGATATTCCTGACTATGAATTACTAGTAAATACCCACCAGAAGCTGCAAGAGACCACAGCGACGAAACTCTTAAAAGGCATCGAGATTGGTGTCGTGCCTGGTCAAGAACAAGAAATCTTGCGCTATCTTGAAAGCCATCCCTATGACTTGAAATTGATCAGTATCCATCAAAACGGTACCTTTGATTATATGGACGATGCCGTGTTGAACAAGGACAAATTTGCAGTCGCCAAACAATACTTTGACCAAATGGCCCACGTGTTGGACTCGTTTTCTGACGGGCATATCGTGACCCACTTTGATTATGGCTTGCGTCGTTTCCAATTTACAGCTGAGGAATTGGCCGCCCATTTTGAAACAGAGTTAACGACGATCTTCAAAAAAATCGTTGCCCGTGACTTAGCGATGGAAATCAACGCTAAGAGCTTTGGCCCCTATCAAAATGCCCACCTTTATCAATATGCAATCCCGCTGTATCAAAGTGTCGGTGGTAAATTGTTCACCCTCGGCTCTGATGCCCATAAAGCCAGTGACTATCGGTTAGATTTTGCAGCGATGAGCGATCTGTTGCGTTCCTTTGGTGTCAATCAATTAGCGGTCTTTCAAGGTAGAGAACGGTTTATGGCGGATCTGCCTGCACAATAGCGTCACCTTTAAATGCACTCTACAACACATTTTCAATAAATGAACCAAAAACGGCGAACCCTAAAAGGATACGCCGTTTTTTCATTTTAAGACCATATTTACTTAGGTTATTCTGCTGCTAAAATATCTTCCTTAGCATGGATCATTTGAGTCAAAAAGTCGCAATAAGGCGTTGGCACTTGGTACTTGTGGCCTTTTCGTGAGATTGCGCCATTGATATAATCGATTTCGGTTTTACGATGATTATTGATCAAATCTTGATACATGGATGGATAGTGCATTCCGATGCCTTCTGGATCATAGGTTTCTTCAATATGGTGGACTACTTCGGATACATCCAGTTCAACAGATTCATGGGCAGCAACTGCCGCAAATTCTTCCACAATCGTTTGGACCATCGCACGCGCCGTTGAGGTTTGTCCGAATTGGGCAATATTCACATTTAAAATCGAACACAAACCATTTAGTGTGCCGTTAACACAGGCTTTGCGATAGATGGAGTAGCGAATGTTCTCAGAATAAGACGCATTTAACCCAGCATCAGCCAAGACTGCCGCTAATTGACGGGCATCTTCTTCTTTGCCCGGTTCGATATTTTGCAGTTCTACAGAACCATCCCCAAACAAGCGAACATTACCAGGACCAATCAAGTCCGCCGTCCAAATGGTATTTCCTAAAAAGATTTTATCCGTGCTGACATATTTTTCAATCGTGTCCTCATGACCGATCCCGTTTAATAAGCATAAGACTTTCGTTTGCTCGCCGATCATCGGTTTGATCGTTTGCATCATTTGATCCAGTTGCATCGCTTTAGTAAAGACCAGGATCAAGTCTGCTTGTACAGTCGTTGGGATCTCATTTTGCGAATAGATCGAAAAAGGGACTGCGATCTCTTCACCGTTTAAGTTCGCTCGTAATCCGTGTTCACGGATCGCTTCGATATGCGCCGGCCAGCCGTCGATTAACGTGACGTCATTTCCGCCTCTTTTTAACATAATAGCAAAACGGCTGCCCATAGCACCTGCACCAGCAATAACAATTTTCATCTGAATTCCTCTTTCCTCTTCCACAATTAGGTATAGTTTACTCTAAAATCGTGAAATATGCGAGAGCCTTGCGTTTTTTCTCGATAGGAAAGAAAAAAGAACAATTGGAATAGTTAGATTTTTCAGACAATTAAAAAACAATCGTTTCCAATTCTGTCCATTCAAAAAAAGCCGCACGGAAGATGGAAAACTTGACTGAGCTAAGCCAGTTTTCGGACTCACGTGCGACTCTTTTAATCATTCATTTTCTGTGAAACAGTTGTCGGTTTAGGCAGTGACTGTTTCTTTTTTTGTTGCAAAGTTTTTTAACCGTTCAGCTTTTTCTGCTTCTGTGATCCCATGTTGTTCCACGTAACGGTTGTGTTCGTGGATGGCACAATCATAGCTACAGGCACCTAAATGGGCAGCTTGATTTTCTTCAGAAGTCAAAAATTGGCGATTGCATTCTGGGTTGGCACAGTTTACATAGCGCTCGCAAGGTGTGCCATCAAACCAGTCGCGACCGATAACTTTTTTATCCACATGATTGATTTCCACACTAATGCGTTCATCAAAGACGTACATTTTGCCATCCCAAAGCTCGCCTTGAACTTCTGGGTCATTCCCATAAGCAAAGATACCACCATGAAGTTGGGCCACATCATCAAAGCCTTCTCGCAGCAACCAGCCTGAGAATTTTTCACAACGGATACCACCAGTACAATAAGTAACGACTTTTTTATCCATAAATTTTTCTTTATTATCGATGATCCATTGCGGCAACTCACGGAAGCTGCGGATATCGGGACGAACGGCTCCCCGGAAATGGCCTAAGTCATATTCATAATCGTTACGGGCATCGATCACCACGGTATCTTCATCTAACAAAGCTTCTTTGAACGCTTTAGGATCTAAATATTTTCCAGTCATTTCTAATGGATCGATGTCATCTTCCAGGTTCAATGAAACCAATTCTTTGCGCGGACGAACGAATAGCTTTTTAAACGCATGTTCTTCTACTTCATCGATTTTATAAAAAATCCCTTTAAAACGGGGATCAGCTTCCATTTTTTCCATATAGCGATTTGTTGCTTCAACCGTTCCAGAAAGCGTGCCATTGATCCCTTCATTGGCTACTAAAATACGGCCCTTGATGCCAATTTCTTTTCCAAATGCTAAATGCTCCTTGGCGAAGCTTTCCGGATCTTCAATTGTTGTGTATTTATAAAATAATAAAACGCGGTATGTCAAACCAATTCCTCCTTTTTTTGCACCCTACAGTATAGGTTATCACGTGACAAAAAACGAGTTTTATGCTTGTACTTTTCCACACAATCTTTTTCCTTGAGCAAACAGTGTCATGGATTGGTTTTATTGAGCTCTGCCACGAAAAAAGCTGTGACTTGATCCATCGTTTCTCCACGCACCAGATGGCGTTCTTCTCGCGAGATAAACTGCAGATTTGCTTCTGGATTTTCTGCCACAAAGGCTTCCACATCACCATAAGGAATTTTCTCGTCTTGGGTACCATGCCAAAACAAAAGAGGACGCTGTCCTAATTTCTCTGGTTGAGAAGACAGGTCGTAAGCATCCATCCAGCTTAATAGCTGACCATAATCCTCGGGTACAAAGAACCCAGCAGCGCCAGCGTGCATTTGGATGCGGTCACGGTATTTCAACATGGAAGGAGAACCCATGATACAAGCTGCCGCTGTGATTTCTGGATGCTGGCACAATAAACCGCACGTGGTCATCCCTCCCATGGAGACTCCGCCAACTGCGATCTGACCGTTGACCAAACCAAGATTTTCAAAAAAATCGACTAAGTAAGAAAACTCAAATAGATTGGTTTGGATACTTTGCCAAAAAGTTAAAGAAGGAATCTCCGATAGCTGGGTCTTGCGCTCCCCATGATTGGCTGCATCTGGCAAGACCACCCGAAAACCTTCTCTAGCCAACTTTCTGCCTTGTGTCAACACTAATTCTTTACTCGTCTGCCAGCCATGATAGTAAATAATCAATGGCAGCGGCTCATAAATCATTTCTTCTGGTACGACTTCTAAGACCGGAATATTCCCGATTTTTCTTTTTCGAACAGCTAATTTCATTCTTTTCCACCTCAGCTTAAGTATACAAAAAGTCGCCAAAAGCGCCACTGATACGCTGTAAAAAAAGATCATACCCGAAGAGTATGATCCGTTTTTTCGTTTATGAATGTAAGACCGCTTCTCGAGCCAATGCCAAACAACCGAGGGTTCCAGCGTTGTCTTCCAATGCTGGGGTCACGATATATTTGCTTAACTCAGGCGTTTCGACATACCCATTGACCAATTTTGCAAATGCGTCGTGGACGTTTTGCAGCATATGGCGCTGTTTCATCACACCACCGCCAAAAATGATCACATCTGGAGAAAACATCAAGGTTGTATTGTAGGCACATTGAGCAATATAGGAGGCTTCGATTTCCCAATAAGGATCATCTTCTGCAACCTCTTGTCCTTTTTTCCCTAAGCGTTTTTCGATGGCTGGTCCAGCTGCCATCCCTTCTAAACAGTTGCCATGAAATGGACAGCTGCCAGCAAAGTCATCTTTTGGATGAGGGACGACCAGCATATGCCCCATTTCTGGATGACTAAAGCCTTCAATAAAGCGCCCTTCTTGTAAGGCCCCGCCGCCAACACCTGTACCGATCGTGTAGTAAACGACACTACTCAATCCTTTGCCACTGCCGAAGACATACTCACCGTAGGCAGCCGCATTGACATCTGTTGTCCAAGAAATCGGGATCGGAAATTCTTTTTTCATGGTACCGATGAAATCAAAATTTTGCCATGCCAATTTCGGGGTCGAGGTAATGTACCCATAAGTGGCAGAATCGTGATGGATATCGATAGGCCCAAATGAGCCAATCCCAATCCCTGCTAAATCTGTTTGGTATTGTTTGAAGAAATCAATGACTAAAGGCATTGTTTCCTCAGGTGTCGTTGTCGGAAAGCTCACTCTTTCCTTGATTGTCATTTCTTCATCGCCAATGGCACACACAAATTTTGTGCCGCCTGCTTCAATCGAACCGTATAACATGCACATCGCTCCTTTTTTTCTAACTACTTGCTGAACTTGATGCTGCGGCATCATCTGCTTTGACGCGATCGATGGCTACCACTAATGCAATGATCAGGTCATCTAGATCTTCTTCATAGATCACGACTTCATAGGTATCGCCCCAAGAGATCCATTTTTTGTGGATCTCTGCGATTCGCTTACCGTTGCGGTTAACCACAAAATCCATATCCCACCAATTGCCGTCCACATCGATGCCTTCTGCACTGATGGAATAGCGGGCTTTAAAAAATGTGAAATGTTTTTCTAAAACGATCGCTTCTTGGCCGTGGACTTCCACAAAAAATTTCGGTAATAAACTGAACACTTTTTTGGTGATCTCCGCGATCGGTCGCTGCTGCTCATTGAAGATCGTAAAACTTTTCGGGATCTTAAAAAAACTGCCTTCGACATAATAGCGAGGGTTTTGTAAATCATCGGTGACGGTAAATTTTTCGCCGATGCTGAAAACCTTCTGTTTGATGTAAAGTTTCTTCAAATGCTACACTCCTTTCTCTTTGACATCGCCCGTATTGATCACCGGCTGCGTGCCTTTATCGGTAATGATCGACACCAATAAATTATTGATCAGTTGGACTTTGCGGTCATCCGTGAAATTGATGTCCTGTCCGTCTTCGATTTGTTCTAACGCCATTTGTGTCATGGAGACGGCCCCTTCAACAATGATTTGCCGTGCAGATAAAATCGCTTTGGCTTGTTGGCGCTGCAGCATCGCACTAGCGATCTCAGTCGCATACGCCAAGTGGTTTAAGCGCGTCTCCAAAACTTCGACCCCGGCAACAGCCAATCGTTCTTGCAATTCTTTTGCCAGCTCCTCCGAAACTTCATTGGTATTGCCTCGCAACGTCAGATCATCGTCATTGAACGTGTCATAGGGGTATTGCGTCGCAATATGACGAATCGCTGTTTCACTTTGGATCTCAATGAAATCTTGGTAATAATCGACATCAAACAATGCTTTCGCCGTATCCACGACTTTAAAAACCACCACTGCCGAGATCTCGATCGGGTTTCCGTCTGAATCATTGACCTTCAACAGCGAACTGTTAAAGTTGCGGACTTTCAATGAAACATTGATTTTTTTGGTTAAGGGGGTTGTCACGAATAAGCCGTTGTCTTTAATGGTCCCTAAATATTGCCCAAAAAAGAGGATCGCTTTGGCTTGGTTGGGCTGTACGATCGTTAACGAACTAAGGAAAAGAAACGAAACGATCCATAAAAGAATACTGAGAACGATTTCGAGAACGCTCTCATTTACGAACCCATGATAAAACAAATAACCGCCGCCAACTAATAACCCGATCAGCACAACCAGTGCTAAATACCCATTCACATGAAATGTCTGTTTTTCTGTCATTTTTATTCCTTCCCTTCTTGCTCTTATCTTACCTTGGTTAAAGCCGCTGTGCAAATGTTCTTGCGCATATCAGCGACGATTCCCAATCAAGCTATTTTGTTTTCTGCAACTTTCCCGTTACAATTAAGGTAGGACAAAATTTTTCACAAAAAAGGAGTAATTCTTATGGCACAAAAAATTGACTTAGAAACGAGTAAATGGTCGTTGGAATCGATCATTAAAACGGTCGGCACCGATCTTTCCTCTGTTGTAGAGGTACAAAACAAAGATGGCATTGACGTTGTAGTGATCTCGAAAGACGAGTGGCAACATCTTTTGGAATTACTCGATGCGCGTCATGCAGAAGGCTATCGGTTAGAACAAGAGCTTCCTGAAGAAATTTTAATTGACGTTGCCGATACCGACAATCAGTATACAGAAGACGGCGAGTTAGAAATGGAACTGCCTGAACGTGTGCATCCAGCACCAGATTTTGAACTGGATTCAGAAGAAATCGTTGAAAGTGATGACGTACTAGATTAAACAAAAAAGCAAAACGGCCACAGGCACGTTTTGCTTTTTTTATAGCTCTTTTTCCTGCTTTTTGGTAATGACTGCTTGCAATCGTTCGATGGCAGGCTGCAATTCTTGTAGCGCCTCTTCTTCGGGTTCTAACTCTGCGCACCGTTGCAGTCGCTCTAACCACATCTCTGGTTCTTTGACGCCCAACTGGCCAATTGCCCAATAAGCCGTTCCTCGAATCACTGGGCGCACGTCTTCTGTCGCACAGCGCCAAATCGCTGGCAAGGCACTGCGGTCTCCCACATTGGCTAAGGCGATGATGGCATTACGCTGCAGCGGTTTTTTCCCCCGCCAAGAGCCAGATAGATGGCCAAATTGTTCTTTGAAGGCTTTGTTTGATAAAGACAGCATCGGTTGCAGTTTTGGATAAACGGTATCGACTTCAGGCTCCATCTCTTGATGAAAATGGAAGTCCTTCCCCCGATTATAAGGGCAGACCAGCTGACAAATATCGCAACCGTAAATCACATTATGCATCTTTTTGCGGTACTCTTCTGGCATCATGCCCTTCGTCTGGGTTTGATAGGACAAACAGCGCTGGGCATTCATCCGACCATCGCCCAATAACGCTTTGGTGGGGCAAGCCGTCACACAACGCATGCAATCCCCACAACCAAACGGGACCTCTTCATCCGGTTCAAGAGAGATATTAGTGACGATCTCCCCGAGATAAACAAACGAACCAAATTCTTCCGTGATCAGCAAGCCATTACGACCGATAAAGCCAAGACCCGCCCGCTGCGCTGCCGCCACATCCACCAATTCCCCTGTATCGACTTGCGGTGCGAAACGCCATTCGACTTGTTCTTCCATCGTTTGCGCTTGTTCTTTGATAAAGGCGATCAAGCGATCCAACCGTTCTCGCAAAATATCATGGTAATCGATGCCCCACGAGGCACGGGCAAACATGCCACGTTTTTCATCCCGCGGGACTTTCTCTTTGATTTTTGTCGGATAAGCTAAAGCGATCGCAATGATCGTTTGTGGATTTTCAAATGTCCGTTCAGGATAGATCCGCTCTTCGATCACGGGATGCTCAAAACCAGAGGTATGGCCTTTGGCTTTTTGTTCCCGCAAGGAAGGCTCCAATGCCAAAAACGGCTCCGCTGAAGCAAACCCGATCTTGTCGATGCCAAGCCGCTTGCTTTCTGCAATAATTTTTTCTTTTAAAGACATGCTCGCTACCCTCTTTTGTCCGCTAAGCATCTGCTTCTCGGCTTTTTCTCTTCCCCTATTATACGTAAGCACCAGAAAAAAGTCGATGGTGCGGTTTGTTCCCCCAGTTTTTTTCTTTCTTTAAAAGAACACGTGTTGATTGTTTAAGATTTTAATTAATTTTATCGTTATTTTCCTCGCAACGATTGCATTGCCTTTTTCGAATGCTAGACTAGATAAAGGAATTAGAAAGAAATGAACAAATGAAATGGAGATGCTTATGACTCAATTACCCACCGGCTTGACTGCAGCAGAAGTCGCCAAGAAAACCCAAGAGGGGTTGCACAATGATTATGAAACAAAAACCAGTAAATCAACTGCTGCGATCATCAAAGACAATTTACTGACATTATTCAATTTTCTCAATCTATTGATTGGCGTTTTTTTATTTGCCGTAGGCGCCTATTCCAACATGTTCTACTTAGCGATTATTTTTGTGAATATCACCATTGGGATCAGCCAAGAATTGCACGCGCGTAATTTAGTAAAAAAACTCTCACTTGTTTCACCGCAAACGGTACGAGTGATTCGAGATGCCCAAATCCATGAGATTTCAGCCAAAGAATTGGTCTTAGAGGACGTAGTTATTCTTGGTGCTGGGGACCAAATCCCCGCTGATATGACGGTGCTTTCTGGACTAGTCGAAGTCAATGAAGCGATGCTGACTGGTGAAGCCGATCTGGTTGTCAAAGAAGCAGGTGCTTCCTTACTCTCAGGGAGTTTCATCGTCAGCGGGGAAATGACAGGAACAGTCCTTCATGTCGGTGCAGAAAACTACGCAGCGAAACTAAGCAATGAGGCAAAGGTCCACAAACCGATCCGCTCTGAGCTGCTTGCTTCGATCCGTAGTGTATCCAAATTCACCAGCTATGTAATCGTTCCTTTAGGGGTGATTTTGTTCTTCCAAGCCTTTATGATGCGAGATGCTGGGATCAAGGAATCCGTCGTCGTTTCTGCCGCTGCCTTATTAGGAATGTTACCAAAAGGACTTGTCCTGCTGATCAGTATCGCCTTGACGACAGGTGTCATTAAATTGGCCAAAAAACGGATTTTGGTCCAAGACATGTATGCCGTTGAAACCTTAGCGCATGTCGATACCCTTTGTCTGGATAAGACGGGGACGTTGACGGAAGGCCATATGGTTCTCGAATCGATCGTTCCTCTCCAAGTCGACAGCGACCCTAACATGCTCTTAGGGAATTATTTGGCAGCCAGCACAGATAACAATTTGACGATGCAAGCATTGCGTCAAGGCTGCCCTGAGCTAACGGATCATCAGCCGATCGAAGTCGCTGCCTTTTCTTCACAGCGCAAATGGGGTGCTGTGGCTTTTGAACATCTAGGAAATGTCTATCTTGGCGCACCTGAAAAAGTCGCCGGCTCTGCTGCCTTGCCGCAAGTCATAGAAGCGCAAGAAGCTGGTCTACGGGTGTTGATTTTAGCCGTAGAAACTGATCCAAAAACGCCGACATCCTTTGACCCAACCAACGCACAAGCGGTGGCTGTCTTGATTTTATCCGATATCATCCGCCAAAACGCAGAAGAAACCTTGGCTTACTTAGCGGATCAAGGCATCGATCTAAAAGTGATCTCTGGCGATAATCCAATAGCAGTCGCAGCGATCGCCCATCGTGCAGGCCTAGCGAATGCCGATCAAGCCATCGATCTTTCTACCTTAACGACCGAAGCAGAAGTCCGAGAAGCTGCGACACGCTATACGGTCTTTGGTCGTGTGACTCCTGAACAAAAGAAACTACTCGTTCAAGAATTAAAAGCCAATCAACGGACCGTTGCCATGACGGGTGATGGCGTCAACGATGTGTTGGCACTACGGGAAGCCGACGTCAGCATTGCAATGGCTGCTGGCGACAGTGCGGCTCGTCAAATCGCTAACTTTGTCTTATTGGATTCTGACTTTACTACGTTGCCAGATGTTTTATTTGAAGGACGCCGCGTCGTCAATAACGTCACCAAAGCGTCGGGAATCTTCTTTATCAAGACGATTTACAGCTTCTTGCTCTCTTTGGTTTGTATCCTGACATCCAGCGCCTTTCCGTTCTTGCCGATCCAAATCACATTGATCGACTTAGCAATTGAAGGTTATCCATCTTTCTTCCTTTCCTTTGAAGAAAACAAAGCACCGATCAAAGGTCGTTACTTGCCGACAGTCTTGCTCAATGCGTTGCCAAATGCCTTGTTGGTGTTAGTCAATTACTTTGCGATCCGCTTTTTACAAACCGACTACGGTTGGTCGCAATTTGATACGACGACCTTGTTGTACTATTTGTTGATCGGGATCAGCTGTATCGCTGTGATTCGCGCTTGCTTGCCATTAAATCCATTGCGATTGTTCTTAGCGATTACCACTACCGTGGGGATCTATGTCGCAGCAATGCTTTTCCACGGATTGCTGGAAGTCGGTTTCTTGACCGCCGTAACATTGCCTTACTTCCTTGGCATGATGGCATTGAACATCTGCCTGTACGTGGGGCTTTCTTTCCTAACGAAGCGCTTTTCAGCCAAAGTGCTCGTTAAACAATCCTAATTGATTTTGCAGCATCGCTCTTTCTTGCTTTGTCCAGAAAGACGATGCTGTTTTTTTGTCCTCTCCATAGGTGCAACCATACAAGAAGAAAGAAATTTGGTATACTGAACCTGTAGGCGGTTTCAACAAGGACGGTGTTTCTTTGGAAAAGGCAACCCCCTTGTCAAACAGCCAAATTTAATCAGAAAGTGTTGGTGAAATTGGATGAAAAAAAGTATTTTACTCGTTTCTCACAGTCAGCAACTCACCGAAGGATTAAAACAGATGATCGAAGAAATGGCTGATGGCGAGTCAGTCACGATCTATTCTTTAGGCGGGACAGCAGAAGGAGAGCTGGGTTCTGACGCCACGAAAATCGTGGATGCCGTCAACGAATCCGCAGATGCTGAACTGATCTTAGTCTTTGCCGATCTAGGCAGTGCCGTTTTGAATGCCGAACTTGCTTACGACATGCTAGAACCTCAGCAACAAGAACGCTATCACCTGATCGACGCGCCGCTGGTGGAAGGTGCCTTTGCTGCAGCGATCACCGCTGGTTTTAGTGATGATTTGGCACAAATCGTTGCAGAAGCAAAAAAAGCAGCCGAGAAAGGATGGCATGAAGCATGAAAAAAATCATTAACGATCCCTCAATGATCGTAGAAGAAATGTTGGCTGGTATCGTAGGCAGTTATCCTGAACTGGTCCATCAAGTCGCCGACTCACGGGTGATCGCTAAGAATAATCAAAAAGAACAAGTCGGTCTTGTTTCTGGCGGTGGGAGCGGACATGAGCCGGCCCATGCTGGCTTTGTCGGTGATGGGATGCTTAGCGCCGCCGTTTTAGGCGATGTCTTCACCTCCCCTACCCCCGACCAAATTTTGACGGCTATCCAAGATTCTGATCAAGGACAAGGCGTCTTGTTGATCGTCAAAAACTATACTGGCGATATCTTGAACTTTGAGATGGCCAAAGATATGGCAGAAATGGAAGAGATCACAACGGAGATCGTGGTCGTTGATGATGATATCGCTGTTGAAAATAGCACCTATACTGCTGGCAAACGAGGAGTTGCCGGTACGGTCTTAGTCCACAAGATTTTAGGCGCAGCTGCTCGTAATGGTGCCAGCTTAAGTGAATTAAAAACACTGGGCGATGCCTTGGTTGCATCGATCAAAACCATTGGGGTCGCATTAAAAGCGGCAACAGTTCCTGAAGTTGGGAAACCAGGTTTTGAGTTAGCCGATGATGAGATCGAGTATGGCGTGGGCATCCACGGCGAACCTGGTTACCGTCGAGAAAAACTGAAACCCTCACGTGAACTAGCACAAGAGTTGGTGGAAAAAATCTTAGCGGATTATGAAAAGACCCCAGAAAAAGTCGGTGTCTTGATCAACGGTATGGGTGGTACGCCGCAAATGGAGTTGTTCGTTTTTGCCAATGATGTCGCGAAATTACTCGCAGAAAAAGACATCCCTGTCTCCTTCCATAAGGTCGGCAATTTCATGACTTCCATCGATATGCAGGGACTTTCACTGACCATGATCGATTTCAGCGAAACGGATCACACCGATGCGTTAAATGAAGACGTCACAACAATAGCCTGGTAAAGGAGCGAATAGAGATGCAATTGACAACAGAAACGGTGCAAGCATGGTTAGATACCTTCACGAAAGAAATCGAAGCAAACAAGGCCTATTTAAGCGATTTAGATACACCGATCGGCGACGGGGACCATGGCAACAATATGGCACGCGGCGTAGCTGCTTATCAAGAAGCTTATGCCAAACAACAGCCAACGACGATCAGTGATACCTTTAAAGTCTTCTCGATGGCAATGATCTCAAAAGTCGGCGGCGCTTCGGGTCCCCTTTATGGTTCGGCGTTTATGAATATGACCAAAGCAACGAAGGAACTAGAAACGATCGACTCCTTTGAACAATTAGGTACGATCGTTGAAGAAGGCTTGACGGGCATCAAAATGCGGGGAAAAGCTGAGTTTGAAGACAAAACGATGGTCGATGTCTGGCAACCTGTCGCAGAAGCCTTGAAAAAAGGGGAATTGACCAAGGACACGATCGAAGCAGCGAAAGAACATACCAAAGAACTTGTTGCTAAAAAAGGCCGTGCCTCTTATGTTGGTGAACGTGCCATCGGTCATATCGATCCCGGATCAGCTTCTAGTGCGATTTTGTTTGACTCACTGTTAACGGTGATAGAAAAAGATTAAAAAACGATGCTCTTTCAAAGCACCGTTTAAGACAAAAGACAAACCTTATGATTGCATAAGGTTTGTCTTTTTCTTGCCTATTCATCTTGTAAAATCGTTTGGGCAACTAGCTTCACGTATTGATCCATGCCATCTGGATTTGGATGGACCCGATCTTCATAAAACCAGGACTCTTGGTCATTACTCAAATCATACCAATCGATCAAGGTCATATTGTCGTATTTTTCCGCCATGCGCTCCAACATCCGATTGACTTCATTTTGCCAACGCTGTGTCGGTACTCGCACATTGATCCAGTAGACTTTGCGATCACCGATCTCATTCATAAAGCTGTCAAATTGGGCTTCTGTAAAGGAACCATTCGTCCCTAGCCCCACAAGGACCGTATCCCGCAAAAGATTTTTTTCTTTCAAGTCTTTGATCAATTCAGGGCTCGCATACAGCTGGCGCCCAACATCCCCATCAACTACCGCTTGGGTAAAGACTTCTTTCAAGTCAGCCGTTGCATCCAGCATCACAGAATCACCAAAAGCCGTGATTTCAAGAGATTCTGCTTTTTTCACTTGGGCTGCTGTTAGATCATACTTTTCCATGATATTTTTTTCATCTTCACTCGTGTTCGCCTCATCATCCGCTTCATTTCCTTCAGCATTCGCATTCTTTTGCGATTGCTCTGCCGCTTTTTTATTGGCCGCAATGTTGTCTTTCAACTGCTGCTGCTGGGCATCGACATAATTTGTCGGTGCAGTCACGACGCCAAACAAAGCAACGAGGGTAATGAGTAAGCTGGGCACTAACCACGGTTTTTTCCAACTAAAAATTGGTTTACTGAACCAACCGCGGACCGTTCTGAATGTATCTTTGTACTGGAATTTACGCATTGGGTTTTCGATAAACCGATAGGACAATTCACTGATAAACAAGATCAAGAATAGTTCCACTAACGTGTGCATCAGCACGTTCTCACCGATATTTCCCACTTTTGCTTCGTAAAATATCATCACTGGAAATTGATACAAATAGATCCCATAACTGCGCTTGCCGATATAACTGAAAATCGGATTACTCAATACCCGATTCAAACTGGCTCCGGGATGAGCGGTGACTGCCACAAGAATCGTACATAGGATACTGATCAAGAACATGCCGCCATAATAGACAAAGGTCAAATGATCATCTAAGAAAAAGAACGCTGCGATCAGACCAGCCAAGGAAGCAAAACCAGAGATATTTAAGACCCGTTTGGCTTTTTGCGGTATCTCTTTCTTCAAGTGGGTACTTGGCCAAATGAATGCTAAGGCACTCCCCATCCAGATCGAAAAGAGCCGCGTATCAGTTCCATAATAGACCCGTGTTGGATCAGCGCCTGGTGTGTAAAGGACCGCTAACAGAATTGCCGATAAAATCGTGACTGCGGCAGTAAATTTAAAGGCGCGATGCCTCTGCTTGCCGATTTTCATCAACAAAATAAACACTAAAGGCCAAATCAGATAGTTCTGTCCCTCCACAGCCAGTGACCACAGATGGGTAAAGGGGGATTCATTGCCGAACCGATCAAAATAGGATAACCCATGATTGATCTGCCACCAGTTGTTGTAATACAGCAACGAGCTAACAAAAACCCCGCGCAAATTATTCAGCAGGTTTCGCTGGAACAAAGTGATATACGCTGCTGAGATAAGCAGCATCACCACCATTCCTGGATAAAGCCGTTTCATCCGCCGTACATAAAAATCTTTGACTTTGATTTTGCCGTTTTGATCCCACTCTTGCCTCAGCAAGTCAGTGATTAAATAACCTGATACGACAAAGAATACTGGAACTCCTAAATACCCGCCTCGCATATGAGTAGGTAGTAAATGATATAAAATAACGCCGATGACTGCCAAGGTGCGAATGCCGTCGAACCCGGTAATATAGCGGCTTGTACTTAAACGTTTGTTCATTCTCCAACCACTTTTCTCTAATTGATCCAATTGTTTCATAAAAAAACAATTTCAGCATGAACGCTATTGATTCCATACTCTCATAATTTACCAGAAATCCCCCATATAAAGCTAGCAACATCTGCTATATTTCAAAAAAATTAATTTTTGGCGAAAAAAAAGTACTTCTATAAAGAAATACTTTTTTCAACTCCTTTTTTACAGTTCTTCTTCATAAAACCGACCCAAAATCTGGACATTTTCCGCAATACTGACAAAGGCTTTTGGATCGGCTTCTTTCATAGCACTGCGCAGCATCGGCAGTTCAAAGCGTGTGACTACCGTCAGCAAAACCGTTTGTTTGTCATGTTTGTAGGCTCCTTCGGCTTCATTGATGATGGTAATGCCTCGCCGCATATGTTTTTGGATCGTCTGAATGACTTCTTCTGGGTTGCGAGTGATGATCGTCACCTGCATTTTCTTTTGTTTCGTAAAGACCGCATCCGTCACTTTTCCACTGACAAAAATCGCGATCGCACTATACAACGCATATTGCCAGCCAAACAAGATCCCGGCGGCGAACAAAATAACAATGTTAAAGAAAATCGATATCGAGCCGATCGTCTTCCCTGTCCGTTTGCGGATGGCAATGCTGACAAAATCCAGCCCTCCGGAAGAAAGACCATTCTTCAAGGCATAGCCGATCCCCACTCCATTGATGGCACCACCGAAAATCGCACAGATCATCGGGTCCGTCGTGACGGTTTCTTCTGGCAAAATTTGCACGAATAAGGATGTCAATAAAACAGTGATTCCAGTAAAGATCGTAAATTTGTGGCCGATCTTAAACCAGCCAAGAAAAAATAATGGCACATTCAACAATAATAGCGCAAGAGATAAGGGGACATAAAACCCGATCCATTCTCTTGAGATCGTAGTAATGATCTGAGCGACACCGGTAATGCCGCTGGAATAAATATTGCCCGGCTGATAGAAAAAATTGACCGCAATCGATGCCAGCAGTGCGTACACGATCGAGAATGAAAGTTTGTTGGCATATTCCGGATGAGGGAGCCATTTAAACAGAGGAGTCATTGCATTTCATAGCCTCACTTTTTTGATTTGCCTTTATTATACTTCAGCACATAAAAAAAGAAACGAGCAATGAAAGAAATGGGTGAATTCTCATGAACTTTTTTCATTCATTCACCAATTTCTATTTCATCACTCATTTCATCATGGGTTTAACGCTTATTCGTTTTCTTCAACCGTTGTTACATCAATGCTCAAGTCAAACAGTTGCATTGGTGAAACGGTACTTGGTGCTTGTGACATTGGATCAGCCGCTTTCCCATTTTTAGGGAAGGCAATGACTTCGCGAATGTTTTCTTCACCAGCCAAGAGCATTACTAACCGGTCTAACCCAAGAGCGATGCCGCCATGTGGTGGGAAACCATAATCCAAAGCATCCAATAAGAAGCCAAATTGATTTTGCATCTCGCGACGTGAGAAGCCTAGCGCTTCAAACATTTGCTCTTGCACTTCCCGTGTATGGATACGCAATGATCCGCCACCTAGCTCGTAACCGTTTAGCACGATATCGTAGGCTTGCGCATAGACTTTTGAAGGGTCTGTCGTTAACAACGGCAGATCGCTTTCTTTTGGCAATGTGAACGGATGGTGAGCAGAAACATAGCGACCTGCTTCTTCATCGTATTCAAATTGCGGCCAGTCAGTAACCCATAGGAAGTTGAATTTGCTCTCGTCGATCAAGCCTAATTCTTTTCCTAATTTATTACGGATCGCACCTAACGTTGCTGAAACGATCTCAAAGGAATCGGCACCAAACATCAGAATATCGCCAACTTCCGCATTGGCTGCTGCAATAATCGCGTCGGTTGCTTCCGTCAAGAATTTAGCGATCGGTCCTTTCAATCCATCTTCTTCAACTTTGACCCATGCCAATCCTTTGGCACCAAATTGGCCAGCGTAATGACCTAGATTGTCCATGTCTTTTCTTGAGTATTTGTCTGCAGCCCCTTTGGCGTTTAAGACTTTCACAACGCCGCCTTTTTCAAGAGCCATTTGGAAGACTTTAAAATCAACGTCTTTCACAACTTCTGATAAGTCGATAAGCTCCATGTCAAACCGTGTATCTGGTTTGTCACTGCCGTAGCGTCCCATTGCCTCATCATAGGTCATCCGTGGGAATGGCAAGGTAACTTCGATGCCTTTGACTTCTCGCATCACTTTTGCCAATAGCTCTTCCGTATAGGTTTGAATTTCTTCTGCCGTCAAGAAAGAGGTTTCGATATCGACTTGGGTAAATTCAGGTTGACGGTCGCCCCGCAAATCTTCGTCACGGAAGCAACGTACGATTTGATAGTAGCGATCGAAGCCAGCACCCATCAATAACTGTTTAAAAATTTGTGGTGATTGTGGCAACGCATAGAAATGACCTGGATAGATCCGTGAAGGAACCAAATAATCCCGCGCGCCCTCTGGTGTTGATTTTCCTAGATAAGGTGTTTCGATATCTAAGAAGTCGTTCGTGTCTAAGAAATTGCGGATCGCTTGCGTCGTTTTCGCCCGCATCACGATGTTGTTCGTCATTTTTGGACGACGCAAGTCTAAATAACGGTATTTCATGCGAATCTCGTCGCCAACGGTTTGATCATCTTCAATCAAAAAGGCTGGTGTTTTTGCAGTGTTTAAAATCGTGATTTCGCTGATCATCACTTCATAGGCACCTGTCACCATTTTCGGATTGATGGCTTCTGGTGCACGATTGATTACTTGACCCGTTACTTCTAATACATATTCACTGCGGCATTTGTCCGCGATTTCCCAGGCTTCTTTCGAAACCTCAGGATTGAAGACGATTTGCACGATCCCTTCCCGGTCGCGTAAGTCAATAAAAATCACGCCACCTAAGTCACGGCGCTTTTGCACCCAGCCTTTTAGTGTCACTGTCTGGTTTAAATGGGTCTCATTTACTAACCCGCAATATACTGTACGTTTTGTCATTCTTTTTCTCCTCACTCAAACATTTTGGTTGTCATTTCATCGTAAATCTCATCGAAGCGGGCATAAAGATCCGCTAACGGAAATTGTTTTTCTTCACGGCTTGCCATGGATTTGATATTGATCACTTGTTCTGCTAATTCTGTTTCGCCTAGAGTCAGAACCAACCGTGCCCCTTGCTTATCAGCAGATTTAAACTGGGCTTTGGCTTTACGATCCATGAAATCACGATCGGCAGAAAAGCCGAAATTACGGATCGCTTGCACGACTTTCAGCGCTTCTAAATTGGTTTCTTGTCCCAAACCAACCACATACGCATCTAACTCATTCAAAGCAGGAATTACAACTTCTTCGGCTTCCATAGTGATCAATAAACGTTCGATCCCTAAAGCAAAACCAAAACCAGGTGTTTCTGGTCCCCCTAGCTCTTCCACTAAATGATTGTACCGACCGCCGGCACAGATGGTGGCTTGCGCCCCCATTTTTGGTGCCTCACTCATGATCTCAAAAATCGTGTGGGTATAATAATCCAGACCACGCACCATATTTGAATCGATCTCATAAGGGATCTCCAACGCATCCAGCATACTCGTTACGGTTTCAAAATGTGCCTTGGCATCTGGCGTTAAGTAGTCTAGGATCGATGGCGCATCTGCCACAAATTTTTGGTCTCGCTTGTCTTTGCTGTCAAGGACCCGCAAAGGATTTTCATGCAAGCGGCGTTTTGAATCCTCACTAAGCTCCGCTTCATGGGGCGCTAGATAGTCGATCAACGCTTGACGATAGTTTTGGCGTGTCTCTTTGTCACCTAATGAATTGATGACCAAGCGCAATTGACTCAGTCCTAATTGACGATAAAAATCCATTGCCATCGCCATTGTTTCAACATCGGTCGCTGGATTTGCTGAACCGAAAACTTCGACACCGATTTGGTGGAATTGACGCAAACGGCCTTTTTGCGGACGTTCATAACGGAACATTGGTCCCATGTAAAACACTTTATAAGGCTTCGTATGTTCTGGTCCGAATAGTTTGTTTTCGACATAAGAACGAGCGATCGGTGCAGTGCCTTCTGGACGCAACGTCACATGACGCTCTCCTTTATCGTAGAAATCATACATTTCTTTTGAAACGATATCCGTTGTGTCCCCGACACTGCGGGCGATCACTTCAAAGTGCTCAAAAATCGGCGTCCGAATCTCGTTGAATTGGTAATCGCGAAACACTAAACGTGCTGTTTCTTCCACAAATTGCCATTTTTCGGATTCTCCTGGCAAAATATCGTTGGTTCCTTTTGGACGTTGGTAACTCATCGTATGCATCCTCCTATTTGTTTCATGGTTGCCCATGTTCTTTGCTTTCATTACTTGTTTGCTTATTCACCTATTGTTTGTTGCTCGTTGATGTGGGGGGGTTGTTCTCGTGTTTGACTTTTGGGTTATTGCGCTCTTTGCCGTTGGTTGCTGGTCATCATTTCGTTGGCTTCGACTGCAATTGAACAAAGCAAAAAATGCCAAGTACAGCTTTCATGTCTCACTTCTTACGCCAGTCATAGTGATTCCTAGTTCGGTTACTACGCTCCCTGCACTCGCCTTACTGTTCATCATCTATTCTGCCTTGCTCCGCAAGCCAATCATAGTGATTCCTAGTTTGGTCACTACGCTCCCTGTGGTCGCCTAGTACTGTTCATCATCTGCTCTGTTCCGCTTTGCGGACCAGTCTCAGTGATTCACAGCAAAAAACTCGCCCTTGTTTTTTATACAAGGGCGAGTTTTGATTACACGCGGTACCACCTAAATTCGAGAAATGTTCTTCTCCTTCGCTCGATTAACGCTCGGTCACGGAACAGCTTTTCTTCTGTTCATCTCCAGATTGTCTTTCCTTTACACGTCCTAAACTGCTTTCAGCCGGGGCAGTTTTCTCTTTTAAGGAATAGAATAAAGTACTCGATCCTTCACTGATTTTTGATATTATCTATAAACTACAAGAAAGCTATGAAAAAGTCAAGGTGTTTCACTGTCTTTTTCACTCCGCTGCTCTCTAGTAGCATTTTCTCAAGTGTTCAACACAAAGTAGCTCTCCTTCTGTTTGCTTTTCTTCCTTTTTGCGTTATGCTGAATAACGAAGGTTTTGTTTCTATGAAAGGAGCTGTTTTTATGTCTTTATATTCAGGCTATATCCGTCAACCACACTACTATGAGACCGATCAAATGGCGATCATCCATCACGCCAATTATATCCGCTGGTTTGAAGAGGCCCGCGTGGAGTTACTCACGTTTTTGGATTTACCGTATCATACCATCGAAGAAGCGGGCTTGATCGTTCCCGTGCTGGAAGTCAGTGCGCAATACAAAACGATGATTCGTTACGAAGATGAGGTGCGAATCGATGTTTTGGTCGACAAATATACTGGCACGCGTTTGGATTTTCGCTATGAGATCTACAAAACGAGCGATGGTCAGTTGGCAACGACGGGGACTTCAAAGCATTGTTTTTTAGCAAAAGAGACCAATCGCATCGTGCAGCTGAAGCGTAGTTTTCCTGAAATCCATCAACGATTTGCTGATTATGCTGCCCTGTCAGGGGAATAATCAATTCTGATCACTCATTTAAGTCAAAATCCTTGCTTTTTGAAACGGCTTTCGTATAATCAAAAGTAATTTCAGGGAAGGATGATGGCGATGTACGTGATTAAAGTTTTGCATGGTTACATTGGCAAAGATGGTCGTCGCACTCGTGAAAAAATTCCAGACAAGTTATGGGTCTTTGAAGATCGGAAGCAGTCCGAAGCATTTGCAGATAAAATTGGTGGTCGCGTCAAACCGTTAACTGAAGTCAAACAGCATACGTAAAGAAATAAGCCGTTATCGTCTTTTGCGCATAGACGATAGCGGCTTATCTTTTTTACTGCAAAACAGGATTAGTCATCTAATTCGGTTTCTAGTACTTCACCTGTTTGGGCATTGATTTTCACATCTGTTTGTTTGTTGCCATCTTCTACTTTGACTTCCCAATAGGTTACATTCATTTCTTTGTCTAATGACCAATCTGTTGCTTGACCACCGCCAGCTTCTTTCACGGCGATATCAGAAATTTCTTCCAATGAAAGCAAGTTGGTTAGGTCCAATTGATCGGCATCTTTTTTGACACCGTTTTGTTCATCGGCATCCAATTTTTCCGTTCTTTCTTCAGAAGTTTCTTTGGTTTCTGCATCGATCTTTAATTCAAACTCATTCGTGTCATCCACGCCTTCTACTTGGTAGAAGTAATTGCCAAAAGAAGTATCCAAATCAATCGAAGTGATCGCTGCATCTGGGTATTTATCTTGGAATATTTGGATCGCTTCTTCTACGGTCACCGTAGGTAAGCCGCCATTGGCGATCGCTGCACTGCTTGAAGAGCTGTCTGTTGCTTGTGACGACGTTGTTTCACTCGATGAGGCAACTGTTGTGCTTGAGCTGCTGTTTTGCACAGGTTCTGAATTTCCCGTGTTGTTTTGTGTACATCCTGCCAATAATCCTAATGCGGCAATTCCGAATAAAATAGTTGTTTTTTTCATGTTTCATTCCTCCAATTGTTTGTGTATTCCTTTTTTCTATATATTTAGAATAACAAGTTCCTCATGAAAAAGAATCAAAAATGCTTGAAGAAAATCTAAAAAAATCTTCATCTTTCTCTTTCATTTGGAAAGGCAAGTTTAAAGATACTGCCTTGCGGTTGATTGTCTGTCACGGTAATTTTGGCATGATACTTGTCTGCCAGCTGTTTTACCAGTGAAAGCCCGATGCCTGAACCAGCAATCTGGCTGGAACGAGAATCTTCTACTCGATAGAACCGTTCGAAAATCAAGGCTTTCTTATCATCGGGAATCCCAATGCCAAAATCGGCGACGGTCAAAGACATCTGTCTCTGCTCTTGCGTCAAGGTCACATGAATCGGCTGATCGGCAGGTGAATACTTCGCGGCATTTTCTAACAGGTTTTGGATGATTTGCTGGAAGTCACGTTTATGCCCACGTTTCATACATTGGTTCTCCACAAAATATTCAATCGATTGCGGAACGATCGTCGCTTGTTTTTCACACTCTTCTCGGACGATCTGAGAAACATCAACGAGGGTCATTTCATCTTGGGATTGATTTTTTTCTAGGTCCAGCAATTGATTGCTCAATGTTTCCAAACGCTTCGACTCTTTGTCGATAAACGCCATTGAGGAAGGAATGACTTCGGGATGTTTGGTTCCACGCCGCTGGATCAATTGGACATGTCCGCGAATCGCAGCTAAAGGTGTTCGCAGCTCATGGGAAGCATCGGCAACGAACCGTTTTTCCCGCTCGATCGTCTCTCGCTGTTCTTTCAATAATTTATTGAAAGCCAAGGCCACCGAACGAATTTCGATGGGCTCTTCAGAAACCGTCAGTTCTCCTGTTCGGCTTTGTTCAATGGCAGCAATTTCTTGCGCCATGCCAGTAAGCTTCTGACTCCATTTCCCGACACTCCAATAAATCAGCAGACTGCCCACGACAACAGCGATCAGATTCAAGAAACTGCTGATCATAAAGAGACCATAGGCTAATTCCACACTATCCTCCCCATTGATAGCGATCGTCACCTGATCCCCATCGACTTCTTGGGTTTTCATGTAATAGATGCCATCCTCTGTAAAAACGATGTCTTCGAGAAATGGCATCACTCGCCCTTGATTGATATCGTCAAAAATCTCTTCCGCATCTTCTGATGAAACGACACTGCCATCGGCTAAGATCACTTGCAGGGCGTCTTCTTCATCTGCCGAAACATAGGCATTGACGAGAGTGTCCCAAGCATCCCCTGATGCCTCGCCTTTTTCGATGGCTTCAAGGATGTTGCTGGCACGATTTTCAATATGTTCAAACAAATAACCTACGGACAATAGAATAAACAGCAGATTGAAGAGAATCAACAGACCAAAGAGTATCAAGGAAAAGCGGCTCGTCAATTGAAACTGGGCTGTTTTTCTACGTTGGTTGACTGACTTATTCTTCATGGTCGGTCCTCAAGACATAGCCTAATCCTCGAACGGTTGCGATCATTTTGCCTTTGCCGCAAACATCTAGCTTGTTCCGCAGTGTACGGATATAGACATCTACAACATTCGTTTGACCGTCGTATTCATAACCCCAAATCTCATTCAATAGGTCATCTCTTGTTTTGACAACTTCCGGCTCTTTCATTAGTTCATATAAAATCCCAAACTCTTTGGGCGTCAATTCGATGGTCTCTCCAGCAATTTGAACCAAGTGCTTGGCGATGTCCATCATCAACTCCCCCGCCACTAATTGGTTTTGCTGGTTCTTTTGTTGTTTGGCTTCTCTTTGCAGCCGCCGATCGATCACCCGAATTCTGGCAAACAGTTCTTCGATTTCAAAAGGTTTCGTTAAATAATCATCTAATCCGACATCAAGCCCCGTCACCACATCGGCGGTTTGATTTCTGGCGGTCATCATCAAAATCGGGATGTCGCTTTCTTTGCGTATCCGCCGTGCCACTGTGATGCCATCATAGATTGGCAGCATCCAATCCAATAAAATCAGATCAAAAGCATTTGCTTGCTGATTGAATAAGGCCAATGCCTCTTGCCCATCTTTGGCCCAGACCGTGTCATATCCCTCAAAAGTCAATTCGGTCTGGATAAAACTGGCTAAACTTTCTTCGTCTTCCACTAGCAAGATCTTCAAAGCCATATGCGTTCCTCCTCTGGTTTTGCTTCTATCATAACGGATTTTTTCGAAACTTCCTAACTGATTGAAAGAAAAAAATCATGAAGATTTTTTCATGTTCGACCAAAAAAAGACGGCATGAACCAAGGTTCACTCCGTCTTTCGTTATTCCATATTTTTTGCTAGCTGATACGTGCCAACAAGTTCTCCTTTTTCGAGTTGAAGCACGTAAGGACATGTTTCAACTAAAAACTCACGATCATGACTGATCACGGCTAATAAATCAACTTCTTTGGCAACTGTTCGCAGCAGTTTTGCAACTTCCTCCATTTGCTGCAAATCTAACCCACTCGTTGGTTCATCGAAAAACAACAAACGTTTTCCAGAAAGCAGGGCACTGCCAATGGCAACTCGTTGTTTTTCCCCACCTGATAAGCTTTGTGGATGACGGGCAAGGAGTGGTGTTAAGTGCAACAATGAGACGATTTCTTCAAAACGAGCTGGGTTTTGGGCTTTGATCAGCAACTCTTTTTCAACCGTTTCAAAAAACAGCTGCAAGTTGACATCCTGCATCACAAGAAAACTTTCCTGCAGCAGCTGCTTTTGGGTCCGCTTTTGTCCATTGATGGTAAATACTGCTTCTGGGCATTTTTTCAATCCTGACAGGACTTGCACCAACGTACTTTTGCCAGCACCATTTAGTCCAACGATCCCCACAGCTTGCTTCATCGGCAGTTGTAGTTCAGACAAGTTGAGCGCCCAATTTCTGCTGTTTGCCGAGCGTTTTGATTGCTTGATCTGCAGATGCGTTGCCCTTAATCCAGATTTTTCTGGCAAAGATTCTCGGCAGTGCTGAGTTTCCAATGCCGCCTCACCTACTTTTCGCAATCCCAACTCGTGAATTGCCTCCTCTGATAGTGACAAAAGCTGAGCTGCTGGATAAGACGCCCGCAATCGTCCTGCTTCTAATAGACAGAAGCGATCTGCCAGTGGCGCCAAATACGCCAAGCGGTGTTCGGCGATCACAATGGTTTTCCCTTGTTGTTTTAAAGAAGCCAATCCTTGAGTCAACTTTTGGATCGCTTCTTGATCCAAATTACTGGAAGGCTCATCCAATAAGAACACATCATGGGGCAACATCGTGGCTGCAGCGAGAGCAATCAGCTGCTTCTCCCCACCAGATAGGTCAAAGACACTAGCATCAAGCAATGGGGTCAGGGAAAACTGCTGGGCTACTTCGGTGATTCGTTGCCGAATGTTTTCTGGTGCGACGCCCGCATTTTCCATCGAAAAAGCCAACTCCGAATAGACATCCGTGGTGAAAAATTGCGTCTTAGGGTTTTGAAAGACGACGCCAATCGTCTGGGCATAATGGGAGAAATCGGCAACTGGCAAGTCTGTTTCTCCGACACGGATCTTCCCTTGCACTTCGGCAGGATACAGCTCAGGGATCAAGCCATTCAAAACATTGAGCAGGGTCGATTTGCCGCTGCCGCTAGCGCCGCACAAAACGATGACTTCCCCAGCTGCGACCGTCAAAGAAAGCTCAGATAATACGGTCCGATTTTCTCGTTTTACTGACACTTGTTCTAATGTGATCATCCAAGCCACATCCTTTTCACGATAAAACCGCCTAATGCTAAAAAGACCAAGCCATCCCACCAGCGCAGCTTCAGTTCGTGGACGGTGGTATGGGGAGTTTCTGATGCTAACCCGCGAACCAGGGCCGTAGCGGACAGTTCGGTTGCGGTCTTTTCAGCCGACATCAGTAATGGGATCAAAAAATACTCCGCACTTTGCAGCGGATGAAGCAAGATCGATCCTGCCGACAGCGAGATGCCGCGAAAGCGCATCGCTTGGCGAATACTTTTGAAATCTTGTACCAATGTGGGAAAAAAACGAAATAAGACTGCCAACGGGACTAATAATACATTGGGCACGTGCATTTTTTGCAGCGCCGCCATCCACTCACTGTTTTTCGTCCCGCTAATGGCAAAAGCCGCCGCCATGATCGTTGGCAACAAGCGGCGATAACCGACGGAAAAGAAATCCAGCAACACGATTAGTATGTGGTTGCCTTGGCGAAACAAAAAACTATCTGCCAGTGTCAGCAAGACAAACACGCCATAGAGCAGCAAGCCTTTTTTCCAAAAGCCGCTGACTATAAATAGCAGCAGCAAGAAAGTGACAAAGGCAAACTCATCGATCCAGCTGATGGTCACCATCATAGTAAAACTAGCAAAGAGAATCACCGCTAATTTGCTGCGGGGATCAAACCTTGTTTTCGACACATTCCTCACCCTTTATGCGATTGGATCGTTGGTTGAAAATGTTTTTCCATCAAGCGACTGCCAATACCTAAACCAGCCACCGCACCAATCAAAACCGCCAATGCACAAAGCCCCAACATCAAATTGGAGGTATGAGCAAACACACCGGCAATGTAGGTTTCATCTTTTCCGCGAGCTACTAATGAATCGATGTAGGCATTTTTCATAAACCACAGGGGTAAGATCGGACCCATCAAGCCAAAACTAAAGACGATATAACTCGCCAGTACGCGAACGTTTCCTTTGAGCTTTGTTTTGTATTGGATCAAATCAGCTGCTAAGGCACAAATCATATTGGGCAAAAAGGCCAATGGAAAATGTCCTGAAATCAAAAAAAAGAGCCCTACCACGGTACCCATAATGGTGATTGCGCCAAATTTCGGTACTTTACTCAATAAAATCAGATAGATAATGCCAGAAAACAAAGCGGTGACTGCTGGAATAAATAAATTATGAAAACCTGGTATCACAAAACGCAAAATCAATAGACAGATGCTCATTAAAAGAAAATAGATCGCTGTATAGATCCCTACTGCAATTAAATCTTGAACCTTTAGTTTTTTCACTGCGTATACGCTCCTTCTTGCAAGCAATCAATGAAAAAACCGTTGCTGCTTGCTTGTACAAACTTATTTTTACAAAGCCTCAGTATAGCACAAAGCAGACGTTTTTATGGGGTGATATGCTTACCAACAGTCGATTTTCTTCTAAAACAGAACCAACAAATAGAGGTGTCTTCTGAATGGCTCCATTTCAACACACAGGTACCTTTAAAGAATCACTAATGGAAAAATGAATCTTTCACACGCTTAGTTGTTTTCTCCTCTTCCCATCTTTGCGAAATTAATGAATAATAGACAAGGACAAACACTTAAAATCAGCAAAGACTCGCCATCTTTTTTCTTTTTTTAGAAACCAGCAGGTATGTCTATAAAAAAACAATAACCAAGTTGACCGTCGCTTGTTAACGGAAGAAAATCAACGCTGTACTGCTATGTAAACACCCCAAACCCAACTGTAAAAACATTTTGACACTTGATTTCAAGGCATTGTCAAAGACATTTGATCGTTAGAATGCAGACATTGGCCTAAACTAATGGTAGAAGGAGCGGATAAAATGAACTTAAGCAAACAAAAAAAAAAACATCGTGAACGATTAAGTCTCTCTCAGGAAGGGCTGGCAGAAAAACTCTATGTCTCCCGACAAACGATCTCCAATTGGGAGAATGAAAAAAGCTATCCTGATGTTCACAATTTATTATTGCTCAGTGTTCTATTTGATGTTTCTTTAGATGAATTAGTCAAAGGGGATGTTGAACAAATGAAAGAAACGATTGAGAAAACAGAAATGGATCGTTACACAAAAATGATGCTGCTTTTTATACTATTGACCGCACTCTCTGTTGGTCCTGCTCTTTATTTACCCGGATACTGGTGGATTGTCCCGCCTCTATGTTTTTGGCTCGTCTCCATGTATGCCGCATTAAAGATCGAAAAAATCAAGAAAACCCAAAATATCAAAACGTATAAAGAGATCGTTGCCTTCATGGAAAATCAAGACCTCGATGCCATTAGGATAAAGCGCGACGTCAAAAAAGATTTCTTTTCAACAGCAGTCATCGTCGTGGTCTTTACCTTGATCGTCGGCATCATCGCATGCCTTAGTACACTGCCGCATTTACTGATGCGCTGACAAAAAATACAGGGTGTAGCTGCTTTTATGATGAAGCCGCTACAACCTGTGTTTTTTTCAACTCAATGATCTCATCCGTATAAATCAAATTTTTCGGTCGATGGGTGATCATAATGACTAGTTTATTTTTCAATTGGTCTTTGATCGCTGCAAAAAGCTTTTCTTCTGTTGTTTCGTCTAAAGCAGATGTGGCTTCATCAAGGACAATGACTTCTGCGTTTGTGAAAAACAATCGGGCAAAAGCGATCCGCTGTTTTTCCCCACCAGAAAGGTTGGCTCCTTTTTCTCCAATTTCAGCAGACAGTCCTCCCTTGAGTGCCTGATAGAATGCGCCTAATTGACATTTTTCTAATACCGCTATGATTTCCTCGTCTGCGATTTCCTTATCAAAAATGATATTTTCTTTCAGCGTTCCTTGGAAGATTGGCGCATCTTGCGATAGATAAAAGACATGCTGATAGTAATCATTTAAGTTGTAAGCAGCCAAATTTTTGTGATTGATCAGAACTGCACCGGTCGTCGGCTGATACAACCCTAAAATCGTTTTGATCAGCGTTGATTTTCCTGCGCCGCTTTCTCCTACTAACCCATAAATCGCTCCCCGCTTCAGCTCCAGTGTGCTATCGGTTAAGATTTGCTTTTCTTGAAGTATGACGCATAGATCCTTAACTGTGATATAGTTGATGGTCTCAGACAATGCATCGCCTTGTGTTAATGCTTTGTCCTCTGGCAGATAGAAAAATTCATTTAACCGTGCAAAGGCAACTTTATCTAAGCTGTATTGAACAAAAATCACGTTAAATATTGCAACAGGCGTGTAGATTCGATCCACATAAATAATCAATGCTGCTAAACCGCCCAAGCTGACTGTAATCTGATTTGTGAATGCCAATACCACAATTGCGACTTTGATCAATGCGACTAAAACTGCAAAAAAACCAAAGAAAAACTCATGGATCATCGTCATTTTTGTTAAACGTTCTGTTGTGTCAGCAGACATATTTTTATATTGTGCGATCTCTTTTTCAAACCGTTTATTGATCCGAAACGTGACCATTTCCGTTAATCCGCGGATAAAGGTGCTATTCATGGCTTCTTCTGAAACTAGCGCACGTTCTTTGAGAGAGCGTAAAACTTTCAAAAGCAAATTGGTCACAATAAACACCACTAGATAGCCCACAAGGATCGCTGGAATCAATCTTTTATCGATCATAGCAATAAAAGCTAAGTTAAACAGTGTTTCGGGAAGCAATTCTTTAAACAAGCGTCCATAAAAATTCAAATGGATATTTCTGCCAGCCGCTGCTCCCGCTTCAGTTTTCTGTAAGAGTGCTCCAGAGCCGATCTGCAAGTACTCGGAATAGGCAATCTTGCTGATTTTTACTAAAGCTTGTTCTTTGAGATAGAAATACATGCTGTTGTGCAATGTTGTTTTTGGTTTCTGCTCAAGATAGGACAAAATAGGTACCAGTACTAGCGTTAACCCATAGATAAAAACTACTGGCCAATCAAGTGTCTTGCCAAATGAATCGAGTAGTTTTTGAAAATAAAAGACATTCGCGGCACTCAAAAATGAGACTGCAATTCCAATCCCAACATATACCGTCAATCCTTTTTTAAAATGCCGCCATAAATCAATTGCCATCGTATGCTCCTTTTGCTGCAGTGTTCGTGAAAAAATCGTGAGACAAATAAAACAAACGTTTTCAAAAGTATAATCTATTTTTCGCATAATGGAAAGAAACATATGAAAGATAGTGAGAAACCATTCTTCGGTCATCGAGAAAAAACAAAAAACCCCGCTCAAAGAGCGGGGCTAACGTTGTTGCCAACGATTGATTATTTGTTTAAAGCGTCTTTTGCTTGGTCAGCTAATGCAGTAAATGCTGTTGCATCGTTTACAGCCAAGTCAGCTAACATTTTGCGGTTGATGTCGATTTCAGCTAATTTCAAGCCGTGCATCAATTTTGAGTAGCTTAAGCCATTCATACGAGCCGCTGCGTTGATACGAGCGATCCACAATTTGCGGAAGTCGCGTTTCTTTTGACGACGATCGCGGTATGCGTAGTTGTATGAATTCATTACTTGTTCTTTTGCTGTTTTAAATAGAGTGTGTTTAGAACCGTAGTAACCTTTTGCTAATTTAAGCACTTTTTTACGACGTTTACGAGTTACTGTTCCACCTTTAACACGTGCCATGTATAATTCCTCCTAATATGAAAATCGATAATTGTTTGTATACGTGAAGCTTGGGTTACGCAATTATTTCATGCGTGCTAGTTGTTGACGGATACGTTTGTAATCGCCAGCTGAAACCATTGAAGCTTTACGCAATTGACGACGTTGTTTTTTTGTTTTGCCGTGGAAACGGTGACTGGTAAAGGCACGGAAGCGTTTCAATCCGCCGCCGCCAGTGCGTTTTACGCGTTTTGCTAATCCGCGGTGTGTTTTTTGTTTTGGCATAACTAATTTCCTCCTCAAAATCTTTCGTTATCTGACTTTAAACTGAAACTCAGTGAGTCATTATTTATCGTTTTTTGGTGCTAATACTAAGAACATACTGCGGCCATCCATTTTTGGCTTTTGCTCAACAGTTGCCAAATCAGCAGTTTCTTCCGCCAAACGATCTAACACTTTCTGACCAATTTCTTTATGGGTAATGGCACGGCCTTTGAAACGGATCGAAGCTTTCACTTTGTCCCCTTTTTCAAGGAATTTACGTGCATTACGCAATTTTGTGTTGAAATCATTGACGTCGATCGTTGGACTTAAACGAACCTCTTTAATGTTGATTACTTTTTGTTTCTTACGAGCTTCACGGTCTTTTTTCTGTTGCTCAAAGCGGAATTTCCCGTAATCCATAATTCTTGCTACTGGCGGCTTAGCATTTGGTGCCACCAATACCACATCAAGGTTTGCTCGTTCTGCAATTTGCAATGCTTCAGCTTTACTCTTTACACCAAGTTGTTCGCCGTTTTGATCAATCAAACGCAATTCACGTGCACGAATGCCGTCGTTTACCATCATATCCTTTGCTATGGTCATTCACCTCCGAGTTTTTTGAGAGAAAGAAAAGCTTGTCGATTCGAAATCAGACCATAAAAAAACGAGTTCTTCACGAACCCGCACGTACTCCACACAAATAAATGGTAGGAATCCTATTCTGCCCAGCGATATCTTCACTCAGGCGAGAAGCGGGTGCTTCTGCTTTTATTTCTCAACTTTTATAGTATACTGCTTTTTTCTCTTATTGTCAACAGTTTTCATGATTGTTTCAAAAAAAAGCCGGAGCATACGCTCCGACTTTCGTGTTTCTTATTCTGCTTTCAATGCAGCCATCGTGATGTAGTTATATGGTTGGTTGAAGTGAGGCAAGAAGAAGATATCTAATAGCTTCATCTTGTCGATCGTTACGCCTTCTTCGATCGCTAGTGAGAACATGTGGATGCCCATTGCGATTTCAGATGTACGTGACGCCATTTGTGCACCAACGATGCGGCGTGTTTCTTCTTCATAGACGATGCGGATCTTAACTGTCGCATTTTCTTTCATGAAGCCTGGTTTTTGGGTATCTTCGTAATCAGAGTATTTCACTTTCATGCCATTACGTTCGGCAGCTTCGACTGACAAGCCAGTTGAAACCATGTTGTAGCCGAAGATCGAAATCCCGTTTGATCCTTGAACACCTGTTGATTCTAGAGACGTTCCGCCGATATTATGGGCAGCGACGATCCCTGAACGTACGGCATTCGTTGCTAATGCGATATACGTTGTTTGTTGCAAAGCATTTGAGTACACCGTTGCACAGTCACCGACTGCGTAAACATCTGCATCGCTTGTCCGTTGATGGCGGTCCACTAAGTACGCGCCGTTAGCAAACAATTCCAAATGATCTTTGCCTAGCTCGTTGTTTGGTAAGAAACCGATCGCGTTGATCACTAGATCAACTGGGTATTCGCCGTTGTCTGTTACAACTGCTTCTACTTTCTCTGTTCCTTTGTATTCACGTGCTAATTCACCGAAATGCAATTCAATGCCATTGTCAGCTAAGTTTTTGTCCATATCTTCTGTAAACCATTTGTCATAGTAGTTTGGCAATGCCCGTGTCGCTGCATCAAAAAGCAACACATTTTTGCCACGGCGTTTTGCTGCTTCAGCAATTTCAACACCGATGTAACCAGCACCGATAACGGCAACGTTTTTCACGTCTTCTGATGCTAACTCTTTATCAACCGTTTGTCCGTCTTGGAATTTTTTCAAGAAATGGATGTTTTTCAAGTCACGTCCAGGTACTTTTGGTGAAATTGGCACAGAACCAGTTGCGATGACAACTTTATCATAAGATTCAACGATCGTTTCACCGTCATTAGTTACAGCGTGTACTTCTTTTTTCTCAAAATCGATATGGTCAACCACTGTTTCCATATGGATTTTTGCACCTTTTGCTTCAAAATCTTCACGTTTTGTATAGAACAAGCCTTCGTATGAATCGATTTGACGTCCAACCCATAAAGCAGTCCCACAACCTAGGTAGCTTAAGTTTGTATTACGGTCGATCATTACGACCTCTTGGTCTTTGTAGTTATCTAATAGTGTATTGGCAGCAGCAATCCCCGCGTGGTTTGCACCGATAATAACTGTTTTTGTCATGGAAAATTTCCTCCTTTTGTTTACATTGTCATTATAGCTTGCTTGTGAATTTGAAAACTATCAACTTTTTCGCGATTTTAAAAATTTATGACAGTTTTTCGTTGATATACGTCACTTTCAGCGGATCAAGTTTCTGTATCAAAATTATTTTCGTCTTGCAAGCAAAAAGATTGTGAAAAAATATTTATTGAAAACCAAAGGTTTTCCTTGTTATAAAAGCATTCTGCAAACCGATTGAATAAATTTCACAATATTCTACCGCTTTTTCGCAACTATTGCGGCAGCGATCCGCCGTGTTATACTGAAGAGAAAAACAGATAGGATGGAATCTTGATGAAGAAAAAAATCGTATTGCCACTACTGCCCTTATTGTCGGCATTAGAGCCACAGGATTTTTATTTAGAAGAAGAACTGCTTTTCGAAGGTGCTTTCTTCGAAGGCGGTGACTATAGCTATGATGCTTGCAAAAACCTCATCTTGAAGCAATGTCATTTCAAGAAAGTGACGATGCAAAAAACACGCTTGAGTCAATGGGAATGCCAAAACGTTCTTTTTGAGAATTGCGATTTTTCTAATCTGGAATGTTTTGGCGCCAGCTTTCATCGGGTTCACTTTAAACAATGTAAATTGACTGGCACCAATTTTGCGGAAAGCTATTTCCGTGACTGCACCTTTGAAGATTGCGTGGCGAACTTTGCTTCTTTTAGCAACACCAATTTACGGACGATGCTGTTTCGTCAGTGCCAACTAAACGACAGTGAGTTTTATGAGATGGATTGGAAACACTTGACGCTACAAGAAAACCAGTTGAACAATAGCAACTGGTTTCACACAAAATTAGCAACTTTAGATTTTCGGACCAATCAATTTCAAAAGATCGCGTTGTCCTTTGAACAATTGCGGGGGCTAACGGTCGATCAAGAACAAGCCTTGGTCATCGCCGCCGGTCTAGGTTTGGTGATCGATTAACGAATTCTGCGCCATAAAGCAATCAACATCCAGATGGATAACACTAAACTGATCAATAAGGCAATCCCCCAACCGAAAATACTATTGGTAAAAGGCAGTGGAACATTCATGCCAAAGAAACTGGTGACAATGGAAGGCACAGTCAATAAGAGAGACCAAACGGTCAAAAACTTCATGGTATCATTCAAGTTATTGTTTAACAGATTATTGTAGGTTCCAGATAGTTGCTCTAAAATTTGAAAAGCCAGCAACGTCATTTCCACTGCCTGTTTGGCTTCGATCAGGGCATCATCCAGCTGTTCCCGCTCGTCATCATCCATCAAACGATAAATGGATAACGCTTTGATCTGCTCCAAGAGGACCGCATTTTGTTTCGTGGCAGACACTAAAAAGACTAAACCGACTTCCAAATCGGACATTTGCAGCAGGTTTTTATTGGTGGTTTTTTCCCGAAGTCGCTGATTCAAGCGAATCCGATCACTATTGACTTCTTCGACTAGCGGAAAAAACGTGCCTGAAATCAAGAATAAGCTTTGAAACAAAAAGTGCAGCGGTGTTTGCTGCGGCTTTTGCAGGATCAAGCGCTCCATCATCGGAATCACATAACGGGTATCATGGGAGGCAAAAGTAAAGATCTGCTTCTTTTTTAAAATAAACGTCATTGGGCTGGTCTCAAAATGATTATCCCGCTTTTCTTGCTGAGGTACGTTGAAAACCAGCAGCAATGCTTCTTCTTCGGCATCGTATTCGACTCGTGCGCGTTCGTTTTTATCTAGAGAATACGTAAGCATCTCATCCGACAGATGATATTGTTTTTGTAGTGCCATCACGCTTTTTGCGTCTTGCTGGTCGACTTGAATCCATTCATAGTTTCCATCATAAAAGACATGTTTGTTTTCCAAAGTCCATCCTCCACTCTTGCTTTCTTCTATTATAAAAGAAAACAGCCAGAAGCCCAATCAAAGGACTTTTCTGGCTGTATCGGCTATTGCTATTTGCGGGCGTCTTTCAAAGCATCTTCCACCATTGTTAAAACGGCCTGTGCCGCTTGCGGGTCTTCGACAAAATTGAATCGATCGCCATCGATCTGGATCTTTGGACTCTCATTGTACTCTTCGTACCATTGATCGTAGCGTTTGTTCAACTCTTTGTAGTAGTCGTATAACGAAGGATCAAAGGTCAATTGTTCGTATTCCCGTCCGCGTTTTTCAATACGCTCCAACATCGTTTCAAAAGAAACGCGAATATGCACCAAAAGATCTGGATGCTTTTTGTGGGCTGCATACGGCAGCTCTTCCAACATATTGGCTAACAATTCATCATAGACTTTGACTTCGGTATCGGTCGCTCGCCCAAGGTCCGCATTTAAATGGAACAACAGTGAATCCTCATAAATGGAACGGTCCAAGACGTTATTGTCGTCTTTCATAGCTTGCTTGATACTTTCAAATCGTTTATTTAAGAAATAGATTTGCAGTAAAAACGCATATTTATTTGGATCTGCATAAAATAATGGTAACACTTCATTGTCATCGATCGATTCATAAAAGGCTTGACTGCCAAAATGATTGGCGATCAATGCGGTCAAACTTGATTTACCGGCACCAATCGTTCCTGCTAATACGATCACGCTCATATCCCCCAACTCACTCATCACTAAATATTGTATGTTGCATTTGCGATATCAACTATACAACACTATATCTTGTGCCGTCAACTGAAACTTTCGAAGCACAGATCAAGAAGTTTTTCAATAAAAGTTTAAAGATTTTTGCTTTTTTTTGAAATCTCATACGGAATGCTTAACGAAAGAGCCTTCTTCTAGTAAAATAGGAAAGGATCTTTAATTAAATTGTGTTTTTGTCAGGAGATAGTTACAATTGACTGACAAACGATAAATGAATCATGTGGGGTAAGCTCCCTAGAGAAATGAGGAAAATAATGTCAATTGGTACTGGCATAGCTACAGGAAAAATCATCTTAATGGGTGAACATTCAGTTGTTTACGGTGAACCAGCAATTGCTTTCCCTTTTGCGGGAGCAAAAGTACAAGTCGAGATCACAGCAAATGAAACAAACACCTTGATTTCAAGTTACTATCACGGTCTGCTTGAAGAAGTCCCCAGCCACTTAAAAAATGTCAAAGACTTGCTGCATCGTCTGCAACAAGATTTCCACACGGGTCCTTTTGCAACCTCCATCGTCAGCACCATCCCTTCTGAACGGGGAATGGGTTCTAGCGCGGCGGTCGCTGTTGCATTGACTCGCGCTTTTTTTGATTGGATCAAAAAAGATTTTACAAAAGAAGAATTGATGACCTATGTCAACTTTTCTGAAAAAATCGCTCACGGTAATCCTAGCGGGATCGATGCTGCAGCAGCTAGTGGGACGGATGCCATTTACTTTATCAAAGGACATCCCATCACTTCGTTTCCCCTCACGATCGACGGTTATTTGCTCGTCGCTGATACTGGTATCAAAGGGCAAACGAGAGAAGCTGTCAAAAGTGTCGCCCATCTTTTTGAAACCAGCAAGCAGCTGGCTAGTCAAGCGATCCAGCGTTTAGGGATCGAAACCAAAAGAGCCAAAGAGGCCATCATAGCCAATCAATTAGAAATATTAGGCGAAAGCATGAACAATGCCCATCAGGCACTGCAGCAGTTAGGGGTCAGCAATCAGCAACTGGATCAGTTGGTTTCCTCAGCATTGGCACAAGGGGCTTATGGGGCGAAGCTGACCGGCGGGGGCCGAGGCGGCTGTATGATCGCACTAACCAAAACGAAGGAACAGGCTGAGAACATCAGCCGTATTTTATTGTCCGATGGCGCTCGTGCGGCATGGATACAAGGATTAGGAGTTTATGAACATGTATAAGGGAAAGGCTCGTGCCTACACGAATATCGCATTGATCAAGTATTGGGGAAAACAAGACGAAACCTTCATTTTACCGATGAACAATAGTTTGTCCCTGACCCTCGATGCTTTTTACACAGAAACAACGGTGGCTTTTTCACCCGATTTTACGCAAGATCGCTTTACATTGGATGGCGTGGTGCAAACAGACGCTGCCACCAAAAAAGTTACGGACTTCTTGGATCTGGTACGAAAAAAAGCGGACTGCCCGTGGTATGCCACGGTGGAAAGTCAAAACTTCGTCCCAACCGCGGCTGGACTTGCCTCTTCTGCCAGCGGATTAGCGGCATTGGCGGGTGCCTGTAGTGAAGCACTGGACTTAAACTTGTCGGAGCAAGCGTTATCCCGTTTGGCCCGTCGCGGTTCTGGTTCGGCTTGTCGGAGTATCTATGGCGGCTTTGCTGAATGGCATCAAGGCACCGATGAGACTTCTTTTGCCACCCAAGTGCCGTCGAATGGCTGGGAAGAAGAATTGAGTATGATCTTTATCTTAATCAACGCACAAGCCAAAGAAGTCTCCAGTCGTGAGGGGATGCGCCGAACCGTTGAAACCTCGAGCTTTTATCCAGGCTGGCTTTCTGCCACTGCGAGCGATCTAGTGAAAATGAAACAAGCGATTGCCGAAAAAGACTTTACTGCTTTAGGTGAAACGACCGAGGCCAACGCCTTGAAAATGCATGGAACGACCTTAGCCGCCGAACCACCTTTTACTTATTGGTCTTCTGAATCTTTGCGAGCTATGGAATGTGTCCGAATGCTGCGAAAAAAAGGATTAGCTTGCTATTTCACAATGGATGCTGGTCCCAATGTCAAAGTTTTATGCCAAAAACAAGAAGAACAAACGATTTTACGTGAATTAAGTGCTCACTTTGCCTCAGAACAATTAGTAACTGCTCATGCGGGCAAAGGATTAGCCTTTTTACCGGTGGAAGAATCTTCCCCCATCAACTAAGAAGCCATTAAGAAGCCATCGATTAGGAGTGTCGAAATGATTGAACTATCCGTTCCTGGAAAACTATTTATTGCTGGTGAATACGCCGTTGTCGAACCTGGTCATCCTGCAATCATCGTTGCCGTTGACCAATTTATCACGGTCACTGTTGAAGAGGCCCGTAAAAACGGCAGCATCCAGTCTGCCCAATACAGCGACCTGCCGATTCGCTGGACGCGTCGCAAAGGCGAATTAGTCTTAGACCACCGGGATAACCCGTTCCACTATATTTTGGCAGCCATTCGTCTGACGGAAAAATATGCCCAAGAAAAAGGCATCCCCCTTTCCTTTTACGATTTAAAAGTGACCAGTGAACTGGATAACTCGAACGGTCGCAAATATGGCCTCGGTTCCAGCGGTGCCGTGACTGTTGCCACGGTCAAAGCATTGAATCTGTACTATCAAATGGAAATGGATCGGTTGACCCAATTCAAAATTGCGGCTCTTGCCCATCTCGCTGTTCAAGGCAATGGGTCGTGCGGTGATATTGCGGCCTCTTGCTATGGCGGCTGGATCGCTTTTTCAACCTTCGATCACGACTGGGTCTTAGCCAAACAAAAAGACCATACCTTAACAGAATTGATCGCTTTCGATTGGCCAGGATTATCGATCCGTCCCTTGACGGTTCCGAAATCGCTTCGACTGCTGATTGGCTGGACAGGCTCTCCAGCCTCCACCTCTGACTTAGTGGATCAAGTCTATCAATCCAAAGAAGAAAAAGAAAACGCCTATGCGGCCTTTTTAGCAGCCAGCAAAGACTGCGTCAATCGATTGATCGACGGCTTCTTAAATGAAGACAGTCGCACGATCAAAAAAATGATCACGGAAAATCGAAAGCTCCTGCGGGAGTTGTCTGCACTGACTGGTGTACCGATTGAAACCCCCGCACTTAAAAAGCTTTGTGATCTAGCAGAAAATTATTGTGGCGCAGCCAAATCTTCCGGTGCCGGCGGCGGCGATTGCGGCATCGTGATCGTTGACCAGAAAACCGGTATTTTACCATTGATGAGTGCGTGGGAAAAAGCCGAGATCACCCCCTTGCCGCTGCATGTTTACCATTACCGGGAGGACCTATCATGAATCGAAAAGATGAACATGTTTCCTTAGCAAAAGCGTTCCATAAAGAACACAGCAACGATTTTGATGCAGTTCGCTTGGTCCACCAATCATTTCCACAAATTGATGTGGCTGATGTGTCGATTGCGACAACTGTCTTTGATCGCTCATTTTCCAGCCCTTTTTTCATCAATGCCATGACGGGCGGCAGTGAAAAAACCTTAAAAATCAACCAAGAGTTAGCAGAGATCGCACAAGCCTGTGAGTTGATGATGGCAACCGGCTCCGTTTCGGCTGCCTTAAAAGACCCAAGTGTCGCCGACTCTTTCCGTATCGTCCGTAAAGCCAATCCTGACGGCTTCTTATTAGCCAATATTGGCGCGGGCAGTCCCGTTGAAAATGCACAACGGGCAGTGGAATTGTTTGGTGCCGATGCCTTGCAGATCCATCTTAATGCACCGCAAGAATTAGTGATGCCCGAAGGTGATCGTCAATTTAGCCAATGGCTGTCCTTATTGGAAAAAACGATTGCTTCCGTTGCCGTTCCGATTGTCGTCAAAGAGGTCGGCTTTGGGATGTCCCGTGAAACGATCCAGCAGTTACTGGCGATCGGCGTACAAACCATTGATGTTGCTGGCAGCGGCGGCACAAGTTTTACTCAAATCGAAAATGCTCGCCGGAAAAAACGTGAATTGGCGTATCTAGATACCTTCGGCCAATCCACCGTGATTTCCTTGCTGGAAGCAAACGAGATCCAACAACCCTTTACCCGCATCGCTTCAGGCGGGGTTCGAGATGCTTACGATATCTTCAAAGCACTTTGCCTTGGTGCAGATAGTGTAGGACTATCAGCCACGATCCTCGTGCTGCTTTTGTCAAAAGGCAAAGAAGAAACCATCGCCACCTTACGATCATGGAAGGAACAGCTACAGCTGCTCTACACTATGGCAGGACAGACAAGTACCAAAGACCTCACCAAGGTCCAGCTGATTTTTTCTGGCGCTGTCAAAGAGTGGTGTGAAGCACGTCAAATTCCCTTAGCAAAGTATAGTTTGCGTTAAGCGATCCAATCGCTGACTACCACATCAAATAAGTAAAAGCAGTATAATTCGTTTTTTATTGTACTGCTTTTTTTGTGCGCTTTTCTTTATAATAGAGAATTCTCCATTTAACATTTGGATATCAACGTTATTTAATCGCTACTTGATAATCACTTTCATTATCAGGTACGTTGTTTTTTTACCATCTTGTTTTCGAATGTGCTATGCTCAAGTTGAGGGAGGAACAATCGATTATTTCTTGAGAAAAGGATCGGTTTTTCATTCCTAGACTACATTCAAAAGGAGGCGTTTCTTATGAGTAAATCAGAATCGTCGGCTGTTTTTTCAACGATCGCTTGTTTGCTATTGATGGCAACTGGCTTTCTTATGGCATCTTTTTCCATTCCTTATAGCTTTGTCCCTTATCTGTTAGCGATTCTTGCTGGTGGTTGGAAACAAACCTGGGAAGGCACGCAAGAATTGGTGCACGACAAACGGTTGAACGTCGATCTATTGATGGCATTAGCCGCCATTGGTGCCTGTATCATTGGTCATTGGTTTGAAGGGGCGATGCTGACCTTTATCTTTTGTTTGAGCGGTGCCCTTGAGGAATATACGACCAACAAAAGTACGCGAGAAATTAGTTCATTAATGGCACTGCAACCAACGACTGCCTTAAAAATGATTGAAAGTGGCGAGCTCGTCGAAGTACCAGTAGAAGCCCTTCAGTTAAAAGATACGATTATGGTGGCAAAAGGCAGTGCGATCCCGATCGACGGTATCGTGATCCAAGGAAACAGCAGCGTTGATGAGGCGGCCATCAGTGGCGAATCCATTCCTGTCGAGAAACGTTTAGGCAGTGAAGTCTTTAGCGGAACCATCAACCTCGGGCAGCCATTGTACATTGAAGTTACCCAAACGAGTGAAAACACCCGCTTTGCAAAAATCATTCAATTGGTGGAAGAAGCACAGCAAATGCCAAGTCAAACGGCGACCCTGATTGAAAAAATCGAACGGATCTATGTGCCGATCGTCTTGATCGCCGTCCCGCTAATGATCGTTTTGTGTACGTTTTTCACGAATTGGGGGTTCCAAGAAAGCTTTTATCGCGGCATGGTCTTACTGGTGGTGGCATCTCCTTGTGCCTTAGTCGCCTCTGCTACTCCTGCGACCTTAGCAGCCATTTCTCACGCTGCTCGTTTAGGCGTTTTATGTAAAGGCGGACAAGCCTTGGATGCCTTTGCCAATGTCAAAGCGATCGCTTTTGACAAAACCGGAACGCTGACTCGCGGTAAACCTGCTGTCACTGATGTCCATCTGTTGCTGGATGAACCCTTTATTCCCCAACTGATCGTCGGGATGGAAAAACAATCAAATCACCCATTGGCTGAGTCGATCTTGGCGTATTTTCATGATGAAAAGCCGTTGGAATTAGCCGTGGAAGAACAAGCGGGAGTCGGTCTAGCCGCCACTTACCAAGCTGCCCATTGGACGATTGGAAAAGAAGTCGATCTAACCTCTGTTGCTGCCAGTGAGCAAACCCGCATCCACGAATTGAAAGCAGCTGGAAAAACCTTGATTTATATCAATCGTGACCGTGTGTTAGCAGGGTATTTAGCGCTATTGGATCAGCCCCGTCCTGAAGCTCGCGAGAGTCTTGCCTACTTCAATGAGCAGGGGATTCACACGACAATGCTGACGGGTGATCATTTAGGTACTGCTAAAGTGATCGCAGCAGAAATCGGCTTGTCTGACTACGAAAGTGATTGCCTGCCTGATGAGAAAACCACTCGTATCAAAGAAATGAAAGAAACCTACAAAATCAATGCGATGGTCGGTGATGGGATCAATGATGCTCCAGCCTTAGCCACCGCAAGTGTGGGGATCGCGATGGGCGAAGGAACTGACGTCGCAATGGATGTGGCGGACATCGTCTTGATGAAAAATGATTTGCTGCGCTTGGTCGACAGTCACCGTTTGGCTAAAAAATTACAGCGGATCATCAAACAAAACATCGTCTTTTCTATCAGTGTCATCTTGTTGCTAATCGCTTCAAACTTCCTTGAATTTCTCACGCTACCTCTAGGGGTCGTGGGTCATGAAGGAAGCACGATATTAGTTATCTTAAACGGGTTGCGTATGCTTTTGCCATTACACAAAGAAACACCCCAGCAAGCCAAACCAACCCGCAAAGATTGCGATGATTGTGTCTTGTATCAACAGTCTTTGCATACGTGACCACTATTTGCACTAGCAAAAACGCCCATTGTTGGCACTTCACTAGAAGTCCAACAATGGGCATTTTTACTGTATTTTTTCTACTTATACTTGATTGGCAAGTTGCTCCGTGTAGAGTTTGCCATCGTACATCTTAAAGAATGGATAATAGCAGAGAATGGAAACCCCTAAGTTGATCAAAGCGATCAGGATGGCTCGGAAATCACCGCCGGTTCCTAAAAACGCCCCAATTCCGACTGGCGAGATCCAGGGAATGCCCGTAATGACTTTATCGACAAAGCCAAACGAGCTAGCAAAGTAAGCAATCGTCACGTTGATCATAGGGGTTACGATAAAGGGGATGATCAAATACGGATTGTAGACGATCGGTGCCCCGAAGATCACTGGTTCATTGATGTTAAAAAGCCCCGGTAAGATCGCTGCTTTTCCTAAGACTTTGAGCTGTTGTGATTTTGCCACAAACAACATCAATAAAACCAATCCAAGCGTACTGCCTGCGCCGCCCATAAAAATATACATGTTCACGAAATCCCCAGCAAAAATATTATTAGCACCATCGATATTTTCCGTTAGAGCCACCAACAGGATGGGATTGATGAAACTATTTTTAATAACAGCCGTCCCATGAACCCCCACTGCCCATAAGAGATGGATAAGGAGCATAATCACGATGATTCCTAACCAAGAACCCGTCAACTCTTTCACGAATTCAAATGGTTTGGACAGCAATCCGTGAAGATCCGTGTGGAAAACCGCCAGTCCCCCGTTGATCGCCACCATCAAAAAGGCGATCAAAATCGCTGGGATCAATGACGCAAATGCCTTACTGACTCCATCAGGAACTCCTTCAGGCATCTGGATGGTGATCTTTCTTCTTACACAAAAACGATAGACCGACGTAGCAAGCACTGCGGTGATGATCCCAATAAAGATGCCTACCCCGCTAAAGCGTGTGATCCAACCGCCTATGGCGATCCCATTGTAAACAATGGCAGTTTCGCTTTCTGACTGCAGCAATTGAGCTGCCCCGTCGGTAATGTCGACTTGAATGATCGTCATTAAAAAGGCAAACAAACTTAATAACGCCCCTACAAAACTGCTCATAGTCAAATGATCTTCTTTATGATAAATCTCAGTTAAATAATACCCTGTTGCTAAACAATAAAAAACAGCAATCGAGCCGACAGACATCGTGGTCACGACACTATAGAGCGGTGAAAATCGTAAAATCGTTTGTTCGAAAAAGCCAGCCAGTGGTGGAATGATCTGCGGTAAATTATTGATGATCAAAAAGATCGATCCGACGATCGTAAAAGGGACCGTAATGATCCCTGCTTGCATGATTGCGCGAATAAAGCGTAAATTCGCCAACTTATTCAAAGGCGGCATCAAACGCGTTTCTAAAAAGGTAAAAACACTTGTCATCGTTACTCCTCCAACGAAGGGATCGCCCCTTCTTCAATCAGCTTTTGATACCAATAAAAGCTGTCTTTTCTCACTCGTTTTTGTTCTTTTTCCTGTGCATCATTGCGATCCACGTAAATGAAGCCATACCGTTTTCGAATCCCCTCGTGTACACTGATCAAATCAATGGCAGACCACGGACTGTATCCGATCAGATCCACCCCAGCATTGATCGCGGCTAAGCATTGGCTGATATGCTGCGACAAATAATCGATACGGTACGGATCATGAACCGTGCCATCTGCTTCTAGATGATCTTCTGCCCCTAAGCCGTTTTCGGTAATGATGATCGGTAAGTGGTAACGATCATAAAGAGTCTGCAACGTCGTTTTCAGCCCCAAGGGATCGATGGTCCAATTGAAGGCATTTTTCTTCAAGAACGTATTGGTGAACCCTTTGTAAAAACCACGCTCCATAATGTCTTCACTTTGCTGATCGCTGATACCGTTTTTCATATCCCCAGCTTCCGTCGGCTGCTCCACTGTCACTGTGGTGTAGAAGTTCATCGCGACAAAGTCAGGCAGAGCCCGTTTCATCAACGCCTCATCCTCCGGACCAAAGTCAATCGTGAGACCGTTTTGGTTCAAATAATCTTGAAAGACCGTGTTGTAACGACCGAAGCAGGCAAAATCAAGGTAAGCCCAGTTCCGGACACTGTTGAAATACAACGCTGCTTGGTTGTCTTCTGGTCGACTAGTCGCCGCATAGACCAACGAAATATTCGGCACCGGTCCGATTTTGCCATTTGGAACGATTTCATGACACGCTTCGAAGGCATATTTTTCAGCGATCATCAGGTGATGAAATTGCTGGTATTTTTCTGATAATGGAATTTTTTTCCCTAATATTTTTTGATCCACCAGCAGCATGATATTTGGTTCATTGATCGTCAGCCAGTGCGTCACTCGATCCCCATAGGCCGTAAACAGCGTTTTGGCATATGCGGCAAATGCCTCAACGGTGCTGCGTTTTGTCCAGCCGCCTTCGTCTTCCAATGCTTGCGGCAAGTCAAAATGGTTCAACGTCACAAAGGGCTGAATCCCGTGTTTCAGCAATTCATCAATGACATCGCTGTAATGATCCAAGCCTTTTTGATTAATAGTACCGCGCCCTTCTGGAAAAATTCGCGACCAAGCGATCGAAAAGCGGAAAATTTTGATCCTCATTTCCGCTAACAAGGCGATATCCTCTTTGTACTTGTGGTAATGGTCGACAGCCACTGTAAAATCTGCGATCTCATGGTTGTCTCTTGGACGAGTATCTTGGACACTCAGCCCCTTACCGTCGGTTTGATACGCCCCTTCGGTTTGGTGCGCGGAAATCGATGCTCCCCACAAAAAATCGGTTGGAAATGTTTGTTTCATATCGTACTCCTTATCCTAAATAAGATGCGTTTGACATCTTAGAATTATTGCTTGCATAGCAAAGACAATATTCTGAATTATCTCTTATTTTTCGCGGTAACGCAAAAAATAACTCCTGTCAAGTAAGACCCTCTTGAAGAGCTGCTACTTAGACACAAAAAAAGCAAAGTCCAGTTTCCTAGACTTTGCTTATGATTTAGAAGTAGCAGCTTATTTTTTCTCTGCTTTGTCTTCGTTCAATAGTGCTTTTCTTGAAAGGTTCACACGACCTTGTTTGTCGATTTCTGTAACCTTCACTAAGATTTCGTCGCCTTCTTTGACAACGTCTTCCACTTTGTTGACCCGTTCGTTCGCAAGTTGTGAAATATGAACTAAGCCGTCTTTGCCTTTGATCAAGTTGACAAACGCACCGAATTTTTCAATACGGACAACTTTCCCAAGGTACACTTCGCCAACTTTTACTTCTTTCGTCAATTCTTCAATGATCTTGATGGCTTTTTGGATCATTTCTGCATCAGCAGAAGCAATCGAAACTTTTCCGTCTTGATCGATATCGATTTTCACGCCAGTTTCATCAATGATGCCATTGATGGTGTCGCCGCCTTTACCGATTACATCTTTGATCTTCGCAGGATCGATTTGGATCATTTCGATCTTCGGTGCGTATTGGCTTAACTCTTCACGAGGAGCAGCCAATGTTGATGTCAATTCATTTAAGATTTCCATCCGCGCTTTTTTCGCTTGATCTAATGCTTCTGTCAAGATTTGTTCAGTGATCCCTTGAATCTTGATATCCATTTGTAACGCAGTGATCCCATCTTTGGTTCCAGCAACTTTAAAGTCCATATCGCCAAGGTGATCTTCTAAGCCTTGGATATCCGTTAAGATCGTGTAGTTTTCACCATCAGATACAAGTCCCATTGCGATACCTGCAACTGGTGCTTTGATTGGCACCCCTGCATCCATCAATGCTAAGGTTCCTGCACAAATACTTGCTTGAGAAGAAGAACCATTTGATTCTAATACTTCTGCAACAAGACGGATTGTGTAAGGGAAGTCTGTTTCATCAGGAATCACTTGTGCTAAGGCACGTTCGCCTAATGCACCATGACCGATTTCACGACGCCCTGGTGAGCCAGCACGACCAGTCGAACCAACAGAAAATTGAGGGAAGTTGTAATGGTGGATGAATCGTTTTGATTCTTCAACCCCTAATCCATCAATGATTTGGTGTTCACCTAAAGGTGCCAACGTACAAGCAGACAATGCTTGAGTTTGTCCCCGAGTAAATAGACCAGAACCATGAACACGTGGCAATAAGCCAACTTCTGATGCCAATGGACGGATTTCGTCTAATTGACGGCCATCCGGACGAATCTTGTCGATGGTGATCAATTCGCGAACCACATCTTTTTCAAGATCTTCTGCGATTTGTTTCACTTCTTTCAAGAATTGTGCTTCCTCTTCATGTCCAGCAAATTTTTCTGCATATACTTCTTTCACTGTGTCTTTGACTTTATCGATCTCGTCTTCACGAGCCAATTTTTCTTCCGTCATAACAGCAGTTTTCATTGTTTGGTAGTAGCCGTCGAAAATTTCTTTTTTCAAGTCAGCATCTACTTGTAACAATTTGACTTCCATTTTTGGTTTGCCCACAGCTGCGACAACTTCTTCTTGGAAGGCAACCAATTCTTTGATAGCATCAAAACCGAATAATAACGCACCTAACATGTCTTCTTCAGAAACTTCTTTCGCTCCTGATTCAACCATGTTGATGGCTTTTTTCGTTCCAGCTACTGTCAATTCGATATCGGTTTGTTCTGCTTGTTCTACTGTTGGATTCAAGACGTATTCGCCATTGACCCGACCGACATCGACACCAGCGATCGGTCCGTCAAACGGGATATCTGAAATAGATAACGCTAAAGAAGAACCTAACATTGCTGCCATTGCAGGCGTACAATCTTGTTCAACACTCATTACGATGTTTGTAACTTGTACTTCGTTACGGAAGCCTTCCGCAAACATTGGACGGATCGGACGGTCGATCAAGCGGGCAGTCAAGGTTGCTTCCGTACTTGGACGTCCTTCACGTTTGATAAAGCCACCAGGTACTTTCCCTACGGCATACATTTTTTCTTCGTAATTGATCGTTAATGGGAAAAAGTCGGTATCTTTTGCTTCCTTAGATGCAACCGCTGCACTTAGGACAACCGTATCGCCATAACGAACCAATACAGCTCCGTTTGCTTGCTTGGCTAATTGGCCAACTTCTACTTCTAATGGGCGGCCGCCCCAAGTTGTTTTGAATACTTGTTTTTCTGTCATGTTCTGCTCCTTTTCATCGGATCCCAGCAAGTCACTACTAAACAAATGAAAAAATCGGAATGGCGTTCCGCTGCTTTCATTTGGTTAGTAGGATGCTGCTTACAAGGACCCAAAATTCTTTTTGGCTGCGCTTTTTGATTCACCAGTCAAAAGGCCGCTATTTCGGTGTTTCACTTTTAGATGGCTCGAGCTTACCTGTCAGACTGCATCAGCTGTTTTAGCCGACAATGCAGTCGCAGTGATTCCGCTGCTTGGTCACTACGCTCGCTGCTCTCGCCTAG
>NZ_JACVUH010000040.1:0-3235 GCF_016516865.1 Enterococcus sp. S53
CAAAACAAGTAACACACACCGAGTTGAAATGTTAAAAGAGTTTTTTAATAAGTTCAACGCTTATTTTCTTGAGCAACCTTCTATCGCTAGAAGAAGTACTCAAAACCGACCGTAAGGTCAAAGGTTAAGTGAATAAGGGCGCACGGTGGATGCCTTGGCACTAGGAGCCGATGAAGGACGGGACTAACACCGATATGCTTTGGGGAGCTGTAAGTAAGCTATGATCCAGAGATTTCCGAATGGGGGAACCCAGCATCTTTTATAGGATGTTACGTCTGCGTGAATACATAGCGCAGTCGAGGTAGACGCAGAGAACTGAAACATCTAAGTACCTGCAGGAAGAGAAAGAAAATTCGATTCCCTGAGTAGCGGCGAGCGAAACGGGAAAAGCCCAAACCAACAAGCTTGCTTGTTGGGGTTGTAGGACTCCGATATGGTAGTCTATTCAGATAGTCGAAATACTTGGAAAAGTATGTCAAAGAGGGTAAAAACCCCGTAGGCGAAATTTGGATAACACCTAGGAGGATCCTGAGTACGGCGGAACACGAGGAATTCCGTCGGAATCCGGGAGGACCATCTCCCAAGGCTAAATACTCCCTAGTGACCGATAGTGAACCAGTACCGTGAGGGAAAGGTGAAAAGCACCCCGGAAGGGGAGTGAAATAGATCCTGAAACCGTGTGCCTACAACAAGTTAGAGCCCGTTAATGGGTGATAGCGTGCCTTTTGTAGAATGAACCGGCGAGTTACGATAGCATGCGAGGTTAAGTTGAAGAGACGGAGCCGCAGCGAAAGCGAGTCTGAATAGGGCGAATGAGTATGTTGTCGTAGACCCGAAACCATGTGATCTACCCATGTCCAGGTTGAAGGTGCGGTAAAACGCACTGGAGGACCGAACCCACGTACGTTGAAAAGTGCGGGGATGAGGTGTGGGTAGCGGAGAAATTCCAAACGAACTTGGAGATAGCTGGTTCTCTCCGAAATAGCTTTAGGGCTAGCCTCGGAATTGAGAATGATGGAGGTAGAGCACTGTTTGGACTAGGGGCCCATCTCGGGTTACCGAATTCAGATAAACTCCGAATGCCATTCATTCATATCCGGGAGTCAGACTGTGAGTGATAAGATCCATAGTCGAAAGGGAAACAGCCCAGACCACCAGCTAAGGTCCCCAAATAACTATTAAGTGGAAAAGGATGTGGGGTTGCACAGACAACTAGGATGTTGGCTTAGAAGCAGCCACCATTTAAAGAGTGCGTAATAGCTCACTAGTCGAGTGACCCTGCGCCGAAAATGTACCGGGGCTAAATAGTTTACCGAAGCTGTGGAGTGCACCATGAGGTGCATTGGTAGGAGAGCGTTCTAAGGGCGTTGAAGGCAGATCGTGAGGACTGCTGGAGCGCTTAGAAGTGAGAATGCCGGTATGAGTAGCGAAAGACAGGTGAGAATCCTGTCCACCGAATGACTAAGGTTTCCTGGGGAAGGCTCGTCCGCCCAGGGTTAGTCGGGACCTAAGCCGAGGCCGACAGGCGTAGGCGATGGACAACAGGTTGATATTCCTGTACCCGTTGTTTTTGTTTGAGCAATGGAGGGACGCAGGAGGCTAAGAAGTGCAGACTGATGGATATGTCTGTTCAAGCAGTAAGTCTTGGTAGGAGTCAAATGCTTCTACCTATACGGACAAGCTGTGATGAGGAGGGAAATAATAGTACCGAAGCTTCTGATGTCACACTGCCAAGAAAAGCTTCTAGTGAGAAAACAACGGCCCGTACCGCAAACCGACACAGGTAGTCGAGGAGAGAATCCTAAGGTGAGCGAGAGAACTCTCGTTAAGGAACTCGGCAAAATGACCCCGTAACTTCGGGAGAAGGGGTGCTGCTCTAACGAGCAGCCGCAGTGAATAGGCCCAAGCGACTGTTTATCAAAAACACAGGTCTCTGCAAAATCGAAAGATGACGTATAGGGGCTGACGCCTGCCCGGTGCTGGAAGGTTAAGAGGAGTGCTTAGCGTAAGCGAAGGTACGAATTGAAGCCCCAGTAAACGGCGGCCGTAACTATAACGGTCCTAAGGTAGCGAAATTCCTTGTCGGGTAAGTTCCGACCCGCACGAAAGGCGTAACGATTTGGGCACTGTCTCAACGAGAGACTCGGTGAAATTTTAGTACCTGTGAAGATGCAGGTTACCCGCGACAGGACGGAAAGACCCCATGGAGCTTTACTGTAGTTTGATATTGAGTGTCTGTACCGCATGTACAGGATAGGTAGGAGCCGTAGAGATCGGGACGCCAGTTTCGATGGAGGCAATGGTGGGATACTACCCTTGCGTTATGGCCACTCTAACCCGCAGCCCTTATCGGGCTGGGAGACAGTGTCAGATGGGCAGTTTGACTGGGGCGGTCGCCTCCTAAAAGGTAACGGAGGCGCCCAAAGGTTCCCTCAGAATGGTTGGAAATCATTCGAAGAGTGTAAAGGCAGAAGGGAGCTTGACTGCGAGAGCTACAACTCGAGCAGGGACGAAAGTCGGGCTTAGTGATCCGGTGGTTCCGCATGGAAGGGCCATCGCTCAACGGATAAAAGCTACCCTGGGGATAACAGGCTTATCTCCCCCAAGAGTCCACATCGACGGGGAGGTTTGGCACCTCGATGTCGGCTCGTCGCATCCTGGGGCTGTAGTCGGTCCCAAGGGTTGGGCTGTTCGCCCATTAAAGCGGCACGCGAGCTGGGTTCAGAACGTCGTGAGACAGTTCGGTCCCTATCCGTCGCGGGCGTTGGAAATTTGAGAGGAGCTGTCCTTAGTACGAGAGGACCGGGATGGACTTACCGCTGGTGTACCAGTTGTCTCGCCAGAGGCATCGCTGGGTAGCTATGTAGGGAAGGGATAAACGCTGAAAGCATCTAAGTGTGAAGCCCACCTCAAGATGAGATTTCCCATTTCTTTAAGAAAGTAAGATCCCTGAGAGATGATCAGGTAGATAGGTCAGAAGTGGAAGGCCAGTGATGGTTGGAGCGGACTGATACTAATCGATCGAGGACTTAACCAAAAAGAAAAAAGCACGTAAACTCGGAAGAGTTTTGATTTCTTCGATCCAGTTTTGAGTGAGCAACACTTACTCAATTGAATAGTGTGGTGGCGATAGCAAGAAGGATACACCTGTAACCATGCCGAACACAGAAGTTAAGCTTCTTAGCGCCGATTGTAGTGAAGGGTTTCCCTTTGTGAGAGTAGGACGTCGCCACGC
>NZ_JACVUH010000041.1:0-3140 GCF_016516865.1 Enterococcus sp. S53
TCCTCTTTAAATTTTTGTTCATGACTATTAGCATCTGATAAATGCAACAGCCAAACTTCTTGCAGCCGATCGCTTTTGTTCGTTTTGATAAAATCTAACGTTCGATCAAAATCGAAGTGACTTTCAAGTAGCCGTTCCTTGCGTTTGAGATCGAAGCCTTTGTTCATTTTCTGATCAACGATATCTTTCGAGTAGTTCGCCTCAACCATTATGTGGGTCACATTTGGAAAACGATACTTTACGTAATAGGAATCCGTGACGAAAACCAATCTATCTCCGGCTGTATTATCGATTAGAAAACCACAAGGTTCAGCAACATCATGTCTCGTCTCAAATGGTGTCACATACCATGTGCCGATCTTTTGAGTTTCTTTGTATAAGAGTGGTTTAAAGCGATAGGAATCATATTGCTTAAGTTTGAGTTTTTCGTCGGAAAACATCGCTTGTGTTGTCCCTTCAGTAGCAAAAATTGAAATGCTAGTTCCATCGATTAATTTCTTTATATACTTGCAATGATCTCTATGTTCATGCGTGATGAGAACCCCTGAAACCTTCGAAAAATCATGTCCCATTTGTTGTTGCACATGCTGGAATGGGACACCGCACTCGATGATCAGCTGAGAATGTCCATCGTCAATTAGATAGCCATTTCCCTTGCTTCCTGATCCAAATACTTTAACGGAAATCAATACGGGTCATCCTCTCCAAGATCGAGTGGCTGCTGTCCTTCGTCCTCGCTTGCTTGTGGTTCCGTCATGCCTTCCTCTTGAATCTCACCATCTTCATTTACATTTTCAGGATGTTGATTGTTTGATTCTTCAATTGGCGTAGGATCCAACACTTCCTTGTTAGCATTCTCGATAATTTCTTTTTCAACACGATCAGCAACATCATCCACAACGATAAAATCAGGTGCGATTTCTGAAGCTTCTTCAGTAGAGTAGAGCCCCATGATCATATCCGGACAATTAAGGCGTCCGAAAAATGATGCTGCTCGGTAACGAATCATCACTTCTGGCATCGTTTGCCACTTAGATCCGGTTTTGTTCACCCAGCCTTCTTTTTTTGCCATATCCATAGTGATTTTCGGACCTTTGATCGTTCTTCCTGAGTAGTCTTCTACATAGGCTGTACAAGCTAACGTATCTCCTTCCCCTTCGAACTCAAACTGCAGCTCAGTACGATACTTTTTAGAATTGTTGATCATAGCGATGATGTATTGGCTTGACCATGACGGACGACCATTTACAACGTAGAGGTTCTGCATCACCATGAGCGGGCTAGTATTCAAACGACTGGCCATCTCAAGAGCAATCATGCAGTTACCCAGACCCTTTTCACCTTGGTAGTCCCTAGGAACAATTGTTGATGCCGACAATGCGTTTGCCATGCGCATTGCTGTTTGAAACGCATTTTGATCCGTCCAAATATTGTTTAGAGATGGCGCAGTTACTGGTTCAGCAATCTTTCTTTTTTGAATTTCATTTTGATTTATCATTATTTTATTTCCCTTCTTTGATATAATTCTTTTGAGGTGATTTAATTGGCAAAAGCTTTAGATGCAACTGCAATTAAAGAAATATCTATTGTACTTGGTGAATACACTATAGGCTCTGAACTAACGAAAATATTCTCCAGATTAAACTATTACGATCATGACTCGACATCACCAAATTTAAAACTTAGTACGAAGTGGAGACGAATTGAGAATACGCTTCTAGAAGAGTGTCATAATAAAAGGTCGTCCAAACCTGTATTCACTCTTTGTCAGCAAATCTTAAATCCTGCATCATTTATAAAAAAACCAGACCAATGGGATAACGCTAGACAACAAGTAAATGGAATATTACTTTTTTATGGTTATCAGTTGAACGATTTGGGAAAGATCGAACTCTCAGAGGAAGTATCCAGCTTTACTGAGGCTCAGAAACGATTAATGTCATTTGAAAAAAAGATAGCCCTTCACCAAATCCATTCAGAAGTATCTAAGTATTGTCAAGAGGAGCTATTTTCCGAAGATTATTTCCATGCTATTTTAGAAGCCAGCAAAGGAGTTCTTGAAAGAATTAGAACTATCTCCCAGATTGAAAAAGACGGATCTACTCTTATAGATGAAGTTTTCATCCTCAAACGACCTATAATTTTGATTAAAGGAAACATGCTTAATACTTTGACTGAACGAAGTGAATATAACGGACTGAAAAGTCTATTAAATTCCATTGTATACATGTATCGAAACCCCCAAGCTCATGAACCAAAACTGTATAATCAAAAAAGTGAAACGGATGCTATCACCGCATTTACTTTGATGTCTTTAGCTCATCGTATTCTTGACAATTGTGTCAATGTCAGGGATTTGTGATATTGCAAGTTCAGTAATCTTCGCTGTACATTCAGCTAGACGAATAACGCGATTAGAAATCCTAGAATCTTTATTTTCCTGCAATCGAGCTAGCTCATTTCTCAGGTGCTCATTTAATTGTATTGCGTTGTTAAGTAGGTCCCGTTTGAAATAACTTGCTGGATCTACTTTTTCAAATTGAAACTTTGAACCACTTTCCACCTTCTATTCGCCTCCTATCAATCTTCTTTTATTGATGCCGTGCCAATAATAGGCAGCTTGGATCTCCCCCAAATCATGCGGTAATCATCATATGCCGTGCGAACATAAATGTGATGGTTTCGATCCATCAAGTAAGATAGATTTAGATAGTCAAGTTTTTCTTCAACTTCTTCATAAATATTCTCCGTAGATCCAAAAGTGCCAATTAGCGCTTTTTCATTGTTGATCTTGGCATAAACAATAACTTCGTTCATTCCGACACCTCGACTTTCAGATTTTTATTTTTCGTTACACGTAACTCAATCATTTGTGAATTGATCGGATGTAGATCGTTTACTGATTCGGTATTATCCACGAATACCGGTACACTCAACCCACATTCTTTGCTTAAGGTGTTGATGATGTCTAGATCACAATTGATCCTAGCGCCTGTATTCAAACTAGTTCCATACTCGATACCGTTGTATGTCGCCTCACAAACTTCCTCAAGACCGCCATTTTTCAGGATATTAAACAATTTAAATTTGACGAGTTCAAACTTGCTGTTGATGGACTCTTCTAGATAGCTGACTTTTTT
>NZ_JACVUH010000042.1:0-2597 GCF_016516865.1 Enterococcus sp. S53
TCTGAGTTACGCCGCCATCAGATGAAGTTAGCTTGAAATTCATCTGGTCTGATAGTTGGGTAATTTGGGAAGAAGTAACGTCGGTATTTGCTTCATAAATGTACAACTCTCTAAATCTTACAGCTTTACCAGCTTCAACCCATATACTAAACGCGGTGTATGTTGTGGATTTTATTGTGCCTTGAATCCATTTAGCAACTGCTGCATCTGGAGAAACCATCATATTTTCTCCACCACTTGTACCGATTTCTACTGTTCCACCAGCTGTTCCTGTGTTCATATAAGCTTTCACATTGTAGGTTTTCCCCACAGTTAACGCTATCGGAGCTACTCCCCAATAAACCCTTTGTCTAGTGGTTCCAGCATTCTGAATGACAATACCGTTTGAATCATAAGAAACTGTTATTCCTGTACCCTCTATGGTTGGTTTTGGGTTCTGTAATGTAAACTTTGTATCTGGGAAAAAGTTTACAAGATCTGAAATATTTTCCTGCACCTCAGTAACAGTTTGCCTGATTCCGCTGGCTGTAGCTTCAACTTGTGTAGCTTTAGTCAAAGCAGAATTTGCAGTTGTCTCAACACTAGAAACAGTTGTCTTTAATCCATTTACAGTTGTTTCTGTAGCGACTGCCTTAGATAATGCCGAATCAGCTGTTGTTTTCGTACTTGCAATCAATTGAGTATGACCATCTACAGTGCTTGAAACAGTATTGACTTTGCTTAACGCACTATTTGCAGTAGTTTCTACGCTAGTTAGAGTCTGTGTAACTCCGTCAACGGTCGTCTCCAATACATTTGCTTTACTCAATGCACTGTTTGATGTTGTCGTAACCGTTGCTATTGTTTGTTTTTGTCCATCCACTGTGACGACTAATTCATTCAGTTTTTTAGTGGTACTTGTTGATGTCGTCTCAATATCTGTCATACGCCCAGTTAGACCAGTAACTGAGGTTTCTAGCGTTGCTGTTCTTCCTTCCACAGCAGCAGCTTTTTCATAAGCTTCGTTGGCCTTACTACTGATCGATGTAACTGTTCCATTGATAGTAGCTACATCAGAAACAAGCCCATTTACATCAATCTGGATCGCATCTGCTTTTGCTTTAGCCGCTTGAGCATCTAAAGTGGCTTGTGTCGCTAGGTTTGCAGCATTTTCTCCTGCTTGCTTCGCCTCACTTGCTGCTGATTGAGCTGCTTCACCTGCAGCTTGTGCATCTTTCCCAGCCTTTTCAGCTGCCTCTGCTTTTTCGATAGCAGCTGCTACCCCTGTTTTTGTATCTTCCAAATCTTGATAAAAGTCCGGATCTAAGACTTCAACAGATAACCGTTCTGGTTTCCACTCACCGTCTTTGTATATCATGGCTACTGGTGGACTTTTAGACGTATCTGTCCATCGTTGACCCTCGACAGGATTAGCAGGTGCAGTCACCATTTCTTCGCTATCTAGGTAGTTGGTAATCTGCTTGCTAACCTCAATAATTGCCATAAAGATTCCCCCTTTCTAGTAGCCAAAGCTGCGGTCGCTCCCTGCTCCGTACCGCACGATATCTACATGCTTTTTCTTTGTGTCCAAAACAAAAACGTCCCACAAGTCTTCTTCTAGTTCTCCTAAAGGCCGATCTCTTTGATCTTTCTTTGGGCGACTGACAGAACAACTTGTTGAAACGTTTGTAATCCCATATTTAGTTGTGATTCGATCTGTGTGGTGATGTCCATGAGCAAGAAAAGCAATGTTTTTTGGCGTGTCGAATGTAATTGAAATATCACTAGCAAAATCAGCGTTCCCTGTGTATTTGCGTGTAAAACTTGATCCTTCTTTTGCCGCCTTTAAAATACCTTCTACAGATTCCCAGTTATAAGGATAATAAGCACTATTCGTTGCGTACCATTGCCCCCATTGATGATGCTGAAAACAGACTGCAGTGTAATCATCAGGCATACTTTTAAGATTTTCCGCAAACCATTTCAATTGTGCTTGTCGATAACCAGCAACATTAATCGTCAAGTATTTCACTAACCCATCCGTGTCAAAAACATATGGAATATCATTTGTGTTTAGTAAGAACACACGCACTTTTTTATCCGGAATGTCATAATAAAAATACATATTTTTATCATTAGGATTTTCATTGATTGCCCATATAGTTGAAGGTCGTGTGATGATTTCATACATTTCACTTGGCTTGATTGTGTAGCTCATGTTTCCATGCCATGACTTACTAGTAGGATCACTGGCCATATAGTTTTGATTGACTTTATTTCTAGCAGTTGTTCCTCGACCTTGCCGACCATCTCCCCACGAGTTATCATCATGATTCCCTTTCGCTAAGAAAAATGGGCAGCTTGCCAATCCAAACAGACTAACAACCTTCTTCATATTTGAGACGTTTGTGTCTTTTGTAGTACCACCATCAACAAAGTCACCGCCTCCGACAATACAGTCTAAAGGAATCATGTGAGACAATTCTGCAACATTTTTGATATGATTTTCCGTACGTCCGTAATTCTCAAGATCTTCTTGAATGAAGGTATCTGTAGCATAATGGGTATCTGTGATAAAAGGAATCGTGACAGTATTTTCATTTTGTAGTCGCATGATC
>NZ_JACVUH010000043.1:0-2479 GCF_016516865.1 Enterococcus sp. S53
CTTGTTGAAGTCGAATCACTTACACTTGCACTATCAGACATTGAACCACGTTCACTGTCACTAATGCTGGTACTTTCACTAGCTGATTCGCTCATACTTGTACTGTCACTTTGACTGATTGATGTGCTTTCACTTGCAAAAATCGACTCACTTGTACTGAAGCTGCGGCTTTCTTCCGTAGAAATACTTGCACTTTCAGACTCAGAATCGCGAATGCTAGAACTGTTGCTTGTGCTTTCAGAAGCGGAGGCTTGATCGCTCGTACTCATAGATTGACTCAAACTTGTACTGTCACTTGAACTAACCGATTCGGAATCTCGGACACTTTCACTTGTACTAATGCTTTCGCTAATGGAGGTTGATTCGCTAGGTGTAACTTCCGTACTATTCCGCTCGCTTTCGCTAGTACTGATGCTGACGCTAACTGATTCACTGGTGCTAGAGCTTTGTGAATCACTTGTCGAAGCACTCACACTTTGAGATTCTATCACTTCTTGTTTTTCGCTAAGCGATGTGCTGATTGATGCCGATTCGCTTAGACTTGTACTAGTAGATTGTGAAATGCTGGTGCTCTCACTAGCACTTGCTGAGACAGAATCATTTGTACTTGTACTGTCACTGGTTGAAAGGCTAGAACTGTTCGATCTTGAATATAGATCGCTTAAGCTATCACTTGCACTATCGCTATTGCTGAGTGATGTGCTTGCACTATCACTCATACTGAAACTACGTGATTCGCTGGCACTTTCAGATCTAGATAGTAAATCACTTAGACTCGCGCTTAAACTTAAGCTGTTACTTACGCTCGTGCTGCCGCTATAGCTTAGGCTATCACTTCTAGATTCACTTGCACTCTCTGATCTAGAAAGTAAATCACTTACACTCGTACTAGAACTTAAGCTGTCACTGGTTGATGTGCTCATGCTATTGCTTACACTATCACTCCGTGATTCGCTTGCACTGCTAGATTGAGAGTTCATTTCGCTTAAACTTAAGCTAGAGCTGTTGCTGCCACTCAACGAAGTACTTGTGCTTTGGCTCAAGCTATTGCTCCGTGATTCACTGGCACTGGTTGAACGAGATAGTAATTCGCTCAAGCTAGTACTGCTACTTTCACTCGTACTAATTGATGTGCTGCTGCTATAGCTTAGGCTATCACTCCGTGACTCGCTGGCACTGACTGATTGAGATAATTGTTCACTTAGACTTGTACTTGAACTCAAACTCGTGCTAGCTGAAGTACTTTGACTGAAACTATTACTTAGGCTATTACTTAAACTAATACCTTCGGAAAGTGAGTCACTTGTCAATTGGCTCAAGCTATTACTCAAACTGTAGCTGTTGCTCGCACTAGTTGACGATGAATCACTTAATGAACTGCTAGTACTTGTGCTCAGACTTAGACTCGCAGAAGTACTACTACTGTAGCTTTGACTTTCACTTGCTAGTGATCTGCTTTCTGAAAGACTATCGCTATTGCTCAAGCTAGCACTGATTGACGATGAGTCGCTCATTGATGTACTGATACTCAAGCTTTCACTCATACTTTCAGAAGCACTATTACTAATACTTGTACTATCGCTTGTACTTGTACTTATGCTTGCTGAGGTGCTGCTACTGTAGCTAGTACTGTCACTAGTACTTAGACTAATACTTGCTGAGGTACTGCTGCTAAAACTTTCACTCATACTTGATCGTGAATCACTAATTGACGTACTCAAACTATTCGATTCACTGTTACTGATGCTTGTACTAATTGAAGCAGAGTCACTAACCGAAGTACTGACACTAGTACTCATGCTCAAGCTGGCTGAAGTACTGCTGCTATAGCTTTGACTTTCACTAGTCCGTGAATCGCTCACAGACGTACTAATGCTTGTTGATTCACTATTACTTGTACTTGTGCTAACGCTGTAGCTTGCAGAGTCGCTTGCACTTTGTGACATTAAACCACTAGTACTCAATGATGATGAATCACTTAGTGAAGTACTAATACTTGCTGACTCACTGTTACTAATACTTGTACTTACTGATAATGAGTCACTCAATGACGTACTCGTACTTGTTGACTCACTGTTGCTTACACTTGTGCTGCCACTAAAGCTTGTAGAATCGCTCGCACTTAATGACAACGAAGTACTTGTGCTTAGAGATAACGAGTCACTGATCGACGTACTCAAGCTTGTTGATTCACTGTTACTGATGCTTGTACTTACAGACATTGAATCGCTAATTGAGGCACTTGTACTTGTCGAATCACTATCACTCACACTGGTACTTAACGATGATGAATCACTGATCGATGCGCTCAGGCTTGCTGATTCGCTGTTACTGATACTTGTACTTACAGACATTGAATCACTGATCGACGTGCTTGTACTTGTCGAGTCACTGTTGCTTACACTTGTACTTAACGATGATGAATCACTGATTGATGTGCTTGTACTTGCTGATTCACTGTTACTGATGCTTGTACTTA
>NZ_JACVUH010000044.1:0-2444 GCF_016516865.1 Enterococcus sp. S53
TCTCGTCATTTCTTGCGGTTTTCTTCTATGGACTTATGTCACAGTCCCTTTTTGTAATTTGAATATACTAAACGATTAACTTAAAACGTCATTTTTGAACATCAGTTTCATAGATCCATCCAGAAATACCATCAAGCTTATACTTACGATAACTAGTACCTGTACCAACATTTACTGGTGCAATATCTATTGTATCAACTTTTTTTACACTTTTTGATTTCTGATCAGATGTCAATAGTGTTCCTTCTACTGTTCTCTGTGCTGCTGCTTTGAATTTGACAATTTCACCATTAGAAATATAGGTAGTTGTTGGAGACCACTTCTCCAGATCACGTTCTAAGGTCCAGTGATTAATAATTGTAGGTGTTTGAACTTGTTTTACAAACACTAAGTTATGCTCACCATTTCTGCCGGTGTCGTCATACTTAACACCCGTTACTTTTCCAGCAAGTTTCTTGTCGTTATCACTAATTAAGTCACCATTAAAGTAATAAGTAGCATTGCTTTTAATATAAACAACGTCATCCACTTTGTACTTAAATGTAGGAGTAGCGCCCTTTAATCGATAAAAATATACTGGCAATCCACTATAATCTCCCATCCAATTTGTAGCTGGAGTAGTTGCAATTCCGTTTTTAGTGTAGTTACAATGGATAATATTTTGGTTATCCAAGAAAACACCCGTATGACCTGCAGCACCACCTGAACTACCCTTGTAACCTGCTACAAAAATGTCTCCACGCTTGACTGAGCTACGGGATACAGCTGTTAATAAACTTCCTTCTAAAGCAAAAAGTGAATCTGTATTTCCAATCCCTGTTCCAGAAGGTAAGAAACCTCCTGCAATCAATGAGAAATACACAGCCGAACTACAGTCATAACTATTTGGTCCTAATCGAGAATTCATTGAATAAGTTACCTTGCCTTCTCGATCCTTAAACCATTTGATCATATTTTCAATACTAGCCAATTTTAACTTCCCCTTTCTTTTAAACCATGCGTCCATGGTGAACGTACGTCCTTAATTAAAGGATAAACCATGTTAGGTATTGAAAGAGGTCAAACCGATAACCAACCTAATCTTTTTGCGATTTCATTAATGAATTCTGCATCTCTTCTCTTTATAGTAGATTCGCTTAAAAAAGTTTCCGCAGATACAACCGCTATACATTTCTTAGAATGGCCGTTGTAATACTTCACATAAAATATATCTCTAACATCAAGTGTTGAATCTTCTAGAACACCATTGACCACTCTTAAAAATGACTTGTAAAATAAAATTTGATTCATTGTCCAACTTGGATTTTCTTCGCCTAATGGGTACTCCATATAAGGATTCCTATCTGTTGCAATAATGTCTGAGAACTCTTTAAACGTTTTTTCGATCTTTTTATATTGCCATAGTATACTGCGAATGTGTGCTCTGGTTTCATTAGTCATGATTATTACTCCTCATTTTATGCCGAAATTTGAGTTAATTATCTTTTTTCATGCAACTACAAAAAACCTCTTGCCCATATGAGCAAGAGGTTTTATCTTGATTTATTTTGCCGGTTTGAAACCAGCTTTGAAAGCTTCTACTTCAGTTTTGAACATACGAATTGGGCTGGTTGTTTGATCATAATACTGACTACCTGGGATGTGATAGATTTTTTGCCGAGATCCTTTAATTAATCCATTGCCTCGGCTATCCACGTATTTCTTCGTGCCATTTCTAAATGAATTCAGCGTTGTCCCCGGAGCGTTTCCGCCTTTTTTAACTAACTTGATTTGAATTGCTTCCAATCGGAAGCTAAATCCAGAAGTTCCTGCAGATTGACCATTTTTAGCCCACCCCATCCAGCCAAATTGTTGTGCGTGTACTCGATAGTAAACATCATAGTGTTTAGCAATCTCACCGGTTAACTTAACTTGGATAGCCTCTAATCTAAGTGACTTACCACTTGTACCAGAAAGCTCACCGTTTTTACGAAAGGATTTTTCCCAACCTTGTTTTTGAATGTGAGTTTTGTATTCAATGTTTCCGCTGTATTCCTTATTATCTAGTTTAATTTTGATTGCTTCTAGTCTTTTAGACTGTCCAGATGTGCCAGATGACTGACCATTGGTTTTCCAGCCTTGCCACCCATAAGTCTGAACATGTGTCTGATAACTTACATTAGCTGAACTGCTTGCAAAAGTAGTTATTGGAAAAAGCACAAACCCTAATAGCATGATTATTAATACTGATACTTTTTTCATCTTGTTCCCTCCTTAAAGTTGATTATCTCAACATAAAGAGAAAATTTCAAACTATTTCTTTATTATTTTATTTTTTAATCAATTTAATCTGAATAGCTTCAAGACGTTTGGATTTACCAGATGTACCAGCAACTTCACCATCTTTGACCCAGCCAGTCCATCCGATACCTTGCACGTGGACACGATATTGAATACTGTACTTC
>NZ_JACVUH010000045.1:0-2344 GCF_016516865.1 Enterococcus sp. S53
AGAAGTTCTGCACCTTATAAAATTTGTCAAAAAAACTGTTGCCATTCCAAACGAGGAATATTCAGACAATAGTACTTCAAACCCTAAATCATTTTCTATAACCTTCTTAAGGTCACTTCTAATTTGTTTTAAATCATAACAGGTTGAACTAATAAATACCGTAGGCTTTCTTGCAAAACTAGTCAAAGAAGTCACTCCTTAGTAAATTTATTGAAAAGTAATTCCAAAAATACAGTTCGAATACATAAAATCCAGTATCTTTTCTGCGTCTATATCATCTTCACTATTGTAATAAGCAGAAAGCAACTCATTAAACCTTGTAAACTTCGATTCTGGAATTGATATTAGACCAGCACCCTGATTAAATAAAATCGTATTTGCTGTAATTAGAGCAGTTCTCTTGTTGCCATCCCAGAATATTTGATTTTTCGAAATAAATAGAAACAGGCGCAAAGCTTTTTCCGTCTCTGATATATTTTGCTTCATTATTTTGTCATATTGATCCGTTATCTCATCTTCAGTTAACATTGGCGGCACATATCTGCCTTGAATGGTTGATACTTCTACCCCACCGGATCGTATTTCACCAGGGAAAAGGGCATCTTCCGCTGCAACGATCCGATTAATCCGCTTACTTGTCTCGATCAGGGGATCCTGTACGTCGTTTAAAAGCATTTCAAAGCCTCTTTTTAAGTTAACGACGGTCAGGACATCATCTACCGCCACGTTATTGGCCCGATTATACTTAATAATCTCTTCTGTTTGCAACAACGTTGTGTTTAACCCTTCAAATTTCCCCGCATTATACACCAGTTCTACAATGTTCTTCTTCAATAAATACACCGATTCTTTGCGAGATAAGTGGTATTTATCAGGAAATTTAGGACGATTTTCTTCGTTCATCTTCTCACCTCTTAAATTTTTTCTTCTATTATATAGGGCGTTATTCTGTCACAGATCCAAACTCTTTACGGCGGTATCTTTGTCTTCCTGGGTGATCCCAATATAGCGTAAGGTCTCCCGTTGTGAAGAATGGTTGAGCAGCGACTGAATGATCTCGGTTTTTGTCCCTTGCTTGTACAAAAAATAGCCGAAGGTCTTGCGCATCGAATGGGGGCCAATTTCTTTCAACCCAACCGCTGTTCCAGCTTCATGAATGATCCGCCAAAGGCTTTGTCGGGTCAAGGGCGTATCTGCTCCTTTTCGACTTGGAAACAAATACTTGCTGAAGTCTTGTGCTTGCAGCTGCTCAGGAAATTCGGATTGAACATAATCAAGAATCACTTTTCGTAATTTGTTCGAAATGAAGACCGAATTGTGTTTAGCTGTTTTTTGTTCCTTCATGGCCAGACGTTCTTTGACAATTACCCGACCACGGGAAATTTCTAACACGTCACTTAATTTCAACTGCCTTAAATCGGAGATTCGATACGCTGTATTGATCCCGATCGAAAAAAGCACCAAATTCCGTTGCCCATATTTGCCGGAAGCCAAAATAGCCTTCATGGCATCGATCTTTTTTTTGTCGCGAATCGGTTCCACGCTCTTCATTTTTAGCCACCTCTCAAATGTTACTTAATATAATTATAACAGATAATAAGTCACATTTAAACAAGCTATAGAAAAAAGGCTCTAAAAGAAAAGTGATTTTCTCTTAGAGCCTCTAAGGACGGAGCGATTTCATCGAATGTGACAGAATCCGATTGTGTCGCATTAACAACTCGACTGCATTTTCATTTTATATCATTATAATTATACAGTTTGTGCAAAATCCCATCAATTAAATTAGAAAATATGATATTTAAATCTCAATAGTTTTGGAGTATTTTCAATGCTGATATCGTAACGATCATCACCATTTAATATTCGATTACGAATCCATTTGTTATTTTCAAATTTTCCATCTTCTAAAGTTATAATACCAATATTTCCATAAATTTTCCTTTTTGCTTGTAAAGTCAACGAAATATTTATACCTAATAATACAAACTCTTCTTTCGAAAGTTCAATTATCATTCCAGCTGATTTTGCTATCCCTTTGGTAAAAGGTTTAAAGTTGATTCTAATTTCACATTTAGCAAGCTCGATATTTTCTCCTCGATTTGCATTTGTTTCTTTTGAAAAAGCATGTATCTGATTAGTTCCTCGTTTCTCTATAATCAAAGGAGTTAAACCTTCTAATAAACAATACGCTTCAGATAATAACTCAGCAGTGCCCTCTGGATCAAACGCATCAGCATCAATTGATAAAGTTTGTAAAGTAGAATCTGAATGAATTTGAGCGGCATCTGATATTGGATTTGAGTCAATATCTTGGACACATTTTAGTAGAGACGGTTACGCC
>NZ_JACVUH010000046.1:0-2243 GCF_016516865.1 Enterococcus sp. S53
TGGCGTAACCGTCTCTACTAAAATGTGTCCAAGATATTGACTCAAATCCAATCCATTATATCTCTAAGAGATATAGTAGTCTTTGAAGTTAATAGTTTCTGAGGACAAGGAGTACGTTTCTTCATAATCGGGTCTATATGTTCCAGCTAATTCTATACGGACATTAGTGTCATCTTTAAAAGAAACAATTTGAACTCCATCATGTATTAAACTTTGTGGTGCTTTGTTCTCATTCATTGCTTGTTCAGAATCCATTCCATCATAAAGAATAGGTTTGATAAGATACTTATTGCCAATAAGATGATTCTTTATATTATTTAAATCATCATTTGCTTTAGCTTGTTTTTTTTGCTTGTTCCTTATAGTATTCTTCGGCGATTGTAGTATCCATATATTTATCAGACATTAAAATCCATTCATCAATACCTCTGTATTTTCCCATATATGGCATATATTCTAATTGCCCCTTAGCATTTACTCTAAATGTTCCAGCACCATCAAGTTGGTCTACTCCAACATGGATATAAGCTAAATTATCTGTTTCATCAATTTTTACAGTTAAAATGTATTTAGTTGGTGGTGGAGTTGTTAAGTCTAAGATAGCCATAACCCATCTTTTTAATTCTTCCTCTGACAAATTTGTTTATTTTACAACAGAAGTTGATGTATCACTATTACTAGCTTGCTGACTTGTAGTTGATGTTGATTCAGTTATCTTTTCAACAGTTGGTTCTTTAAAAGATTTATTCCCTAAATATAAAAGATTTAGAAGAATAATTACTAAAACAATAATAATACTTAGCCATTTAATGAATTTTTTCTTCTTTTCTTCTTTTTCAATTTCTAACAACATCCTAGTCAATTCTAGTCTGACGTTTGGGTCAGTGGCATTATTTATTTCTGTCCGTAGTAAATCTTTATTAGACCTATCGTTTTTTAAACTTCTGGTTAATTTAATATTCGAATTGCTCAATTTCTTTTCTTTATTCCCCTTTTTTATCTATTATATCAAAGTCTAAGATAATTTATAGAAAATTAAAGATAAAAACAAAATAAAAAAATCCGATGTTTTCAGGATTTTTTTGTTTAAAAATTATCCCAATATTTGAATATTAATTATGATACAATTGTTATTATAATTATAAAAAAGTGGTGATTATGGTGTTGTTTTTTTACGATAGAGTTTCTAATTTAGCTAGGATGTCTAGTGATGAATTAGTAGAGAAAATGCTAGATAAATTTCACTCATTTGAAGATAATGAGATAGAGTTCAATGATAACGAAGTTCTATCTTGGAAAAACTCTTTGCCTATTTTAATTAAGTTGATTAATCAAGCTGGTTTAACAGATTTGGATTTAATCATGGAATATGAAACACCTTTAAACTCAAGAATTGATGCCTTATTAGTTGGTTATAACAAAGTCACTGATAGACCAACAGCTATGATTATTGAGCTAAAACAATGGCAGTCAATAAATACAGAGTTTACTGAATCTAATACGTTTGTAAAGCTAGATAATGTTGAAGAAGAATCAAGTGTTCGCAGTCATCCTATTGCTCAAACACATACATATAGAAGCCATCTGAAATGTAACCATTCCAATTTAGGTGATAATCAAGTAGATATTTTAGAGATACAATATTTACATAATTATAAAAATAAAGAAGAATTATTTAGTAATCAATATGATATTTATAATTCAAAACGTGAGAACTGTTTTGTGTTAGGAGAAGAGAATAGATTAATCGAGTTATTACGTTCTACTTTTGACAATAGAGAATCAAGTGAAATTACAAATTTAATTGTTACTGGTCAATATTCTATGGAGAAACAAGGATACGAAAACTTAGCTAAAGCTCTAAATTCACAGGAAATTAGTCCTTTATTAGATGAGCAGAGAGATGTATCAGTCAGATGCTCAAAGATTTTTAAAGATATAAATAGCAGGCATTTGATAGTTATAAGTGGGGATTGTGGAACTGGTAAAACTTATTTAGGCTTATACTTACTCAAACTTTTTATTGATATAACGAAATCTAAACAAGTAGTTTTTACTGTTACAAGTAAAATACTCAATGCCATTATTAACGGACATACAGAAAACAATATTCCTTATGTCAATGGATTAAGGGGACAGTTTGATTTAGTTATTATTGATGAAGCACATAGGCTTCCAGAATTGAATAAGGTTTGGATTTGAGTCAATATCTTGGACACATTTTAGTAGAGACGGTTACGCCA
>NZ_JACVUH010000047.1:0-2172 GCF_016516865.1 Enterococcus sp. S53
TTGAACATCTCGCATATCTGCTGCAATCTCGTTAAAGTAGTGTCGTTGTTAGTAAACTCCATTTTCATTTTGGCATCTACTAACTCGTTCAAACCAATTTCCCAACCACTATCGTATATTTCCCGATTAACGTAATACTCGACAGGTTGGACAAACGATGCCGGAAATATCATCGGAGTTTCGTTGATCAACTCCATGCCCAAATCTTCGTAGTGACAGGTACGTGTATACTCATCTTCATCGGTGTCCATCAACGTCAGACAAATATTCTCGCCATTTTCGTCTTGGAAGACGATATGCGTACCCACTTGAATCATCCCAGCATCTTCATGATTCTTATCGATCGCGCAATCAAATGTATTCAAAAGTGTTCCGTTAGATATACCGTATGTGTGCGTGTCGTCCGTCAATATAACTGAGTTATCGGCTTCATCGTCGATCATACAAATGGAGTTGAATTCTCTGTTTAAAATATGATAAATCATAAGAATCTCTCCTCTACCGTGGCTGTGACTATTGGATCAACCGTACTTTCATGTGATATGAACACCTCTGTTTCTCCGATGTTCGAAATAATCGGCTGCGATCCTACTACGAAATAATCATTTGCTGTGATTCCATTTATGGTGACCTTAGAAGTTGACCCATCAAAAATAAGCTGATCTCCTTCCAAAAATGTTTTGGGAATCAACTTATCGTCACGAGTATTAAATTTGGTTAGCTTTAAATGTGTAAGCGACTGGTAAATTGGTTGCTTGTTTCGCCAGTTTAGAAAGTTTATATCAACCCTTGTAGGTTTTAACATTGCTATGGCTTCGTTGGTCCAGTTATGCGTTGCCTTCCAAGATTCGTTGAAACCACCTTTAGGATTGTTCACGAGTCTGGCCAGATAGAAATCAAAATTATTGCCGACTTTGCGAATACGGATCATACCAAAAAAGCCACCATTCGTGTTTCGAACAGCCGCTGGTAAAAAACCTGATTTAATTTCCGCATCACCAACATAAAATTTATACTCAACCCTATCTTGTTGATCGGTATTGTCTTTCATTTCAAATCCACATATAAAAAGATTATCTGCATCTACTAGATTCAACTCGAAAAGTCCTTGTTTCTTGGCTTTGTCTTTTGTGGCCCCATTTGGCTTAAAATTAAACCGTGCGTAAATTTCGCAATCCTCAACGTCGTTGAAAAAACGTGTTAGTGTTGGACCATGCCAAAATGCATCATCGGCACCAGACGGTCCATAGCTATCAACTGTTATTGCATCAGCTTCATACTTCAACGATCCTTGTATTTGCGAAGTGTTATCGCCAGAATCATTCCGCCATCGAATTTTACCTACGTTCCTTGAATATTGACCGCTAGTAGCTGATTTCATTGGGTCGTTAAACAAAACGACATTTGACAAGTCTTCATCGATATCCTCTGATGTTACATATCCTAGCTGCAATATACGATCTTCAGTGACAAACCCAATTGATTCGCAATCGGCTAAAAAATCTACTGTCCAAGTGATTGGCGCTTTGTATGTGCCTTCGTTTTGTATGACTACAGAATCATCAACAAGTTGGAAATCCTTGGTCTGGATGGCGTGTGCTAACCCATCCTCACAAATGAATTCAATTGTTCCATATGCTTCCCCACGGTATTCTAGTGATCGCTTTAGAGAAGATTCACCATTAAGTTTCACCCAAAAGAATCTGTCTGGCTCATCCGAAAACCAAAGTTTCTGATTCCCTTCCTTAAATAACTGTAATGCTAACCTGTCTTTCATCTCTCTGAAATTGCCGTTCAAAGCATATAGAGACAACTTTATATACCGCTCCTCAAAACGTGTCTGTGAGACTCTCACACCATTTAATCGGCTGATCTGCTTCGTTGTATTTGTAACGTTTGGAAATAACCCTCTATCTGGTTCTTCCGTCAGGTCAAAATAATCGGACAAGACGAATCCATCCAACGTTATTTTTAAATCACTAATCATTAAATAGTTCCTCCTGCCCTTCTAATTTCACTTCTTTCTTGTGCTTTTTTATTTTTATCAAGTAATCCTCCTACAACTTTCGTATCCATAAACAGCTTCATATTCTTCAAATCTTCACCAAAGTTTGACATGATTTCTATGAGTATTTCGAGTTGTTGAGAGTAATCCTGTGTACGGACATTAAT
>NZ_JACVUH010000048.1:0-1961 GCF_016516865.1 Enterococcus sp. S53
TTTGAAGAGATGCGGTCAGAATTGGAGGAGTTAGCACGATGAAAGATATGATGATGGAAGTCTACAATGTTTTATCTGCTGATCCTACGATTGCAAAAGAGGTGACTGCAAAGAATATCAAATTCTATGAAGTACCTGAAAGCTTCGATTCGACGAAACCTTTTATTATCATCGATACACCTCTTGGACCGCCAACTAGTGCTTACTATGCAGCCAACAAAGAGATGTCGCAAACGTTTAGTTATCAAATTAATGTTGAAACTCAATCAAGGATTTTGACGAAAGAAATTGCTAAAGCAGTGAAAGCTGCGATGTGGGAATTTGGTTATGCCCAGTTAAATGGTGGGCTTGACGAGTATTTCTCAGAAACAAAACGCTTTGTGGATGCAAGGCGTTATCGAAAAAACACACAAATTCATGACACTGATTATTAATCGGTGTCTATTTTATTAGGAGGAATTTACAAATGGAAACTTATGGTTTTGATAAATTATCGGTTCGAAAACTAACCACAGCATTGGAACCAGATACAGCAGCGGAAATTCACGTTTTAGAAGGTAAACAAAAAGAAGGTGGACCAACTGCCTTCGACTTAACAGGTCTATCCAAAGAAGCAGTGAAAGTATTTGCTGGTAACGTTGAATACTACTTGGCTAGAAAAGGAACCGGGTCAGTAGCCGCAAATTTTGGTTTGCTAGATGTACCTGTAGAAGTTGAGCAAGAAATCTTAGGATTGATCAAAATGGCAGAAGGCATCGACGGTTTTGGTGATGAAACAGAGCCTCCATATATGGCAGCTGTAGCTGAAGCGGAAGATTTATATGGTGAACCAGTAGCATTCGCAATGGTAGCCGGGTCGTTTAACCGTGATGGATTTTCATTGGCTACTAAAAACGATGAAGATTTTACACCAGAAGCGGGCGAGTATGTTTACAACGCAATCTCTCGGAAGGTCAAAATTGACACAAATGAAAAGACGGTAAAAGTCTTGCGTGCTTTTGGAGAAGAAGCAGTTACTAAAATGAAAACTGCTGTACTTGGTGAGCCTGTTGCTCCTCCAAGTGGGGACGGACAATAATGTGACAAAGGTTAGTCTTCGGACTAGCCTTTTTATTTTTTGATTAATAGGAGGAATTATAGATGTCAGAAATTGGAAAAGAAATCAGATTGGATCTAATGATCAATGGAACAAGAAAGACCTTCACTCAAAGTCACGTGCCGTATTCAAAAGCTTTGGATTACACGGATGGCGAAGCAAAACTTTTTAAGAAGGATGACGAAGGCAATGAGGTTGCTCCTCCAGCCAGAGTGCTTACTGAATTCCGCGCTGAGTTTGTAGCAGGTTTGTTTGATGATAAAGATTTAACAGGCACTGTCCTTTTAAATGGTATCGATGCATGGGACAGAGATTTGATCATGGAAATCATTATGTATCGTGTCTTAGGTTACGAGAAAGACGTGGAAGAATCAGATCCAACAGATAAGAAAGACCCAAAAGGAAAAAAGGACGGAAAATAAGTTCGTCCGATCATCATGAGTTACAGCTAGATGTTGTGAGATCAATATTGAATATTTATCCCAGTTGGACAATCAATGACGTTCTGAACACAGATACGCTGTACCTATATGAAATTATGTTTAAACAAACGCCAAAAGGAGAGAAGAATAGGAAACAAAAAGAAATTAAGCCATTGGCTGATTTAGTGAAAGGGGGCGGATGATTTGGCTGGTGCAACTCCATTAGGAAATATGGTCATAAAGCTAGGTTTGGATGATGCTGATTTTGGGAAAGGCGTTGCTAATTCTAAAAAGCAAGTACAATACCTAGCGAAAGAAATGCAAGCAAATATGAAAGTTGCTGATTTGGCAGGGAACAAACTTGGTAAATTAGGTACTCGATACGATAGTTTAACACAGATTATCAAAGCACAAGAAAACCAAGTGTCCGCCCTCAAGAAAGC
>NZ_JACVUH010000049.1:0-1792 GCF_016516865.1 Enterococcus sp. S53
ACCTCTCAAAACTGAACAAAGGCAAACGATGTGTAGTCTTCCGAAATATTCCTTAGAAAGGAGGTGATCCAGCCGCACCTTCCGATACGGCTACCTTGTTACGACTTCACCCCAATCATCTATCCCACCTTAGGCGGCTGGCTCCAAAAAGGTTACCTCACCGACTTCGGGTGTTACAAACTCTCGTGGTGTGACGGGCGGTGTGTACAAGGCCCGGGAACGTATTCACCGCGGCGTGCTGATCCGCGATTACTAGCGATTCCGGCTTCATGTAGGCGAGTTGCAGCCTACAATCCGAACTGAGAGAAGCTTTAAGAGATTAGCTTAGCCTCGCGACTTCGCAACTCGTTGTACTTCCCATTGTAGCACGTGTGTAGCCCAGGTCATAAGGGGCATGATGATTTGACGTCATCCCCACCTTCCTCCGGTTTGTCACCGGCAGTCTCGCTAGAGTGCCCAACTAAATGATGGCAACTAACAATAAGGGTTGCGCTCGTTGCGGGACTTAACCCAACATCTCACGACACGAGCTGACGACAACCATGCACCACCTGTCACTTTGCCCCCGAAGGGGAAGCTCTATCTCTAGAGTGGTCAAAGGATGTCAAGACCTGGTAAGGTTCTTCGCGTTGCTTCGAATTAAACCACATGCTCCACCGCTTGTGCGGGCCCCCGTCAATTCCTTTGAGTTTCAACCTTGCGGTCGTACTCCCCAGGCGGAGTGCTTAATGCGTTTGCTGCAGCACTGAAGGGCGGAAACCCTCCAACACTTAGCACTCATCGTTTACGGCGTGGACTACCAGGGTATCTAATCCTGTTCGCTCCCCACGCTTTCGAGCCTCAGCGTCAGTTACAGACCAGAGAGCCGCCTTCGCCACTGGTGTTCCTCCATATATCTACGCATTTCACCGCTACACATGGAATTCCACTCTCCTCTTCTGCACTCAAGTCTCCCAGTTTCCAATGACCCTCCCCGGTTGAGCCGGGGGCTTTCACATCAGACTTAAGAAACCGCCTGCGCTCGCTTTACGCCCAATAAATCCGGACAACGCTTGCCACCTACGTATTACCGCGGCTGCTGGCACGTAGTTAGCCGTGGCTTTCTGGTTAGATACCGTCAAGGGATGAACATTTTACTCTCATCCTTGTTCTTCTCTAACAACAGAGTTTTACGATCCGAAAACCTTCTTCACTCACGCGGCGTTGCTCGGTCAGACTTTCGTCCATTGCCGAAGATTCCCTACTGCTGCCTCCCGTAGGAGTCTGGGCCGTGTCTCAGTCCCAGTGTGGCCGATCACCCTCTCAGGTCGGCTATGCATCGTTGCCTTGGTGAGCCGTTACCTCACCAACTAGCTAATGCACCGCGGGTCCATCCATCAGTGACGCAAAAGCGCCTTTCAACTTTCTTCCATGCGGAAAATAGTGTTATACGGTATTAGCACCTGTTTCCAAGTGTTATCCCCTTCTGATGGGCAGGTTACCCACGTGTTACTCACCCGTTCGCCACTCTTTTTCTTTCGGTGGAGCAAGCTCCGGTGAAAGAAAAAGCGTTCGACTTGCATGTATTAGGCACGCCGCCAGCGTTCGTCCTGAGCCAGGATCAAACTCTCATAATGATTTGTTTGAATGACCATACGGTCATTAAGCTCATAAAAATTAACTTTGCTAGCTATTGCTTGCATGTATTTGTTTCAATAAATTGAAACGTCCTACACATTGGTTCGTTTGCTTGCTTTGTTCAGTTTTCAAAGGTCTACCGTGCTGTGTTAGCAACTTTTATATCATATCAGAG